>NZ_JAJUFV010000247.1 GCF_029263575.1 Microbacterium sp. | reverse complement strand
GATGACACCGGATCGATAGCCGGGTCGACGCTCACGCAGGATGTGGCCATGCTGCGCGCGGTCCAGGCCGGCGTCGCGCTGCCCGACGCCGTTCGCGCGCTGACGCAGACCCCGGCAGAGGCGATCGGGCTCGCAACGCAGCTCGGGCGCCTCGCTCCTGGGTACCTGGGAGACGCCGTGCTGCTCGACGCGCAGCTGCAGGTTCGCCACGTGCAGACGGGAGCTGCGCTCGCATCGCGAAGGTGAGAGCGGGTGGGCCTGGCTCTCCTCCCCAGGGTTCCGAAGCCCACCCGATGAGATCCCTCACTGATGAGACGACGAACAACCGACTTCATTACGCAGAACACGAAAGAGATCTTGATGAGTTCGCTCAAAGAGTTATGCACAGGGGTGGCCTCCGCGGGCCATTCACGAGAGAATAGCGGGGATGTGCGGGCAGATCTCGCTGCTCGTTTCTTGCCTCGTGGGTCGCATCCGCGCCTCACTGAACCTGGATGATTTTGTCGAATACCAGCACTTCCGACGCGGCGACAGCAGACGCCGACCTCGTTCTCCGTACCCGCTCGGGTGACCGAGCCGCGTTCGGAGAACTGTGGAGTCGGCACTACCTCGCAGGCACGTCGGTGGCACGCTCGATCACATCGAGCATCGACCCCGACGACCTGGTGCAAGAGTCGTACACCCGCATCTACCAGGCGATTCTGAAGGGCGGCGGCCCCAACGGTTCCTTCCGCGCCTACCTGTTCACCAGCATCCGCAATACGGCCGCGGCGTGGGGGCGCTCACGGCGCGAGACACCGATCGACGAGCTCGATGTCATCGTTGACCCGTCCAGCACGGCTGACGCAGCTGACGAAGCGATCGACCACGATCTGACCGCCGAGGCGTTCCGCAGCCTTCCGGCGCGGTGGCAAGAAGTCCTCTGGTACACCGAGATCGAGCAGATGAAACCGGCGACGGTCGCTCCCCTGCTCGGCATGAAGGCGGGCGCTGTCTCGCAGCTGGCGTTCCGCGCCCGCGAGGGGCTGCGTGAAGCGTGGATTCTGGCGCACCTTCGCCAGGCCGGGGAAGATTCCGAATGTCGCTGGACGATCGAGCACCTCGGTGCGCACTCCCGCGGCAACCTGAGCTCGCGCGATAGCAAGCGTCTTGAGCGACACATCGACGAGTGCGCGAGCTGCGTCATCGTCGCCGCCGAAGCGAAAGACGTCTCAGATCGGCTGGCGCTGGTGCTGCTTCCCCTCGTACTCGGCGTCGCTGGCGCTTCGGGGTACATCGCCACTCTCCAGAGCACGCCGGCTGTCATCGCGGCCGCGCCGATTCCGACCGGCGTATTCGACAGCGGTGCGGCGGTGGGAGCTGCGACTGGCGCCTCACCGCTCATCGCGACGGATGGCGGTGCCACGGGCGGTCTGGGCGGCACAGCCAGCGGCGGAAGCGGCTCCAGCGGAGGCGCGATCACCGGTATCGGAGCGTTGGTCGGCACCGGATCTGCGGCACTCGTAGTCGCCGGAGTCGTCGCTGCTGCGGCCGTCGTGCCGGGGCTGGTCGACGCGAGCCCGGCGACATCGCTGCCCAGTGCCTCAGACCTG
>NZ_JAJUFV010000246.1 GCF_029263575.1 Microbacterium sp. | reverse complement strand
GGATGCTCGTGCCGACGATCGCCGTGGTCGTCGTCTGCCTGGGCGCGCAGGTGCTGGCTGTGAGCGCGTCACCGGTGACCCTGCCCGTGATCGCCGCGATCGTCGCACTCGTCCTGCCATCGACGACTCTTGTTCGCGACGCATTGCGCCGCAATCGACTCAGAGCGGATGCCGCGGCCGCCGCCCGCATCGCGATCGAAGCCTCCGCGCTGCTGACCGGCGCGATTGCCACCGTGCTCGCTCTCGCCCGCGAGGCGTCCGGTCTCGGGACGACCTTCCTCGTGCTGATTCTGCTGGGCATCGGTGCGGGTGCCAGTGCTGTCTTCACAGGCCGCCGCTATGGCTGGTGGGTCGCCGGGGCCGCATTCACCGGGGCGCTCTGGTGCGTGTGGGCGCTGAACGGCGTCGCGCTGGTCGAGGCCTCTGTGCTGCCGCCCGCCCTCGCGGCGGCGCTGGTCGCTGGCCTTCTCGCCGCCCGAAAGCCAGACATGCGCGGTGCGCGCGGGCTCTTCGCCGCAGGGCTGGGCGTCGCCGTGCTGCCGACTCTCGCGCTGCTCGCCTTCGCGCGGTCAGCGGATGCGGGCGCTGCCGCCGGCGCGGTCGTCGCCCCCGACGCGCTGCCGTGGCGGGCGTTGGCGCTGCTGGCCGCCGGGATCGTGCTGCTCCTGTTCGGTGCGGGGTTCGCGCGCTCGCCGCGCATGCGTGCGCTGGTGCTGCCGACCTATGTCGCAGCGGCTGTGGCCGCTGTTGCCGGTCCTGTTCAGGGCGTGCGGATGGGGCTCGGTGGCGAGCTGAGCTTCTTGCACGGCGTGGGGCTGTTCTTCGCCTGCTTCGGTTCTGCCGCCGTCGCAGCCATCATCTTGACGGTCGCCGCTCGCGGCATCCGCCAAACGGCGCCGGCGCGGATGAGTCGATCGCGGTGGCTGACGGCGCCGGCCGTGCTCGCTCTCGCGATCGGCACCTGGGGTGCGATCGAACGCGACTGGGCGTCGATCTGGTTGATGTGGACGCTCATGCTCGGACTGCTCGTGCTCGTCGCGGTCGCGGGTGCGCGTGCAGGCCGCACGACGCTGCCGCCGGTGTGGCTATTGTTCTCGGTCTCGTTCGTCACGGCGGTTGTCGCGTGGAGTCCGCGTGATCTGCGGGTCGAATGGTTCTCCCTGCCGTTGGGGGCGTTCCTGCTGCTGGCGGGCATCGCCGGTATGCGCCAGGCATCCGCGAGTATGGCGGATGCCTCGGCATCCGCCGCCCTGAACGAATGGCCCGCCCGCTGGCAGAGTTCGTGGGCGCTGCTGGCTCCCGGCATCGTCACCATGATGAGCGCCTCGATCGTGGCGACGTTCACAGATCCGCTGACGTGGCGGGCGATTCTCGTCATGGCACTCGCGCTGGGTGCGATCATGGTCGGGGCTGCCAGGCGTCTGGCCGCTCCGTTCATTCTGGGGATGCTGGTGCTTCCGATCGAGAACGTCTTCGTCTTCGCGGTGCAGATCGGTCGGGGAGTGCAGTCGATGCCGTGGTGGATCACCCTCGCGGTGATCGGTGCTGTGCTGCTCACCATCGCCGTCACCTACGAGCGTCGAACGGGGAACGAGAGCACTGTGGTGGCGCGTATTCGCGATCTGCGGTGAGCGAGCCTGCTTCATTTGACCGGCACGTTACGCACCATTACACTTGATCAGGTGTGTGTACGTCTTGGCGTGCGCAGACTGGGCTCCGATCCATATCGGTCAGCCCCCACGGCATACCCACCACACCAAAAGCTCGGCGAATCCGCCTGGCTGGTGGGTCATGATGTGAAACCCATCACGCTGTCACCGTGCAGCATTATGAGGAGAGAACGTGCCAACTATTCAGCAGTTGGTTCGCAAGGGTCGCTCGCCCAAGGTCACCACGACCAAGGCGCCGGCGCTCAAGTCGAACCCGCAGCAGGCCGGGGTATGCACCCGCGTCTACACCACCACGCCGAAGAAGCCGAACTCCGCGATGCGCAAGGTCGCTCGTGTGAAGCTTCGCAACGGCACCGAGGTCACCGCCTACATCCCCGGTGAGGGCCACAACCTGCAGGAGCACTCGCTCGTGCTCGTCCGCG
>NZ_JAJUFV010000245.1 GCF_029263575.1 Microbacterium sp. | reverse complement strand
TCAGGAGGAAGCCGAACAGGGCGAACAACGCCAGCATCCCTGCATAAGCTGTTCCATAGTCGGAGTACATGTGACTCACATTCCTTTGACTGAGGGAACGTACCTCGCCCCCTGTAGCAAAGCCCAGGAGCTTCGCATTCGTCATGGTAGCGGTGTCGCCGCGCCTACGGCAATGCGACGCACCGAACAGCGCTCCCCATTTCTGAGCCCCGCTGTGGCGGTAATCAATCCGCGACGACGAGCTCGACCACGTCCGCAGCATCCGAGTCCCGCAGGACGATGCCGCGTTCGGCAGCCCAGCTCTGCAACGCCGGCAGCGAACGTGCCCGTGGCCTGTCCTCGGCCAGCGCGCGAACGAGCTCGCCCTTGGCCTTCTTGTTGAAGTGATTGAGCGCCTTCCCCTGTCCGGTGACGACGCGCACATAGGCGGAGGGCACCGTCGCGGGAATCGGCCCGAGCGCAACGTAGGCCTCGCTGCGCAAGTCGAGCACGAATGCCGGGCCCTCCCCTGCTATCGCGTCAGAGGTCGCCGCCGCCCAGTGCCGACGCAACGGCGGCATTCCCGGGATCGACGTGCCGGCGGCGAGACGATAGTTCGGTATCGCGTCGAGCGCACCGATCGGTCCGAATGGCGCGGAATGGATCCAGACATGCTGCTTCAGCCACCGCCGCGCAGGCGTCGAAAGGGTATCGGCATCGAGCGCGTCGTAGAGAACGCCGGTGTAGCGATCGACAGCCGGCATCGTTGGAGCTTCACGCAGCGCGGCGTTGTGAACGATGTCGTCGAGCTGACGCTCGCTGAGCCTTAACACCCGACGAGCCTCAGCGGGATCCTGCGACAGCTCGATCAGAGCGTCGAGCACCGTCATCCGTGCGGATGAAAGCCGTGGCAGCGCCAGGCTCGCAACCGCGAGCGCCGTGCCTGTGCCACCGGGACGTTTCGTCTCAGAGGGAGGGAGGAAGATCTTCATGTTCTCCACACACGAGAACGCGCCCGCCCTCGACCCTGACGGTCGAAAGACGGGCGCGTCCGCTATGCGTTTCTCAGGCGATGAGCGCCGCGTTGCCTGCGACGATCGTGAGCCGGTCGCTGTCCATCGAGAGGAAGCCATCCTGCGCGTTCGCCAGCACCTTGGTGCCGTCAGACTGCGTGATGCGAACCTGACCCTCGGCGAGGATCGCGAGAATCGGCTCGTGGCCGGTCATGATGCCGATCTCACCCTCGACGGTCTTTGCAACCACGAGGGATGCCTCTCCCGTCCACACCTCCGCGTCCGCGGAGACAAGGCTGACCTGCAATGCCATGATCAGGCGTTCTCCTTCTGGATCTGCGCCCACTTCTCTTCGACGTCGCTGATGCCGCCGACGTTGAAGAAGGCCTGCTCGGCCACGTGGTCGAAGTCGCCCTTGGCAATCGCGTCGAACGACTCGATCGTGTCCTTGAGCGGAACCGTCGATCCCTCGACGTTAGTGAACTTCTTCGCCATGTAGGTGTTCTGCGAGAGGAACTGCTGGATACGACGTGCACGCGACACGACGATCTTGTCCTCTTCGGACAGCTCGTCGACACCGAGGATCGCGATGATCTCCTGAAGTTCTTTGTTCTTCTGGAGAATCTGCTTGACCGTCGTGGCGACGCGGTAGTGGTCCTCACCCAAGTAGCGGGGGTCCATGATGCGCGATGTGGAGGTCAGCGGATCGATAGCAGGGTACAGCCCCTTCGATGCGATCTCACGGCTGAGCTCCGTCGTGGCGTCGAGGTGCGCGAAGGTCGTCGCCGGTGCCGGGTCGGTGTAGTCGTCGGCGGGCACGTAGATCGCCTGCAGCGACGTGATCGAGTGACCGCGGGTAGAAGTGATGCGTTCCTGGAGCACACCCATCTCGTCGGCGAGGTTCGGCTGGTAGCCCACGGCGGAGGGCATACGGCCCAGCAGCGTCGAGACCTCAGAACCGGCCTGAGTGAAACGGAAGATGTTGTCGATGAACAGCAGCACGTCCTGCTTCTGCACGTCGCGGAAGTACTCCGCCATTGTCAGAGCCGACAGCGCGACACGAAGACGCGTCCCCGGGGGCTCGTCCATCTGACCGAAGACAAGCGCGGTCTTGTCGAAGACACCTGCCTCTTCCATCTCGTGAATCAGGTCGTTACCCTCACGGGTACGCTCACCGACACCGGCGAACACCGACACACCACCGTGGTCCTGCGCGACGCGCTGGATCATCTCCTGAATGAGGACGGTCTTGCCGACGCCCGCGCCGCCGAACAGGCCGATCTTGCCGCCCCGCAGGTAGGGGGTGAGGAGGTCGATGACCTTGATGCCGCACTCGAACACCTCCCGCTTGGGCTCGAGGGCGTCGAAGCCGGGGGCCTCGCGGTGGATGTCCC
>NZ_JAJUFV010000244.1 GCF_029263575.1 Microbacterium sp. | reverse complement strand
GGGCCGCCCCGTACTGTATGGCGAGCCCGTCATCGACCCCGCTCTGGCGGCCTGGTCACGCTCCTGGATCGGGGCAGATCTTCCGGCCGCAGACTTCCGCATCACGGTGACCAGCGGAGCTGTCGACGCCGTCGAGCGCCTCCTCGCGCAGGCCCTGACGCGAGACGATGCGGTTGCCCTCGAAGACCCCTGTTTTCTCGCCAGCATCCACACCGTGCGATTGGGAGGCTACCGCGCGGTGCCGGTCGCGGTCGATGACGAGGGCATGACCGTCGACGGGCTCAACGCAGCGCTCGACGCCGGTGTGCGCGCGGTCATCTGCACACCACGTGCGCAGAACCCGACCGGAGCAAGCCTCTCCTCCGAACGCGCTGCCGCGCTGCGCGCAGTGCTGGCCGAGCATCCGTATGTCCTCATCATCGAAGACGATCACTTCTCGATGCTCTCGGATCGGCCCTATGAGAGTCTGATCGGTCCGAATCACCGCCGTTTCGCGCTGCTGCGGTCGGTGTCGAAGTTCCTCGGGCCCGACATGTGTCTCGCGATCGCGGCGACAGACCCCGAGACGGCTGATCGCCTGGCGATGCGTCTGAGTCCCGGCACGACCTGGGTGAGCCATCTGCTGCAGCGTCTGGCCGTTGGCTTGCTCGACGACGATTCCGTGCGCTCCGAGATCACAGATGCCGGTCGACACTATGCCGCGCGCAACAGGGCGTTCGCCGAGAGGCTCCGCGAACGCGGTCTGATCGCGAATTACTCGGACGGAATGAACCTCTGGGTCGAGTTGCCCGTCGCCGCCGACGTGGCCGCAGAGCGACTCATGCGACGCGGGTGGCTGGTACGCACGGGCGACAGATTCCTGCTGAGCGGGCGTGATGGGCCGTCGCGTCATCTTCGACTGACGGTGCACGATCTGTCTGAGACGGATGCCGAGCAGCTGGTCGCCGACATCGACGCATCCGTCCAGTGAGCCGGAGCGCGTGCGCGCGAAGCTCCGGCAGTGAGAAGATCGAAGGATGACGATCCTCTCCATCCAGTCTGCTGTCGCCTACGGGCATGTCGGAAACTCGGCCGCGGTGTTCCCTCTTCAGCGCATCGGTGTCGACGTGCTGCCGGTGTACACCGTGAACTTCTCGAACCACACCGGCTATGGTGCCTGGCGCGGGCCGCTGATCGATCCGAGTGACGTGCGCGATGTCATCACCGGGATCGAAGAGCGCGGCGCGTTCGCCGACGTCGAGGCCGTGCTGTCGGGCTATCAGGGTGGAGAAGGGATCGCGGACGTCATCATCGACGCCGTCGCGCGGGTGAAGGCGGCTCACCCCTCGGCGGTGTACGCCTGCGACCCGGTCATGGGAAATGCGAAATCCGGATGCTTCGTAGCCCCGGCCATCCCCGATCTGCTGCGCGAGCGCGTGGTTCCCGTCGCGGACATCATCACCCCGAACCAGTTCGAACTCGGATATCTGACCGGCACCGAACCCGACACGCTGGAGTCGACGCTCGCATCCGTGGATGCGGCGTTCGCGATGGGGCCGCAGACCGTGCTTGTTACGAGCGTCGAGCGTCCCGACCGCGAAGAGGGAACGATCGAGATGCTCGCGGCCGACCAGACGGGCGCTTGGATCGTTCAGACACCGCACCTGCCGTTGAAGGCCAACGGCTCAGGCGATGTCACCGCTGCGCTGTTCACCGCCCACTATGTGTCGACAGGCAGTGCCCAAGTGGCGCTGGAGCGCACCGCCTCGAGCGTGTTCGACCTGCTGCAGCTGACGCTGGACTCGGGCGCGCGAGAATTGCAGCTCATCGAAGCGCAGGAGCACTACGCGCACCCGCGCATGCAGTTCACCGCCCGCCAGGTGCGCTGAACCGCCCGCTCCGCTTCCTGAGCCTGTCGTTCCGCTCCCTGAGCCTGTCGAAGGGTCGGAACCCCGCTCCCTGAGCTTCCGCCCGTCCGCTCCCTGAGCCTGTCGAAGGGTCGGAACCCCGCCTCACGTCGTCGGCCACGCCCCGGCGACGGCGTCGCGCACTTCGCCAAGCAACTGCGGCAGAGCCTTGGTCTTCGCGATGATCGGGAAGAAGTTCGCGTCCGATTTCCACCGCGGCACGATGTGCTGGTGAAGGTGCGCATCCACACCGGCACCCGCGACGGCGCCCTGGTTCATGCCGAGGTTGAAGCCGTCGCAGTTGGACACCTCGCGCAGCACCCGCATGCCGATCTGCGTCAAGGCGCCGATTTCAGCGACTTCCGCATCCGACGCCTGATCGTACGTCGCGATATGGCGGTACGGGCAGACGAGGAGATGGCCCGAGTTGTACGGGAAGAGGTTTAGCAGCACATACGCGGCCTCACCGCGGGCAACGATGAGTCGCTCATTGTCGGCGTGCTTCGGCGCCTC
>NZ_JAJUFV010000243.1 GCF_029263575.1 Microbacterium sp. | reverse complement strand
GTCCGCTGCTGGAGGCGCTGGGTCGCAGCGCCGATCTGACCGGCCGCACCGATCTCATCTGGAGCAAGGTTCTCGAGCGCGCAGCGACGCATCCGATCTTCGGAAATGGGTTCTCGAGTCCGTGGATTCCCAGCGATCCGGCATTCGACGGCTGGATCGTCGACCACCACATCACCGTGTTCCACGCGCACAACATGTGGCTGGATGTGTTGATGCAGCTCGGCGTCGTCGGTCTCGTGCTCATGGTGTGCGCCTACCTGTCGCTGCTGTGGCGCGCGTGGTTCTTCGCCGCTGATCGCCCCCGGTGGGATCTGCGCGCCGATCGCCCCTACTCGCCGCTGACGCTGCTGCCCTTGCTGTTCACCGTCATTCTGCTGGTGCAGGGGCTTGCCGAGTCGACGCCCATCATGCTCTGGGGATGGATGCTTCTCATGCTGTTGTCGTTCAAGATCAAGTCGGTGCCGCTGGTGGGCGTCGGACTCAGCGAGCAGATGCGCATCACCGAGCGCGGGCGCAAGCCACGACGGGTGCCATGACGCCCGCCCGTGTCGGACTGATTCGGCTGCTCGGCTCGGTCGAGATGGCGCGTGCCTACACGCTCGCCACGCTCGGTGCGACGTTCGGGTCTTTCGCGATCGAGCGGATGACGTCGCCTTCGACGTTCGCGACCATCATTCTGCTGCTGTGCGCGCTGGGTGCGGCGATTCTGTTCGTGCGGCGTGAGGAGATATCGCTGCTGCGGTTCGCTCCGTTCTCGCTACTGGCGTTTCTCGCTCTGACGCTCATCAGCATGCTGTGGTCGACGGATCGCGCCGACACATTCTTCGGATGGCTGTGGACGTTCGGCTTCGCCTTTCTCGCGATCACGGTGGGGCACCTGCGGGACACGCTGCAGACGGTACGCGCGATCGGCGACACACTGCGGGTGCTGCTGGTGACATCGCTGCTGCTGGAGATCCTCTCGGGCATCTTGATCGACCTGCCAATTGTGTTTCTCAGCATCGAGGGAAATCTCGCGGCGGGTGGGCCGATTCAGGGCATCTTCGGCACGCGCAACATGCTGGGATTCATCGCGGTCATCGCACTCATCACGTTCGTGATCGAGTGGCGCACGCAGTCGGTGGTCGCGCCGGTGGCGATCCCCTCGATCGCTCTGGCGGGCTTTCTCGCCCTGCTGTCGGCGTCGCCGACGGTTCTCGTGCTCGCGGTGATCGTCGGTGTCGTGACCGCGGCTCTGACTCTCGTCCGGCACACGCCGGCGTCACGGCGCAACATCGTGCAGTGGGTGCTCGGAGCTGCCGCCACGGCGTCTGTGATCGTGGCGTTCGCGTTGCGGCATCCGATCATCGCCTGGATGGGTGCGGGGTCAGATTTTTCGACGCGCGCCGACCTGTGGAATCAGATCCTCGATTTCGTCGCGATCCGCCCGTTCCAGGGGTGGGGTTGGTTCGGTTCGTGGCAGCGCGGCGAGTATCCGTTCACGTACATCAACTTCTTGCTCGACGACCACCACCAGACGGCGTTGAACTCGTTCTTCGACGTGCTGCTTCAGCTGGGCATCGCCGGGCTGCTGCTGTTCTTGATCCTCGGGGCCGTCGCGCTTATTCGATCGTGGCTGGTGGCGAGCGTTCGTCGCTCGGTCGTGTATGCCTGGACCCCGCTCGTGCTCGTGACGCTGGCGGTCGATTCGATGTTCGAGAGCTTCACGATCGTCGGCGCCGGCTGGTTCTTGCTCGTGCTGTGCGCGTTGCGTGCAGGTCAGTCTCGTTCGTGGCGCGAGAACATCGACGCGGCGAACACGGGCGTCATTCCGACGTTGCCTTCGCAGTAGCGGCGTCAGGCCAGCGTGCGCAGTTTCTCTGCCCAGCCCAGCGCGTCGCGTACGCCGTCGTCGATAGAGCGCTCGGACTTCCAGCCGAGCACCTCGGCTGCTCGGTCGACGATCGCATAGGCGCCTGCCTGGTCGCCGGGGCGTCGGTCGCCTTCGACGACGGGCAGTGACTCTCCGGTGACGCGCTCATAGGCTGCGACGAGTTCGCGCACGGTCACGCCGTCGCCGGTGCCGACATTGATGACCTGGTACGGCTCAGCCGACGTGGCGACCTCGTCGAAGCGGCGCACGGCCGCCACATGGGCGAGTGCGAGATCCCAGACGTGGATGTAGTCGCGCAGGCCCGACCCGTCGCGGGTGGGCCAGTCGGTGCCTGTGATCGTGAACGGCTCGTCGGCGGATGCCTGCATGATCTTGCCGAGAGCGTGAGACGGCGTGGGGTTCTGGAGCCCGGTGCGCAGGCGCGGGTCGGCGCCGATCGGATTGAAGTAACGCAGCGCGATGGATCGGATGCTGCCGGCCTGGGCCGTGTCAGCAAGGATGTTCTCAACCATTGCCTTGGTGGTGGCATAGGGGCTCGACGGAGCGATCGGGGCGGATTCATCGACCCCTCCCCCTCCCTCACCGAAGTAGACAGCCGCAGACGAGCTGAAGACGACGCGGGCGAT
>NZ_JAJUFV010000242.1 GCF_029263575.1 Microbacterium sp. | reverse complement strand
TGATTGCTCTGGATGCTTCGTACCTCGAACCCGGATACCGCAGCGGCCTCGGTCGTGATGCGCTCGACATCCGCGAGCGTCTCCGAACCATAGATATCCGGTTCCCGCGTGCCGAGCAGATTGAGGTTCGGCCCGTTCACCAGCAGGATCCGCCGCGGTGACGAGACGCCGAGCGAAAGAGCCATCTCGAGCTCGGGACCGATCGTGCCTTCGAATCGCACGCCGGTGTCAGCGAAGCCGAGCCGGCGATAGGCAGCCTGGGCTCGATGGTTGTCGACGTGCACGTCGAGCACGAGGCGTGCGTCACCGATCGCACGTGCCCACTCGGCCGCGGCCTCGAACAGCCGATCGACGATGCCGTGCCCGCGGAAATCCGGTCGCACGAAGACCCCGACGACGTCGCTGCGTGCGGCACTCACCTCACGGTCATGATGATCAGCGATTCCCGCATCCGTGCGCAGCACCGAGATGGTTCCCACCCACTCGCCGCCGGCTTCGGCGATGAACTGCGCTACCGTGTCGCCGCTTGCGCCGCCGGCTGCCCGGTCTTGCCAGAACGTGTCGTCGTGCTGAGCCTCTTCCTCATAGGTGTGCAGGAAGGCGATGGCCGCTGCCGGGTCGCGGACGGCGTCCAAGCGCAGTGCGCGCACCTGCTGCCACTCGTGGGCGCGGATGCGGCGAACCTGCACGCTCACTCGCCGACCTCCTGGTAGGCGGCGAACAGCAACGACTCATCGGGAGCCTGGAGCACCGTGGGCTTGGCGATGTCATCGAGCACGATGAAGCGGAGCATCCCCCCGCGGCTCTTCTTGTCGCGCTGCATGGTGGCCAGCAGAGACGGCCACGCTCCCCGACGATAGCTGGTCGGCAGCCCGAGCGACTCCAGCACACCACGATGCCGCTCTGCGGCGGCATCCGACAGGCGACCGGCGAGACGCGAGAGCTCGGCGGCGAAGAGCATCCCCACCGAGATCGCAGCGCCGTGACGCCAGCGATACCTCTCGGCGTGCTCGATCGCGTGGCCGAGCGTGTGACCGTAGTTGAGAATCTCGCGCTGGCCCGCTTCGCGGAAGTCTTCCGACACCACCCGGGCCTTCATCTCGATAGCGAGCTCGATGGTGCGACGGAACTCGTCCGTGGACGTATCGACGGCGCGGGCGGGATCCGCTTCGATCGTGTCGAGAATCTCGGGCGCCCAGATGAATCCGGCCTTCACGACCTCGGCATAGCCGGCGGTCGCCTCATGCGCGCTGAGACTGCCCAGCTCGTCGAGGTCGCCGATCACCGCGCGCGGCGCCCAGAAGGCCCCGACAAGGTTCTTGCCCTCGTTGGTGTTGACTCCGGTCTTTCCGCCGACCGCGGCATCGACGAGGCCGAGGACGGTCGTGGGCACCTGAACGACCTGAACGCCGCGCAGCCACGTCGCAGCCACGAAGCCGGCAAGGTCGGTGACAGCACCGCCGCCGTACCCGATGACCGCATCCGTGCGCGTGAAATCGGACTGTCCCATGATCTGCCAGCAGAATGCCGCGACCTCGATGCGCTTTCCCTGCTCGGCATCGGGGATCTCAGCGAGCAGCACATCGCGTGGCCCGTCTGCCGTGTCGGCGAGGAGCCGGTCACGCAGCTCCGCGGCGCGGGCCGCGAGCGTCGGCGGATGCACGACCAGCACCTTTCGCACGCCGGGCTCCAGGGCCTGGGAGACGCGGTCGAGGATGTCCCGACCGACCGTGATGTCATAGGGGGTCTGCCCGGTCACAGAAACGGTGGTCGTACTCATGTCAGCTCTTTCCTCCATGCTGCGATCTCTGCGGCGATGCGATGCATCGGCCGCCGTGAGGTGTCGACTGTCAGCGTCGCGACCTCTTCGTACCAGCTTCGACGCTGCTCGTAGATCTCTGTCCACGTCGCCAGCGGATCATCGCCGGCCAGCAACGGCCTAGTCCCGCCCCGGATGCGCGCCGCGACGGCTTCCGGTGTCACGGTGAGAAAGACGACGGGATGCTGCCGCAGCAGCTCGCGCGTCTGCGCCGAGGTGACGGCGCCGCCGCCCAGCGAGATCACTCCCCCGTCGTCCAGCGCGCCACTGACGGCAATGCGCTCGAGCTGACGAAAACGCTCTTCCCCCTGCTGGGCGAAGATCTCGGGGATCGGGCCGTGCTCGCGAACGATGCTCTTGTCGGTGTCGGTGAAGGCCACGCCGAGCTGCTTTGCAACCTTGCGGCCGATACTCGTCTTGCCCGCGCCCATGGGGCCGACGAGCACGACGGTCAGCAGCTCAGGAGCGCTCATCGTGGGCGATCAGCGCAGCCTCCGATGCCGGAGCCGTGCGCAACTCGGCGGGGATCGCGTCGAGGTAACTCTGCAGATTGCGCCCAGTCTCACCGACGCTGTCTCCGCCGAACTTCTCCAGAACGGAGTTCGCCAGCTCGATCGCGACCATGGCTTCGGCGACGACACCGGCTGCCGGAACGGCACTGATGTCTGAGCGCTGGTGATGCGCTGTCGCCGTCTC
>NZ_JAJUFV010000241.1 GCF_029263575.1 Microbacterium sp. | reverse complement strand
GACGAGCCGGTCTCGGCGCTTGATTCCTCAGTGCGCGAGAAGGTGCTGGAGTTGCTCGCACGACTGCAACGCGAGAGGGGACTGACGGTGATCTTCGTGTCGCACGACCTCGATGTCGTGGCGGCGGTGTCCGACGACGTGCTGGTGATGCAACGCGGCGAGATCGTGGAGCACGGCCCTGTGACTGCGGTGTTCGCTGAGCCGCGGCATCCGTTCACACAGGAGCTGCTCGCGGCATCCGTCGGGGCGCGCTGAAACGCCGCTTAGTCGCACTCAGGAATCTCCCAGGTTTGCTAGCGTGGAGGCCATTCGGGCGCACCGTCGTGCCTGAGAAGGAAGGAAACAAACACGATGAGCTCCCTTCTGTTGATGCTGATCGGCCTCGCGCTGTTCGCATTCGGCTACTTCGTCTATTCCAAATACCTCGCCAAACGCGTGTACAAGCTCGATGCGTCGTTCAAGACGCCAGCGCACGAGCTCAACGACGGCGTCGACTACGTTCCGACCAACAAGTTCATCCTGTGGGGCCACCACTTCACCTCGGTGGCGGGTGCGGCGCCGATCGTCGGCCCCGCGATCGCCGTGATCTGGGGCTGGTTGCCGGCCTTCCTGTGGGTCACGCTCGGCACGGTGTTCTTCGCGGGAATGCACGACTTCGGCGCGCTCTGGGCATCGACCCGCAATAAAGGGCGCTCGATCGGCGCGCTGTCTGCCCGTTACATCGGCAAGCGCGGCGCGAATCTCTTCCTCGTGGTGATATTCCTACTGCTGCTCATGGTGATCGCGGCCTTCGCGGTCGTGATCAAGAACCTGCTGATCAGCACGCCGAGCGCGGTCATCCCGACGTGGGGTGCGATCGTGGTCGCCCTGCTCGTCGGCGTGGCGGTCTATCGACTGCGCTGGCCGCTGATTCCCGTGACGGTCGTAGGCATCGTCGCGCTGTATGCGCTGATCGTTCTCGGCGATCAGGTGCCGGTGGTGTTGCCGGAGAACTTCCTCGGAATGGGCCCGGCGACCTTCTGGATCCTCGCGCTATTCATCTACGGTGCGATCGCCTCACTGCTGCCGGTGTGGGTGCTGCTGCAGCCGCGCGACTACATCAACGGCGTGCAGCTGTTCATCGGTCTAGCGCTGCTCTACGGTGCGGTGCTGATCGGTGCGCTCTTCACGGCAACCAAGCCCGAGATCGTCGCCCCGATGTTCAACACGGCTCTGCCGGAGGGCACGCCGAGCATGATTCCATTGCTGTTCGTCACGATCGCCTGTGGCGCCATCTCAGGATTCCACGGCATGGTGTCGTCAGGTACGAGCTCGAAGCAGCTCGACAAAGAGACCGACTCCCGCTTCGTCGGCTACTTCGGCGCGGTCGGCGAGGGACTTCTGTCGCTCGGCACGATCCTCGCGGTCATCGGCGGATTCCGCACCGTGACCGAGTGGGAAGAGGTGTACAGCGCATTCGGCGCGGGCGGTGTTGCTGCATTCGTCGAGGGCGGCGGGATGCTGATGCAGAACGGCATCGGCCTTCCGGCCTCGCTGAGCGCCACGGTGCTGGCGACCATGGCTGTGCTGTTCGCCGCGACGACCATGGATACAGGTATGCGGTTGCTGCGGTTCGTGGTGCAGGAGATCGGCGACTCGATGCGCATCCGCATCACGAAGGTCCCCGCGACCCTCATCGTCGTGGTGGTCGGGCTCGGGTTGACGTTCTCGCAGGGCCTCGGGGGCGAAGGAGGTCTGCGCATCTGGCCGCTGTTCGGCACGACGAACCAGCTGATGGCATCGCTGACGCTGTCGATCATCGCCGTGATGCTCATCCGCAAACGGCGAAACCCCTTGCCAGCGTTGCTTCCGTTGATCTTCGTGTTCGTGCTGTCGTTCTGGGCAGCGATCGAACAGCTGGTCTCGTTCACCGATCCGAGTCAACCCGACTGGCTGCTGTTCGCGCTCGATGTCATCATCATCGTCGCGAGCGTGTGGGTCGCGATCGAGGCGATCATCGCCATGCGCAAGGCTGCGAAGGATCCGCCAGAGGACGAGGACGAGGATGCCAACGTGCAGGCGGTGCGCGAGGAGGTCTGATCTGTGACGCACCGAACGGCGGTCCAGCGTCTTCTGCGGCGCTGGGCCGCCTTCCGTGAGGGGCTGGCGGAGTACTACGCCGGCCCCTACCGGCAGACACTGGCGCGCGAGCGCCGCGATGAGGACGACCTGTTTACGCTCGTCGTGCTCGGAGAGGCACTGGGGGTTCCCGATCCCGCCGCGTACTACAGCGCAGAGTTGATGCCGCTGCTCGCCGAGGACTTCCACGCGTGGCATCGGCGCATGGGAATGCCACGATCACCGTTGGATCAGATGTCATGCTGCTGATGGATGAGCGCCGGAGCATCCTCTTCGTGGGCGGAAAAGGCGGCGTGGGAAAGACCACGCTGGCGTCGGCGATCGCCCACGCCCGAGCCCGTCAGGGAGCCAGGGACCTGTACGACACGACCGACCCCGCGCACAATCTCGGGCATCTCTGGGCGCGCG
>NZ_JAJUFV010000240.1 GCF_029263575.1 Microbacterium sp. | reverse complement strand
GAACAGGAGCATTCTTATCTCACCGCTACAGAGAAGGAGCACACATCATGGGTTTCTTAGCATTTCTCATCCTCGGATTGATCGCTGGCGCCATCGCCAAACTGATCCTGCCCGGTAAGCAGGGCGGCGGCTGGATCGTGACGCTCATCCTCGGCGTCGTCGGTGCTATTCTCGGCGGCTGGCTAGGCGGCATGATCTTCGGTGTCGGCCTCAACGAGTTCTGGAGCCTGTCAACCTGGGCTCTCGCCATCGGCGGTGCGATCATCGTGCTGCTGATCTACGGCCTGATCGTCGGCCGCGGCAGCAAGGTCCGCGACTAGACGGGCTGACCCGAGGCTTTGGCCTCGAGAAGGGCGCGTTCGGCGTCGTTGCCCGCGAGCTTCGCGGCGGCAGCGAACGCCGAGCGCGCTTCTTCGTCACGCCCGAGTCGTGACAGCATCTCTCCACGCGTCGCCGGGAGCAGGTGGTAGTCGCGCAGAGCGCCGGATGCCGCAAGCTCATCGATGATGCGCAGAGCGGATGCCGGGCCCGTCGCCATCGCGACGGCCGCAGCGCGGTTGAGCTCGACGATCGGCGAGGGAGCGACGCGGCCGAGCGCTTCGTACAGCACGACGATATGCTCCCAGTCGGTGTCGTCGACAGACGCCGCCACGGCGTGGCATTCGGCGATCGCCGCTTGCAGGCCATATGCCGTGCGTCCGCCAAGCGCATCGGCTGCGGCGAGCGCTGCCCGCCCACGCGATATTCGACCGCGATCCCAGCGTGATCGATCCTGATCGGCGAGCAGCACGGGTTTTCCGCGGGCGTCGGTGCGGGCCAGGAATCGCGCGGCCGTCAGTTCCATCAGCGCCAACAGGCTATGCGCGTCTCGCTCTTTCGGAACCAGTCCGACAAGCACGCGGGCAAGTCGTATCGCCTCGACCCCGAGTTCGGTGCGCATCCAATCCGTCCCGCTGCTGGCGGCGTGCCCCTCGTTGAAGATCAGATAGAGCACCCCGAGCACGGCCCCGAGACGCGCGGGATGCTCCTCTCGCGGCGGAACCTCGAATGCGACGTTCGCCGCGGCCAGGGTCTTCTTCGCCCGCACGATGCGCTGCTGCACGGTGGCAACCGGCACGAGGAGGGCCCGCGCGATCTGTTCGCTCGACAGGCCGGCCACCACCCGCAGCGTCAGGGCGACGCGTGCCTCACGCGAGAGCACCGGGTGGCACGAGATGAACACCAACCGGAGCAGGTCGTCGTCAATGCTGTCTGGGTCCCACGGGTCAGCATCCGCGGCATCCGCCTGTTCCCGGTCCAGGTCGTGCGCGATCACCGCGATGCGATCGTCCAGGCGTTCTTGGCGGCGCCAACCGTCGATCGCCTTCCGTTTGGCGACGGCGGTGAGCCAGGCAGCAGGGTTTCGCGGCACGCCCTCGACGGGCCACTGCTTCAGAGCGTCGAGTAGCGCATCCTGCGCGAGATCTTCAGCGAACCCGAAATCGCCCACCATGCGGGTGAGGGTGGCGACGATCTTGCCCGATTCGATGCGCCACACGGCGGCGACGGTGCGCTCCACGTCGGTCGTGGATCGCACCGCCGAATCGCCTGTGGTCTGAGTCATCAGGTGACTCTACTGCTGCCCCCGCTGTGCCTGCTCTTCGCGCCAGCCCGCTTCCTTCTGGATCCACTCGTTGTCCGCGGGGAAGTCATCCATCTCGGTCACGCGTCGTACCTCCAGGAACGATCCCGCCCCCAGCGGTGCACGCTTGGCCCATTCGACGGCCTCTTCGCGGCTGGAGACCTCGACGATCCAGAACCCGTTGAACAGCTCTTTGGTCTCGCCGTACGGCCCGTCGGTGACGAGCGGTTCCTCGCCGGAGAAGTCGACGACGAAACCCTCTGCGGCATCGGTGAGCCCCTCGCCTGCCGCCAGCACCCCGGCCTTCATCATCGATTCGTTGTACTTGCCCATCGCTTCGATGATCTGCTCGAACGGAACCTCGTTGTACGCCTCGACAGCCTCGTCGGTCGCGCGCATGATCAGCATGAACTTCATGATTATTCTCCTTGAATCGGGGCCGCTTTTCGACCCTCTCACTCAAGACGTCGAACGGGAAGAGCGCCGATCGACATCCCGCAAGAAAAGTTCAGCGATTCTCGTCAGGGTTGCGTCGTGGTCGGCGCCGTGAGTCGCGTGTCAGCGCCGTGGCGTGGCCGCGAGCGCACCGCGCACCGTGTCGGCGAGTGCCCCGACCGCGCGCTCGCTGCTCCACGCGGATACCGCGCTCGGAGCCTCAGCGACAAGACGTGCGTGCAGTGCGGAATCGGTGAGCACCTGCCGCAGGGCATCCGCCAGCGCGCGCTCGTCGCCATCGGGTACGAGGATGCCACCGCCGTCGCCCAGCACGTCGCGGATGCCGTAGCGAACGTCGTAGGAGACGACGGGCGTGCCGTGCATCAGGGATTCGAAGATCGAGAGCGGTTGTCCTTCGAAAGCGGTCGAGGTGACCACCACGCTGGCGCGATCGAGCACACGACCCGGATCGTCGGTGTAGCCGGCGAGCATGATGCGCGATCGGGCTCCCAGCT
>NZ_JAJUFV010000239.1 GCF_029263575.1 Microbacterium sp. | reverse complement strand
GCTCTCTGTCCTCACCTCCACGCCGTTGCCCCTGTGACGGCATGCCGAAAGAAAACACCGAAAGAAAGAAGGAACACCATGAACACCATTCCCACACTCACCAGAGCGCACGCAGCCAGACTCTTCACCGACGAGTCGGGCGCGGCCACCGCCGAATACGCGATCACGACCATGGCCGCTGTCGCCTTCGCGGGGCTGCTTGTGGTCATCATGCGCTCGGACGAGGTGCGCGGCATCCTCACCGATCTGGTGCGCCGAGCGCTCACCGTGTCGTAACCGGGTGCGTCATGTCTCGGTCTGATTCCGAGCGCGGATCGACCGCCGCCGAGCTCGCACTCGCCCTTCCCGCCGTGGCACTCACGCTGCTGCTCGGGGCGGGCGCGCTGGGGGCGGCGTCGCAGCAGGTGGCGTTGCAGGATGCCACAGCCGATGCCGCGCGCCTCCTCGGGCGCGGCGAAAGCACAGCGGCCGCGCATGCGGCGGTTGCGGCATCCGTCACCGACGCAGCCGTGACGCACGAAACGCGCGGCGACCTCACCTGCGTGAGCGCGAATGTCGACGTCTCGGTCGGTCGCATCATCTCCATCCCGCTGTCGGCTTCCAGCTGTGCGCTCAGCGGAGGGCTCTGATGGCGGGTACGGCGCTGTCGGCGGGCGTGCTGGTGGTGGCAGCGTCGCTATCGGTCGGTCTCGCCGCGGTCGGTGGGGCGGCCGTCACCGCGCAGCGCGTCGCCGCCGCGGCGGATGCCGCCGCTCTCGCGGCTGCGGATGCGGCATCCGGCGCAATCGTCACGAACGAGGACCCGTGTGCGCTGGGCGCTCGAGTTGCCGAGGCATCCGGTGCGACGCTGATTTCCTGCGTTCTGGACGGCACGGTGGCGACAGTGCAGGCTCAGGCGGTCTACGCTGGTCTTGCTGCCGTCTCCCGTGCCCGAGCGGGCCCACCCGAGGGATTCTGACGGCTTCACCCCATAGCTCTCTCCACAGCTCTGCTGTGAACGCTCCACGACAGTGGTGTGTATGGTGTGCTTCGAAGAAAGGACGCACTCTTGGCTGAAGGCAAGAAGCTCGTCATTGTCGAGTCTCCGACGAAGATGCGGTCGATTCAGGGATACCTCGGAGATGACTACGAGGTGCTCAGCTCGGTCGGACACATCCGCGATCTCGCTGACAAGAAGGACATCCCCGCCGCCGACAAGGCCGCGTACGGGAAGTACTCGATCGACGTCGACAACGGCTTCGATCCCTATTACGTCGTCTCCGAGCGCAAGACGAAGACGGTCTCCGAACTCAAGCGCGCCCTGAAGAACGCCGACGAGCTCCTGCTCGCGACGGATGAAGACCGCGAAGGTGAAGCGATCGCCTGGCATCTTCTCGAGACGCTCAAGCCGAAGGTGCCCGTCAAACGCATGGTGTTCCACGAGATCACCAAAGACGCCATCCAAGCCGCCGTCGGCAACACGCGCGAGCTCGATATCGCTCTCGTCGATGCGCAGGAGACCCGGCGCATCCTCGACCGCCTCTACGGGTGGGACGTCTCACCCGTGCTCTGGTACAAGGTCAAGACCGGCCTCTCCGCTGGCCGCGTGCAGTCGGCCGCCACCCGCATGATCGTCGAGCGCGAGCGCGAGCGCATGGCGTTCGTGAGCGCCGAGTACTGGGATGTCGAGGCATCCGCCGCCAGCGGCAGCTCGTTCCGCGTGCGCCTCGTCCGCCTCGACGGCGGTGCGCTCGCCCGCGGTGGCGACTTCGACGACCTCGGAAAGCTCAAGAAGGCCGTCGTCGTCCTGTCCGAGAAGGACGCCACCGCTCTCGCGCATGCCGTCGACACGGCGGGCACCGGCACGGTCACCAAGGTCGAGGCGAAGCCCGGCACCCGCAGCCCGTACGCACCGTTCACCACCTCGACGATGCAGCAGGAAGCAGGGCGCAAGCTCTCGATGAGCGCGAAGCAGGCCATGAGCGCCGCCCAACGCCTGTATGAAAAGGGCTTCATCACCTATATGCGAACCGACTCGGTCGCGCTCAGCACGCAGGCCGTGCAGGCGGCGCGCAGCCAGGCGGTCGCGCTGTACGGCGACAATGCCGTTCCGCTCAAGCCGCGCGTGTACCGGTCCAAGAGCAAGAACGCGCAGGAGGCGCACGAGGCGATTCGTCCCTCGGGCGACAACTTCCGCAAGCCGTCTTCGGTCTCGGGCGAACTCGATCGCGAAGAGCTGCGCCTGTACGACCTGATCTGGAAGCGCACGGTCGCCAGCCAGATGGCCGATGCGAAATACGAGACCACCACGGTCACCCTCGCCGTCGACGCTGACGGTCAGACGGCTGAGTTCACCGCATCCGGCACGGTCTACACCTTCAAGGGATTCCTCGAGGCGTACGAAGAGGGGCGCGACGAGAAACGCGGCGACACCGACGCCGACTCGAGCCAATCGCTTCCCGCCGTTGCCGTGGGCGACGAGCTCACCATGTCGGATGCCGAGGCGAAGGGCCACAAGACCACCCCCAAGCCGCGCTACACCGAGGCCTCGCTCGTGAAGGCCCTCGAAGAGCACGGCATCGGCCGCCCCTCGACGTTCGCCAGCATCATCG
>NZ_JAJUFV010000238.1 GCF_029263575.1 Microbacterium sp. | reverse complement strand
GCGGCGCCCTCCAGGCCCGCGGTGGCAGCTCCCTGCAAGATCTCGTCGAGCAGTGGAATGAGCGACTCGCCGCCTTCCAGCGAGAACCGCTTCTGACCGACGAACTTCGTCTGCAGGAACGTCTCGAACGCTTCAGCCTCGTTGAGCTTGCGCAGCACACGAAGTTGCTCGTCGTGGCCCGGCTTCTGATACTTGACCTCGAGCTTCTCCTGGAACCAGCGGCGCTGATCGGGATCCTGGATGTGCATGTACTCGATGCCGAGCGTGCGGCAGTACGAGTCACGCAGCACACCGAGAACCTCACGCAGCTTCATCACGCGCTTGCCGCCGAAGCCGCCGGTGACGAACTCGCGGTCGAGATCCCAGAAGGTCAGGCCGTGACTCTCGATCTCGAGGTCGGGGTGCGAGCGCTGCACGTACTCGAGCGGGTCGATGTCGGCCATGAGGTGACCGCGCACACGGTAGGAGTTGATCAGCTCCTGCACCCGCGACTGCTTGTCGACGCGCTCGGCGAGGTCGACCGCGATGTCGGGGTTCCACCGGATGGGGGCGTAGGGGATGCGCAGGCCCGCGAAGATGTCGTCGTAGAAGCCGCGTTCGCCGATGAGCAGCTCGTGCACCTTCTTGAGGAACTCGCCGGATCCGGCTCCCTGGATCACCCGGTGATCGTAGGTGCTGGTGAGGGTGATCGTCTTGCCGATGCCGAGCTCAGAAAGCGTCTTGGGGCTCGCGCCCTGGAACTCCGCCGGGTACTCGAGGGCACCGGCGCCGATGATGCAGCCCTGCCCCTTCATCAGACGGGGCACCGAGTGCACGGTGCCGATGCCGCCGGGGTTGGTCAGCGAGATGGTCGCACCGGCGTGATCGGCCGCGGTCAGCTTGTTGTTGCGTGCGCGCGTGACGAGGTCTTCGTACGCCGCGAGGTATTCGGTGAACGTTAGCGTGTCGGCGCGCTTGATGCTCGGCACCAGCAGCGCACGGGTGCCATCGGGCTTGGGCAGGTCGATCGCGATGCCGAGGTTCACATGGGCCGGAGCGATGACCGAGGGCTTGCCGTCGATCTCGGCGTAGGAGACGTTCTGACTGGGGAACTCTTTCAGCGTCTGGATCAGAGCCCAGCCGATCAGGTGGGTGAAGCTGATCTTGCCACCGCGCGAGCGCGACATGTGGTTATTGATGACGATGCGGTTGTCGATCATCAGCTTGGCGGGAATCGTTCGGACACTCGTCGCGGTGGGAACAGTGAGCGACTGATCCATGTTCGCGGCGAGGGTCTTGGTCAGACCGCGCAGAGTCGTGACCGTGTCTTGCCCGTCGTCTGCTTCTTCTGACTCGTCGGACTTCTTCGCCGTGGGCTTGGGTGCCTGTGCCGGGATCGGCGTCGTGGCGGCGGGCTTCGCCGTCGTGCGCGCCTTGGGCTGCGAGCCGATGACAGGAACCGGAGCGGTCACCGGATGCTCGGCCGAGGCAGCCTGAGCCGGGGTGGTCGCCGAAGACGTCGATGGCGTCGACGGGGTGCTGGGCTCGTAGTTCTCCAGGATCGGCCACCACTCCTTGTCGACGGAGTTGCGGTCTGCTTTGAACTGCACGTAGAGCTCGTCGACGAGCCACGTATTGGCTCCAAACTCTCCGTCGTCAGAACCGCCGACGCCGGTCACCTGGTTAGCCACGCGCTATCGCCCTCTTTCATCGCTGAACACTCATGAACGTGCGCGGTCACGGGAAGCCCCCGCCTCGCGCATCCTCGTTACTAGCCTAACGTGTTCTGGCGGTGGGGCAGGCGAGCGAAGCAGCCCGTTTCACCGCAGGAAAAGCTACCGTGGAGCTATGGAGTTCGTCAGCGAGCAGCCCGCGGTCGATTTGACTTATTCGGATGTGTTCCTCGTGCCGCGTCGGTCGGCGGTCACCAGCCGCCTCGAGGTCGACCTCGCACCTCACGATGGCACGCCGGCGACCATTCCTCTGGTGGCCTCGAACATGAACTCGGTCACGGGCGCACGCCTGGCCGCTGTGCTCGCCCGCCGCGGCGGTCTCGGCATCCTCCCGCAGGACATGCCGCTGCAAGATCTCGACGCGGCCATCCGCGATGTCAAGAGCCAGCCCGTCTCCTGGGACACGGCGCTGATCCTTGCTCCGAATGCGACCGTCTCCGACGCTCTGCGACTGCTGCCGCCCGTGTCGGGCCACGGTATCGTCGTGGCAGATGGCGCCGGTCGTGATGCGGTGGACGCCGAGGCCGTACGCGGCATCCTTCCGGCGTCGCGTCTCGCCACGGCACTGCCCGACGCGCAGCTGGGAGATCTGGTGCACCGCGGCGTGCCAGCTCTCGACGCGGAGGACGTCACGGACGCCCGTGCCGCGTTCGACGTCATCACCGAGACGGATGCCGACGTGGTGACCGTCGTCGACCACGGTCGCCTCGTCGGAACCCTCAGCGCTCGAAGCGCGCTGCGCGCGACTCTCTATGCCCCGGCGGTCGACGCGAACGGACGACTCGCGGTCGGCGCCGCGGTCGGCATCAACGGCGACGTCGCGGCCAAGGCCCGCGCGCTCGTCGGGGCTGGGGCCGATGCGATCGTGGTGGATACTGCGCACGGACACCAGGAGGGGATGCTCGGGGCGCTGGCTGCCGTGTCGGCGCTCAATCTCGGCATTCCGCTGGTCGCCGGAAACATCGTCACCGCCGACGGCGTGCACGACCTCGTCGATGCGGGGGCGTCGATCCTG
>NZ_JAJUFV010000237.1 GCF_029263575.1 Microbacterium sp. | reverse complement strand
TGGATCGACAGCCCGGTGCCCGCGATCATCGGCGCGGTCGCCGGCACGGTCGTGTTGCTGACGCAGTTCTGGCTCGTTGTGACCGGCAACTTCGCGTGGTTGAACTGGGCGACGATCGTGATCGCCTTCTCGGCGATCGGTCTGCCGGCCTCGCCCTTCGGGTCGGCGCCCGTCGCCGACACGTGGCCGGACCCGCTGCCGCTGTATTGGACCGTGATCACCTCGGCCATCGGCATCCTCTATCTCGTTCTCAGCTGGCCGGCGCTACGCAATCTGTTCGCACGCCGTCAGCTGATGAACGCGAGTTTCAACGATTGGCAGCTCGCGAACGCCTACGGCGCGTTCGGCACCGTGACGAAGGAGCGCATCGAGATCGTCGTCGAGGGGACGCGCGATCCGGATCCGGATGCCGCGCACTGGCGCGAATACGAATTCAAGGGCAAACCCGGGGATGTGCGGCGCGTGCCGCGCCAGTTCGCCCCGTACCATCTGCGACTGGACTGGCTGATGTGGTTCCTGCCGCTCGGGCGCTCGCTCGACGACTGGTTCAGGGTGTTCCTCGCGCGACTGCTCGAGGCCGATGCTCCGACGCTCGCGCTGCTGCGACATGACCCGTTCCACGGCGCGAGGCCGCGGTGGGTACGGGCAGTCAGCTACCGGTACAGATTCTCGACGCGGACCGAGCGCCGGGAGACCGGGGCTATTTGGCTGCGCGAGGGGCGGCGGACCGTGGTCGGCCCGGTTGAGCTGCGCTGATGCGTCCGGGCTGCGGTTGACGCGCCCGATCTGCGGAGGTTGTCCCGATCTGCGGACGCTTCTGTCAGATTTGTCAGCGAATCGGGACAGCGTCAGCGAATCGGGACAGCAGGAGTGCAGCGGCGCGTCACTCCTGCGGCGGTCGCGGCATCCGCTCGGGTGGCGCGGGCGCTTCGATCTGCCGCGCGACCTGCTTCTCGAGCACGGTCACGGCCTCGTCCGAGAGCACGATGAGCCCGTCGAGCTCTTCGCGCACGCGCTTGTAGGCGACGTTACGCTCGGCCTGCGTGGCTGATTCGTCGACGGCGACCTTCAGCAGTTTCTGCGCTCGGTCGAGCTTCTTGCGCTCGGCATCCGTGAATGTCGAATCGCGCAGGCGCCGGGCATCCTTCTCAGCGACCTCGAAGGCGACGGCGTAGTTGCCCACGGCGTCCAGGTATTCCGTGATCTGCTGCTTGCTGACCTTATCGTCGGCGGATGCCGGGCGCAGAGCATCCGCCGTCTTCTTGGCCCGCAGGAACGCTGCCGTCAGGGGCTGGCGCCCGTCGCTCATCGCAGGGAACGCGATGAGTTTGGCGACGTCGAGCTCATAGTCGAGCCAGTGCGCGGTGATCTCGTCGTGCTCGGCGAAAAGACGCGCGAGCAATTGGTTCGACGATTCCTGCGCCTCGACCTTCTTCGGTGCCGCAGGCGCCACCCCGCGCGCGGCGAGCTGGGCGGCCTTGAGTTCTCCCTTTACGCGCAGAGTCTCGAGCTTGCGCTCATGGCGGCGCTTCGCGCTCTGCTCCCACGCTTTCGCGGCGCCGCCGCCCATCGCCATGATGGGAAATATCAGCCACCAGTTGTCGCCGGCGAAGTCCCACAGGCCGCGGAAGAACTCATCCATGATGCGTTCAGCCTACTGGGGTCGCGTGATTCGTCGGGCGAGCTCCTGAACGCCCGCGCTCAGGTGCCGTCGTCCGCCTCGTCGGTATCGACGCCGCCATCGTCAGCGGGCTCGTCCTGTACCTGTGCGAGTGGCAGGTCATCGAGGTAGGCGCGGTCGTCGTTCGGATCTCCGGGTCCCTTGTCGAGTCCGGTCTCGGTGGGGTCGTCGGCGAGTGGATCGCTCATCGGATGCTCCTTTCAGAAGTGTCCGTTCAGCATCCCTCGTCCTCCCGACTGTCTCGAGAGGGTTGACAACCGGTGCGCAGGCGCTGCGGGGCCGGCTCGGTGCGTGGAGTTGGATCAGCGCCCGAGCTTCTCCGCGCACGGCACGCAGTGCTCGGCGAACGGACGCACGCGCAAACGCGCCGCGGGGATGCGGCGGCCGCAGTTCACACAGACGCCGTAGGTGCCGGCGTCCATTCGTTGGAGCGCGTCGTCGACCTGTCGCTGTTCGTCGTGAGCGCCGTCGAGCAGTCCGCTCAGCCGGGACCATTCCGCCGACAGCGGCACCCCTTCCGGATCGTGCTCGTCGTCGTCGCTCTGGCCGGTGCGGTCGTGGGTCAGCTCACGCAGAGCGGATGCGAGTGCTTCCGTGCGTTCGCTCGCTTCGCGTCGCAGCACCTCGAGCAGGGTGCGCAGCTCATCGCCGGACATGTTCACACTCTATAAGTCGCACGGCGACCGTTGTGACTGCGCTGTTCGTCCCGCCGGTCAGCGAATCTGTCGGTCTTGGCTGAACTGTTGCGCCCCGAGCACCCCGAGCAACCGGATCTTCTCTTCGTCTTCGCTCCGAGGAGCAGCGGTGAGCACGAGCAGCGCTTGACCGCGGTCCTCCGTGAAGAGCACCTGACAGTCCACTTCGATCGCGCCGACTTCGGGGTGCATCAGAATCTTGTGATCGGCGAATCGCTGCGCGACCTCATGCTGATCCCACAGCTCGCGGAACTCCTGGCTGAGCCGAGACAGCTCGGCGACCAGCATCCCGGCCTGTGACTGGGCGCCCATCGCACCGTGTGCCGCGCGCAACCCTGCCACTTGCGCGCGGCTGTTGCGGGCATGGTCGGCCTCGGGGTAGCACGACCGGGCCCGCTCAGGGTGCACGAACCAGCGATATGCCTCGTAGCGCTCGAAACCGCTGGCGCCGACGTTGTCGCCGAAGAGCGCCGTCGCCAGGGCATTCTGCACCAGCGTCTCGCCGAGAGTCGAGATGATCAGGGCAGGGGTGTCGTGCAGCCGGTCGAACAC
>NZ_JAJUFV010000236.1 GCF_029263575.1 Microbacterium sp. | reverse complement strand
CATCGCAGCACGCTCACGCTCGAACACGCGCGCCGGGCCTTCGAAGACGTCGGCGTCGAAACCGGCCGACTTCACGACCGCGCCCTCCGGGGCCATCGACCCGTGCAGGATCGTGATGCCACCGGACGCGTGGATCGGGTTGTCGAAGTTGTGGATGACCTCGCCGTCGATCGGGTCGGGATTGAGCTCAGCGAGGTTCTCAGCGAGAGTCTTGCCCGTGACCGTGAGGGCATCGCCGTGCAGCAGGCCCTCATCGAGCATGGCCTTCATGATCACCGGGATACCGCCCTGACGATCGACGTCGTTCATGACGTACTTGCCGAAGGGCTTCATGTCAGCGATGTGCGGGGTGCGGTCGCCGATGCTGTTGAAGTCGTGCAGGTTCAGCTCGACCTGCGCCTCACGCGCGATCGCCAGCAGGTGCAGCACGACGTTGGTCGAGCCGCCGAGAGCCATCGCGAGCGCGATCGCGTTCTCGAACGACTCCTGGGTCAGAATGTCCTTCGTCGTGATGCCCTGACGCAGCAGGTTCACAACAGCTTCACCGGAACGGTGCGCGAAGTAGTCACGCCGACGATCCGCCGACGGCGGCGCCGCCGACCCGGGAAGGCTGAGGCCCAGAGCCTCCGCGACCGATGCCATCGTGTTGGCCGTGTACATGCCACCGCATGCGCCCTCGCCGGGAGCGAAAGCGCACTCGATGCGCTTGAGGTCCTCCTCCGACATGCGACCGGCGCGGCACGCCCCGACGCCCTCGAAGGAGTCGATGATCGTGATGTCCTTCTCGGTGCCGTCCGAGAGCTTCACCCAGCCCGGAGCGATCGATCCCGCGTAAAGGACGACGCTCGACAGCCCCAGGCGTGCGCTCGCCATCAGCATGCCCGGGATCGACTTGTCACAGCCAGCCAGCAGCACGCTGCCATCGAGACGTTCGGCCATCATGACGGTCTCGACGGAGTCAGCGATCACCTCACGCGAGACGAGAGAGAAGTGCATGCCCTCGTGGCCCATCGAGATGCCGTCCGAGACCGACACGGTGCCGAACTGCAGCGGGTAGCCGCCGCCGGAGTGCACGCCCTCCTTCGCGGACTGCGCGAGGCGGTCAAGGCTGAGGTTGCACGGCGTGATCTCATTCCAGCTCGACGCGATGCCGATCTGCGGCTTGTCCCAATCGGCATCCCCCATCCCGACAGCACGAAGCATGCCTCGGGAGGTCGTAGCCTCGATGCCGTCGGTGACGACACGGCTACGGGGCTTGATGTCGACGGGCGCGTTGGAGGAAGGATCGTGCGATGACATGACGGCAGTCTATTCCCGTCCGGAGGCCCGCTCGGACGCGAGCACCTCCAGAAGCGCCGCAATCTGTTGTGGAGTGTCCACACGAATCGCTGCGGCAGACTCCCCCGGTCCCACGCGCACCCCGAGATCACCGGGCTCCAGAACGCGCATCGCGTCTTCGTCTGTCACATCGTCACCGGCGAAGAGAATGCCCGTCGCGGCGAAGTGCTCGCGCAACCGGTGCATCGCGGCATCCTTGCCTTCCAGGCGTGACGAGAACTCCAGCACACGGTGTCCGACGCGACGCCGCCAGTGCGGAAATCGAGCCGCGACGAGCGCGTCGATCTCGGCGAACGCCGCCGCTTCGTCTTCGGGCGTGGCGCTTCGGGTGTGGATGCCCATCCCGAACGCCTTGGGCTCGAGACCAACACCGGCGTAACGGTCGACGATCGGCTGAGCAGCAGCCCACAGCTCTTCCTTCGACTCGCCTTCGGGCGAGTCCTCGAGCTCATCGCTGTGAGCGTCACCGCCCGGGAACCAGTACTGCGCACCGTGTGAGCCAGCCAGCGCCACGACCGACGCCGGGGTGTGCTCGGTGATCTCCTGCAGATCGTGCATGCTACGGCCAGAGACATAGGCGATGAACGTGTCAGGAAGCGCTGCGAGACGCTCGAGCTGCGCCGTCACCTCCGGCAGCGCCCGCGCCGCCATCGGCTCGGGAACCAGCGGCGATGCCGTGCCGTCGAAATCGAGCGCGACCACGAGCCGCGGCGTCCTCGCGATCTGCGTGAGAGCGTCCTCGACGGCTTCGGGATTCCAGGTGCGGGTCACAGCGATTCTCCTCGTCAGATCGGTCGCCACCAGCCTCTCACGAGTGCGTCGAGCGAGAGGACGCCAGCGCCTCCAGGAACGATGACGACCACGCGTTCACGTCGTGTTCGAGCACGCGGCGGCGCAGCGCACGCATCCGTCGGGACTGCTCGGTCGGGGTCATCTCCACCGCCGTCATGATCGCGTCTTTGAGGAATTCGATGTCGTGCGGGTTCACCATCACCGCCTGTCGAAGCTCGTCCGCGGCACCGGTGAACTCGCTCAGCACGAGCGCGCCCCGGTTGTCTGCGCGCGTGGCGATGTACTCCTTGGCGACGAGATTCATGCCGTCGCGCAGCGCTGTCACCAGCATCACGTCGGCTGCGAGATACAGCGCGACCATCTCTTCGAGCGGAAAGGCCTGGTGCAGATAGCGAATAGCGGAATGTCCTACGGTGTCGGTGTTTCCGTTGATGCGTCCGACAGCGAGTTCGATCTCGTCGCGCAGATGCACATAGGCATCCACCCGTTCGCGGCTCGGACTCGCCACCTGAATGAACGTGACGTCCTCGACACTGAGACGCCCCTCGGCGAGCAATTCGCCGTAGGCCTTGATGCGGTGACGGATGCCTTTGGTGTAGTCGAGTCGGTCGACCCCCAGCAGGATCTTCTTCGGGTTTCCGAGGCTGTGGCGTATCTCAGCTGCCCGAGCCTGCACCTCGGGCTTGCCGATGAGCTCGAGGTAGGGCGAGGGATCGATAGAGATCGGGAACGCCTTCGCGATCACGCTGCGGTGCCCGTCGGGCGTCGGCACGGCGACGGTCGCCTGTTTCACGTCGTACTTCAGTCTCCGGCGGACGGCCGCGAGGAAGTACGTGGCGTCCTGGGGGCGCTG
>NZ_JAJUFV010000235.1 GCF_029263575.1 Microbacterium sp. | reverse complement strand
TGGACGACCCCATCGCGAACTCGTCCATGTTGGTTTTCCCCAGCGGCACGAGACCGGCGGCGCGCGCGCGTGCCACGACCGTCGCGTCGTAGGGCGAGATGTAGCCCTCGAGAATGCGCGACCCGCTCGTGGTGGGCTGATCAGTCGTCACCAGGACGTCTTTGATCGCGAGCGGAACGCCGGCCAGCGGATGAAGACTCTCCCCTGCGCTGCGCTGAGCGTCGATCGATTCCGCGACGCGAAGCGCGTCTTCATTGACATGTAGGAATGCGTGCACGTCGGTATCGACAGCGGCGATGCGGTCGAGGTGCGCCTGGGTGGCCTCGACGCTCGAGACCTCACCGGTGCTGAGCTTGTCGGCGAGTTCAGCCGCCGTCAATCTGATCAATTCACTCACTGCTCTTCCCCCAGGATCGCCGTCACACGGAAGCGGCCGTCGACCGCATCCGGCGCGTTCTGCAGCACCTGCTCGCGCGTCAGCGTCTCGCCGACCACATCAGGGCGGAAGACGTTCGCCAGGGCAATGGGGTGGCTGGTGGCGACGACATCGGCGGTCGCGACCTCTGACACCTTGGCGATATTGTCGACGATCGCGTCGAGCTGGCCGGTCAGCTTCGACACCTCGTCATCGTTCAGCTGGATACGCGCGAGCACGCCGAGATGGCGCACGAGTTCGGGGGTGATTTCAGACACCCTCCCAGTGTAGTTCGCCGCGTTCGCTCTGCCGTGCGCCGTGGGTGCCCATAGGCTGTCGCTATGACGACGTACGTTCCTCCTCGTCCCTGGATCGCCAGCTACGCAGAGGGTGTTCCCGAAGATTTGCCCGCTGTGTCGGGTTCGCTTCTCGACATCGTCACGGCGTCGGCGCGTGATTATCCGGATGCGGTGGCACTGCAGTTCTTCGGCCGGGAGACGACCTACGCCGAGATGCACGACGCCATCGCGCGTGCCGCATCCGGGTTGCGTGAGCTGGGTGTGCGCGCGGGCGACACCGTCGCGATCGTGCTGCCGAACTGCCCCCAGCACATCATCGCCTTCTATGCCGTGCTGCGATTGGGCGCCGTCGTCGTCGAGCACAACCCGCTGTACACGGCCCGAGAGCTGCGCAAGCAGTTCGAAGACCACGGCGCCAAGCACGCGATCGTGTGGAGCAAGGTCGTGGGGACCGTGCAGGAGTTTCCTGCCGACCTGGCGGTGAACTCTCTGATCTCGGTCGACATCATCACCGCGATGCCGTTGTTCACCCGCCTGGCTCTGAAGCTGCCCATCGCCAAGGCTCGGGAGTCGCGAGCGGCCCTCACCGAGAAGGTCCGTGGCGCGATCGAGTGGAAGCGGGTCGTGCGCTCGCAGCCGCTCCCCGCATCGCATCCGCTTCCTGCCACCGATGACCTCGCGATCATCCAATACACCTCCGGCACCACCGGCGCGCCGAAGGGGGCCGCGCTCACGCACCGCAATCTGCTCTCCAACGCCGCTCAGTCACAGGCCTGGGTGCCGTCGATCCGGCGTGGCGACGGATGCGTCGTCTACGCGGTACTTCCCATGTTCCACGCCTACGGGCTCACGCTCTGCCTGACGTTCGCGATGTCCATGGGTGCGCGCCTGGTGCTGTTTCCGAAGTTCGACCCCGACCTCGTGCTCGATGTCGTGAAGAAGCACCCGCCGACGTTCCTCCCTCTCGTTCCTCCCATCGCCGAGCGTCTGCTGACCGTCGCCCGCACCCAGGGAATCTCCCTCGCCGGAATCGAGGTCGCCATCTCCGGTGCCATGGCCCTTCCGCATGAGGTGGTGGTGCCCTTCGAAGAGGCCAGCGGCGGATACCTCGTCGAAGGCTATGGGCTCAGCGAGTGCTCCCCCGTGCTGATGGCGAACCCCGTCGCAGACAACCGTGTGCCGGGCACCGTCGGGCTCCCGTTGCCGGGCACGGAGTGCCGCGTGGTCGATCCGGACGAGCCCACGCGGGACGTTCCGGCAGGCAGCCCGGGCGAACTCGTCGTGCGCGGGCCTCAGGTGTTCAGCGGGTACTACGGCAAACCAGAGGCGACAGAGGCGGCCTTCGTCGACGGCTGGTATCGCACGGGCGACGTCGTCACGATCGATGACGGCGGGTTCGTGCGGATCGTCGACCGCATCAAGGAGCTCATCATCACCGGTGGCTTCAACGTCTCACCCACCGAGGTCGAGAACGTCGTGCGTCAGCATCCGTCCGTCGAAGACGTCGCCGTCATCGGGCTGCCCAGCGACCACTCCGGCGAAGAAGTCGTCGCAGCGGTCGTGCTCGACGAGGGCGCGGAGCTCGATGAGGAATCGATCCGCGGGTTCGCACGCGGCATCCTCACACCATACAAAGTGCCACGGCGCATCTTCGTGGTCGACGAGTTGCCCAAGTCGCTGATCGGCAAGGTGCTGCGCCGGCAGGTCAAGGAGAAGATCCTCTCGCTGACCACCGACGCATAAAGTGCCGCGTCTTCACAGGCACAGCGCACCTCGGGGCGCTACCTTTAATTGGTGACCCCAAAAGACGCACCCCTGAACGAGCCCGCAGACGAGTCCCCCGCAGCACCCGGATTCGAGGAGCTCGGCGTCACCGGGCCCGTGCTGAAGGCCATCCGCGACCTCGGCTACGAGACCCCCTCACCCATCCAGGCCGCCACCATCCCTCTGCTGCTGCAAGGCCGCGATGTGCTGGGAACAGCGCAGACCGGCACCGGCAAGACCGCCGCGTTCGCACTGCCCGTGCTCGAGAATCTCGACCCCACCCAGAAGACGCCGCAGGCGCTCGTGCTCGCGCCGACCCGCGAGCTCGCCCTCCAGGTGTGCGAGGCATTCGAATCGTACTCATCGAAGATGAAGGGCGTGCATGTGCTCCCCGTCTACGGCGGCCAGGGCTATGGTCAGCAGCTCTCGGCGTTGCGCCGCGGCGTGCACGTCGTCGTCGGCACGCCCGGACGCATCATGGATCACCAGGCCAAGGGCACTCTCGATCTCTCTGAGCTGAAGTACCTCGTGCTC
>NZ_JAJUFV010000234.1 GCF_029263575.1 Microbacterium sp. | reverse complement strand
GCTGCTCGGCGGCATGGAGTCGTTCGCCGGCGAGCTGGTCGGCGACGGACTGCGCGAGCTCGGCGTCGACGTGCGCACGAACACCGAGACCGTGAGCGTTCGTCGCGATGGCGGTGTTGTGACGCTTACGCTGGGGGACGGCAGCGACGTCGTCGCAGAAGAGGTTCTCGCCGCCACGGGGCGCTCGCCGCGCAGCGGTGACATCGGGCTGGAGGTCGCGGGTCTTGAACCTGGCCGCTATATCCGCACGGATGACACGCTCCGCGTACCCGGCAGCGACTGGCTGTACGCCGTCGGCGATGTGAACGGCCGCGCGTTGCTCACCCACCAGGGCAAGTACCAGGCGCGCGCTGCGGGAGACGTGATCGCCGCTCGTGCGGCGGGCGACGACGTCGACGATGCGGCGTGGGGGCGTCATGTGGCCACCGCAGATCACGCCGCCGTGCCGCAGGTCGTCTTCGGAGAACCGGAGGTCGCGTCGGTCGGGCTGACGGCCAAGGCCGCGGCGGATGCCGGATACTCCACCCGTGTGATCGATCACGATCTCGGTGCCGTCGCCGGCTCGGCGCTGCGCGAAGACGGTTACAGCGGACGGGCGCGGATCGTCGTCGACACCGACCGCGATGTCATCATCGGTGCCACCTTCGTCGGGCCCGATGTCGCCGACCTGCTGCAGTCGGCCACGGTCGCCGTCGTCGGCGAGGTGTCGCTGAAGCGACTGTGGCATGCGGTGCCGGCGTATCCGACCGTGAGCGAGATCTGGCTGCGGCTGCTGGAAGCCGCTGGCCGCGGATCGGCGTGAGGCCATCCGTTTGCGCATTCGCTCCGAACAGACCGGGAACGCCCGCGAATGTCCGCGGCATCACGTACGCTCGAATCCGAAACGGAGGAAAGGACATTTCCGGACACATCGCGTTCGCGCCAGGGGTAGAGGTCGTACCTTAACGGTTAGTCACAACCATCACTGGTGAACCCGCCGCTGTGAATCGACCAGAGAGAAGCGTATGATCGAGTTCCGCTCGGTGTCGAAGACATTCCCCGACGGCACGCACGCCGTCAATGATTTCAGCCTGGTACTGCCGTCGCGCAAGACCACGGTGTTCGTCGGGTCATCCGGTTGTGGCAAGACGACGTTGCTTCGCATGATCAACCGCATGGTCGAACCGACCGGCGGCGACGTCGAGATCGACGGCGAAAGTGTGCTCGGCAAAGAGCCCGTCGCCCTGCGCCGCAGCATCGGCTACGTCATGCAGAACTCCGGCCTGATGCCGCACTTCAGCGTGATCGACAACGTCGCCACCGTGCTGAGGTTGACCGGCACATCGAAGAAGAAAGCGCACGAGCGTGCGCGTGAACTGCTCGACACGGTCGGTCTCGACCGTGCTCTCGCCGATCGCTACCCGAGCCAGCTCTCGGGCGGTCAGCAGCAGCGCGTGGGCGTGGCGCGCGGCTTGGCCGCTGACCCGAACATCCTGCTCATGGACGAACCCTTCGGCGCGGTCGACACGATCGTGCGCGCTGACCTGCAGCAAGAGCTCATTCGGCTGCAGCACGAGCTCGACAAGACGGTCGTGTTCGTCACGCACGACATCGACGAGGCGTTTCTGCTCGGCGACCAGGTCGTCATCCTCGACAAGGGCGCGCGTGTGGTGCAGGTCGGAAGCCCCAGCGAGATCATCGAGAATCCCGCTGACGAGTTCGTCACGGCGTTCATCGGCGCCGAGCGCGGGCGCCGCGCGCTGTCGCTCAAGCAGACACCGAACGGCACTGTCGTCGTCGACTCCGAGGGCCGCACGCAGGGCGCGCTCGTGGACCCCACCCCGTTCTCCGGTGACGTCACATGAGCTGGGTCATCGACAACCTCGATCTCATCGTCAATCTCGCGCTCGTCCACCTCGGCCAGAGTGCGGTGGCGATCGTGTGCGGGTTCGTGCTCTCGCTGCCGCTGGGCTGGGTCGCGTGGCGCTACCGGCTCGTGCGCGGGCCGGTCGTGGTGCTGACGGGCCTGCTGTACACGATCCCGTCGCTCGCGTTGCTGATCCTGCTGCCCTCGGTCGTCGGGTATTCGACGCGCGACCCGGCGAACCTGATCCTCGGGTTGACGATCTACGCGGTCGCGATCCTCGTGCGCTCGGTCGCTGACGGCCTGGACTCCGTCGACCCCGGTGTGCGCCAAGCTGCCACAGCTGTCGGTTACGGCGGGCTGCGCCGATTCTGGACGGTCGATCTTCCGCTCGCCGGCCCGGTGATCCTCGCGGGCCTGCGCGTGGCTGCTGTCAGCACGATCTCGCTCGCCACGGTCGGAATCCTCGTGGGGGTCGAGAACCTCGGCTATCTGTTCACGAACGGTCTGCAGCGCCGGATCATCGCCGAGGTGTTGGCCGGTGTGCTTGCGGTGGTCATCATCGCGCTGATCATCGACCTGCTGCTTCTGCTCGCCGGCCGCGCGATCATGCCGTGGGCGCGCGCCTCGTCGACGGCCCCCCGGCGGCGGATGATCCCGATGAGGGCTGCCGCATGAATGTGTTCATCGATGCCTTCGCCTGGCTGTTCTCACCGGAACGGCTGGAGGGACAGTACGCCCTTCCTGTGCTGCTCGGTCAACACCTGTTCTACACAGTCGTGTCGGTGCTCATCGCCGCCGCGATCGCGATTCCGGCCGGCTGGGCGATCGGACACACGGGCCGCGGACGCGAGATCGCTGTGGCGATCTCGGGTGCTGCGCGTGCCGTGCCCTCGTTCGGCCTCATGGTGCTGCTCGTGCTGCTGATGGGCGTGCTGCGGGTTCCCGAGGCGGCGACGATCACGTTCGTCCTCCTCGCGATCCCCTCGCTGCTCGCCGGTGCCTACACCGGGCTCGAAGCAATCGACCGCCGGGTCATCGATGCGGCGCGAGCCAACGGCATGACCCAGTGGCAGGTGTTCTGGAAGGTCGAGGTGCCGCTCGGGATGCCGCTGCTCGTCGGCGGGTTGCGCTCGGCGACCCTCCAGGTCATCGCCACGGTCACGATCGCAGCCTACGTCAACCTCGGCGGGCTGGGATGGCCGATCATCCAGGG
>NZ_JAJUFV010000233.1 GCF_029263575.1 Microbacterium sp. | reverse complement strand
GTCTGGTCGCGCCAGCAGTACGGCAGCACCCGGTAGCCCTCGTACGCGAGCCCCTTGTCGTGGAGCTGCTTGAACGCCCATAGCACGCTCTCCATGAACGTCGTGTCGAGCGTCTTGTAGCCGCGGTCGAAGTCAACCCAGCGTGCCTGGCGGGTGACGTAGTCCTTCCACTCCTCGGTGTACGTCAGCACCGAGTCGCGCGCCTTCGTGTTGAACACGTCGATGCCCATGGCCTCGATCTCGCTCTTCTCGGTGATGCCGAGCTGCTTCATGGCCTCGAGCTCTGCCGGCAGCCCGTGCGTGTCCCATCCGAACACGCGGTCGACCTTCTTGCCGAGCATGGTCTGGAAGCGCGGGAACACGTCCTTCGCGTACCCGGTGAGCAGGTGCCCGTAGTGCGGGAGGCCGTTGGCGAACGGGGGGCCGTCGTAGAAGACCCACTCCTCGGCGCCCTCGCGCTGAGCGATGGATGCGCGGAATGTGTCGTCGCTCTTCCAAAAGTCGAGAACCTCGCGCTCGATCTCGGGAAAACGCGGACTCGCAGCGGGGCCGAATGCGGAGGCGTTACGCGGGTAGGTCATATGTGCTCGCAGTGCTCGTGGCGGATGCTTCTGCAAGGACGACCCTCTCGGACCGCGGTACCACCTCGCGTGATGCCGTACGGCACCCTCTCTCACTGCGGCGATGACGGGCCTGCCCCGCTCGGTTCTAGTGGCTTCGTCCCCTGAGCCTGTCGAAGGGTCGAAGCGTTCTTCCGAGAGCTCCCCGGTGATGGCCGGTTCACAGCTGATGCTTCTATTGTACGCGGCATCCGTGCGCTGTTGTTGTCGTGCGCTTCGCGCGGAAAATCGCACGTGGTGCGGACCCGAACCCTGGTTGGCTCCGCAGAAGCCGCGATTCTCCGCAGCTGGCGCACGCCCGCGCTACGAGCTGATGCGGTGGTATCCGTGCAGGTCGTCCTGCACCCCGTTGATCCAGATCTCTGCGACGCCGTCCGGGTCGGGGATGCGGATCGTTCGCGCGAAGGCCTCGTCGACGACGGATGCCGCGAACCCCGCCTCCCTGAGCCGTGCGGCCAGCGCGTCGAGGTCGCCGCGCGCCTCGAACGACAGCCCGATCTTCGGTTCTCCGGCGTGCAGTCCCACCGAACCGGCAGCGGCCTGCAGCTCGATCCATCCGCCGCCGTCCGACGCGATGCCTGCGTGCAGTCCGAGTTCTTCCAGGATCGCCCGCGGCTCAGCGAGATCGGCCTGGAACCATAGCGGTTGCACTGAGATTTCGTGCGAAACCGCTGGGGCCGTGCCCTGCGAAACCGAGATCGAGATGCCGGATGCCGCCCGCACGATGAGCACGTCGCCGACCCCCTCCATCACCTCGCGTTCGACAGTGAACGATGCCAGAGCGGATGCCGCGGCAGCCAGGTCATCGACGAGAACGTGGATATCGGCCGATCCTGGCGGATGCCCGCCTGTGACTCTGTGCACGGCGAAGACACCGTCGGCGTGGAACTCGCCCCATTCCGGCGTCGGCTCATACGGCGCACGGAACCCGAGGTGTTCGGCCAGGGCCCACCACTGCTCCGGATGCTCGGTGTAGAGAAGCTGCTGAATCGTGACGCTCATGATGCCTCCTCCAGGTATCCGCGCAGCGCGGCCTCGACGAGCGCGGACAGGCTCGTGCCCTCGTCGATCGCGCGATGCTTCACGGTGCGTATGAGGTCCGCCGGCAGATACACGTTGAACTGCGCCTTCTTCTGCTCGCTTGCTTGCATGCTAGCATCATAGCTCGCAAACGGCACAGACCTCAAGACGTGGCTCGCTCCGCTGACGCCCGTGCCGCACGATGCCGCAGCGTTCACAGCCGCACAAGCAACTCCGCAAGCTCGCCCAGCGCCTCGTGCCCGGTCAGCTCGCCCGCCACGAGCGGCACCTCCAGAACGGGCACGCCCGACACCGCCGAGCGCACGCGCTGCAGATAGCGGTCTTCGACGTCGCGCCGCGCGCGCAGCACCTCACCGGCATCCGATGGTGAACGTCGATTCGCGATCAGCACGGCCACACGAACATGCATCTCCCCCAGCGCATCGACGACCTCCAGCGTCTCCGCCACGGGAAGAGCCTCGGCCTGGAACACGACGACGAATCCGCACCGTTTCGGATCGGTGATCGCCTGCTGCAGCGCATCGAAGCGTTCGCGCCGCCGCGTGAGTGTTCGCCGTAGCTCGGCCTCACTCGGTGGCGCCTGTTCCCGCCTGCCGGCCAGAGAGCGCATCGCGGCCGAGAAGCGCTCTGAACGGTCGCGGTTGCGCAGCAGGGTGTCCGTCCAACCTGCCAGCTGACCCGGCAGCGCCAGCAGCCGCAGCGTGTGTCCGGAGGGCGCGGTGTCGAAGACGACGAGGTCGTACGTGCTTCCGGCGAGCTGTGCGGCCTCGGCGATGCGCTCCAGCACCGCCGATTCGTGACTGCCCGGCGCACGGCGCGCCCGCGCGAGGTGCTCGCTCGCCTGCGCGTGCTGGCGCTCGGGCAGAAGTTGCAGCATGGTCTGCTCGACAGCGGCGAGATGCCGCTCGATCGTCTGCTCCGGATCGATCTCCATGCCGTCTACATACCCGCCGTCAGCTCCCGCGGCGAGCCGCGTGGGCGAGTCGGTGACCTCGCGCCCCCACAGATGCCCGAGATTGTGCGCGGGGTCGGTCGAGACGACCAGCACCCGCCCACCCTGGCGTGCCCGCGCGAATGCGGTCGCCGACGCCAGCGAGGTCTTTCCGACGCCGCCCTTGCCTCCGAAGAAGAGGATGCTGCGGCGCTCATCCGTCAGCAGCATGACATCTGATCCAACGGCGATCTCGGCATGCCCATGCGTCGGTGCCAGGCGTGGAAGTCCTCGGCGAGCAGCGGCATCAACTCCGCGCTGTAGTACGCGGCGGGATCGGGAACTCCCAGGGCCTCTCCGAGCACGACGAGCGTGAACAGGTCGTCCTCATCGCGACGCTCACGCGCTAGCATCTGCCGATAGGGGCCGGCGTAATACTCCACCAGTCCCTCACGGAAGGCGGTCCAGCGTCGCAGAAGACGCTGGACCGCCGTTCGGC
>NZ_JAJUFV010000232.1 GCF_029263575.1 Microbacterium sp. | reverse complement strand
TCCGAAGGCTTCGCCGGAGAGCTTGAGAAGGACGCGGCGGCGTCCGGTGCGTTCAGTCATAGGTGTGAGGTCCTCTCGTCCCGATTCAAGATAGCGCCTTCCGGTGAGAATTCACTCAGGCATGAAGAAGGGGTTCGGATCATTGCGGATCCGAACACCTGTGCGAAATTAAGCTACGACCTTGAAGCGAGCGAAGTCCGTCACGGTGATACCGGCGTCCTTCGCCACCTGGGCGACGGAGAGCTTGTTATCCTTGGCGTAGTCCTGCTCGAGCAGGGCGACCTGCTTGATGAACGCGGAGACGCGGCCCTCGACGATCTTCGGAAGAGCGGCTTCGGGCTTGCCCTCGTTGCGCGAGATCTCGGTGACAATCTCACGTTCCTTCTCGACCGCATCGGCTGGAACGTCGTCGCGGCTCAGATACGCCGGGTTGGCGAACGAGATGTGCTGAGCGATGCTGCGCGCGGTGTCAGCGTCGTCGCCCGTGTACGCCACGACGACACCGATCTGCGGAGGCAGATCCTTGCTCGTGCGGTGCAAGTAGACCTGGCGGGAATCGCCGGCCACGGTGCGGACCTGACGCAGCTCGACCTTCTCGCCGATGATCGCCGCCTCTTCCGAGATCAGATCCGCGACGCTCTGGCTGCCGCTCGGAGCCGCAAGAGCCTCGTCGACCGAGTTCGCTCCGGCCGCTGCGACCGCGTCGGCGACTTTGTCCGCCAGCGCGATGAAACGCTCGTTCTTCGCGACGAAGTCGGTCTCGCAGGCCAGCTCGATCAGCGTGACGCTGTCGCTCTGCTCGCGGGCGACGACAAGACCCTCACTGGTGGAACGGTCAGCGCGCTTGGCGTTGCCCTTCGCCCCCTTGAGGCGAAGCAGCTCGACGGCCTTTTCGCGGTCGCCGTCAGCCTCTTCGAGAGCCTTCTTGGTGTCGACCATTCCGGTGCCGAGCTGTTCGCGCAGCGCCTTGATGTCAGCGATGGTGAAGTTGGCCATGTGTGGTGGCTCCTTGCTTCGTTATGGGGTGTACGCGGATTACTTGGCGTCGGCGGCGTCAGCAGCCTCGGCGGGAGCTTCAGCAGCTTCAGCGGCAGGAGCCTCAGCGGCCTCAGCGGCCTCAGCAACGGGAGCGTCGGCAGCCTCAACGGGAGCGTCGGCAGCCTCAGCGGGAGCGTCGGCAGCCTCAGCGGCAGGAGCGTCGGCATTCTCCGCGGGAGCCTCAAGCAGTTCCTTCTCCCACTCGGCCAGCGGCTCTGCCTCGCCCGATTCCGGGTTGTGCTTCTGCTGCAGGCCCTCGGCCGCTGCGTCGGCGATGATGCGAGTCAGCAGCGAGACTGAACGGATCGCGTCGTCGTTGCCGGGGATCGGGTACTGGAAGTCATCCGGGTCGGCGTTGGTGTCGAGGATGCCGATCACCGGAATGCCCAGCTTCTTGGCCTCGTCGATGGCGAGGTGCTCGCGCTTGGCGTCGATGACCCAGAGGGCCGACGGGGTCTTGGTGAGGTTGCGGATACCGCCGAGCGACTTGTGCAGCTTGTCGAGCTCACGCTTCTTGAGCAGGAGCTCCTTCTTCGTGAAGCCGCTGTTGGCCGGAACCTCGTAGTCGAGCTCTTCGAGTTCTTTCATGCGAGCCAGACGCTTGGAGATCGTCTGGAAGTTGGTGAGGAGGCCGCCCAGCCAGCGCTGGTTCACGAAGGGCTGGCCGACGCGCGTCGCCTGCTCGGCGAGGATCTCCTGAGCCTGCTTCTTCGTTCCGACGAAGAGGATCGTGCCGCCGCGGGCAACCGTCTCCTTGACGAAGTCGTACGCACTGTCGATGTAGCCCAGCGACTGCTGCAGGTCGATGATGTGGATGCCACTGCGCTCGGTGAGGATAAAGCGCTTGACCTTCGGATTCCACCGACGTGTCTGATGCCCGAAGTGCACGCCGCTGTCGAGCAGCTGGCGAATTGTGACCACAGCCATGGTCTTCTCCTGTTTCTGGCGCGAAGAGCGCCCTTGAGGTTATGTCGCCGGTCGGATGACCGGCTGTCCTAGTGCCCGGCTCGCTCCCACCCGTCCATATGGACGAGACCTGAGGGAGAGGATGCCGCAGCCGCCGTCATTGCGATGGTGGCCGCTCTGGGCACGCGTAGTCACCCCGAGATCGAGGTGCGACCTCCAGTGTACAGGATCTCCATGCATTCCCACCGCACTGCACAGCGCCGCGATCACACGACTTCTCCCCCGTTTCCGACTCACGGCGCACCGGCCGGGAGCGCGGCAGCTCAGCATGGAGATATGCCTTTCGCACAGCACCGGCGCACGCACCCGATATCGTCCCCTCACCGCGCGCGGAAGCGCGCTGTGCCGAGTGCTCTCTTCGCTCTCCTGCTCTTCGTTCTCTCTGGTTCACCTGCGATTCCTGGCGCGCCGGCGTCTGCCACGACCTCGGATGCCTCACCGCTCACCGACGTCGAATACGACGGGCCATCCTGGGTGTGGCCGGTCGAGGGTTCGCGCGACGTCACGGAGGATTTTCATGCTCCGTCGCACGACTACGGCCCTGGGCACCGCGGCATCGATGTCGGGGCGTCCGTGGGCGCTGTCGTGCGGACGCCCGCTGACGGCGTGGTCGCCTTTCGCGGCGTCGTCGTCGACCGGCCGTTGATCACGATCGAGCACGGTTCAGGGCTGGTCACGACACTGGAGCCGGTGGATTCGATGCTCATGCCCGGTGACGCCGTCGCACGTGGCGAGCAGGTCGGCACGGTCGCGACAGGCGGGCACACACGCACTGGCGATCTGCACCTCGGCGTGCGGTGGAACGATGTCTATGTCAATCCGCTCGTGCTGTTCGAAACGGTCCCTCGCGCCATCCTGCTCCCCTGCTGCGAGTGACTACGCGCGTGGGTGCGCCAGTTTGTATGTCGCGGTGAGTCGTTCGGCAGAGACGTGCGTGTAGATCTGCGTCGTCCCCAAGCTCGCATGCCCGAGGATCTCCTGCACAGCGCGCAAATCCGCCCCACCGTCGAGCAGATGCGTCGCGGCCGAATGCCGCAGGGCGTGAGGGCCCACGGCATCCGCCCCGATGACGGGCCCGAGCGCCTCAGCGACGACGGAATAGACCGTCCGCGGTCCGACGCGCCCCC
>NZ_JAJUFV010000231.1 GCF_029263575.1 Microbacterium sp. | reverse complement strand
GGGGCTGACGGAAGAACGCCCTGACTAACGAGAGGAGGTGATCTGCCCGGATGGGCGTATCTCCGGGCGAGCGACCTGCACCCGGTCGTGACTGCAGCAGAGAGGATCGCGGATGGATGATCTGATTACGCCGATCAGTGCAAGAACGGACGAGCTGATCACGCTCACGGTCCTGATTGTCGGGGTGGCGGCAGGATACGGAAAAGCGTTCGGGGGCTATCAAACAACGCTCACGCAGTGGGTGATCGATGCGTTCAACGTCGCGCATCGGTTCCGGGGGCTGACGAATCTCGCGGTCGGTGTGGCGATCGCGGCGGGGTTCAGCATCATCGCTGCACGCATGCTCGGCACGTGGGAGATGGTCGCGGTCGGCATCTTCGCTGGATTCCTTGCCAGCGTTGAGGCGGGGCGCAAGCACGACGAGGAAGCGGTCGTGGAGCCGGACGACGAGCCGCCCAGACGCATGAGCGCGACAGCACAAAAGGCACGAGATCACTGGGCGTAACGATGCGACACGGCGGGGCGAAAGCCTCGCCGTTTCTCGTGCTCGTAGATTGCTGACTTCTAAGGGTTGACAACTAGCTACGATTGGTGTACATTATGAGTGTCGCAAGGACGTGCGACACGAGAGACACACCGAAAGGAGACACGAGATGACGACCCGAACCACGACCGCGATCAACGTCGAGCTGATGCGGGTTCGCAAGGCGATCGACACGCTGCAGCACTTCGCAGAGCAGAATGAGGACACGAAGGTTGAGGTCGCTGAGCTGCGACTGCGAGAGGCGAAGTTGGAGCGAGAGCTGAGAGCCGCGTATACCGAGCAGTACGGATAAGCGTCAGACCGGGAGGGCGCAAGCCCTCCCACAAGGAACAAGGAGACACGAGACATGTTCAGCATCGATACCACCGGCCAGATCGTCTACACCGTCAACGCTGAGAATGACATCGCGCGCGAGCGCTTCGAGGTCGCGGCGTGGTGGGGCAAGATCAAGCTGGCGCACGGCACCTACGCGGTCGAGCTGCAGGATCACCGCTACCAGCCGGTCAAGAGTCTCGACGACGCGTACTGGGTGTCGGTGAACATTCCCGGCGTCGTGACTGAGCGCTACACGCCCTCGCTGTTCGGCGGCGTGCCGACCGGTGGAAACAGCGCGATCCAGACGCCGAACGAGCTGACCACGCACAACATCACGATGTATGCGTTCATGCTGAGCAGCAAGCTCGCGAAGAGCTAAGGCATATCGAGATATGGGGTCGCGGCGTTTCGACGCGCTGCGGCCCCGTACAAGGCGCGCAGAGAGGAGACACGAGAGACATGCGGTACACGATCACGATTGCGACGGAGAACGGGAACCGGACGATCTTCAAGACAGCGAACCGCGCGCGGGTGCTCGAAAAGTTCAACGAGCTGAAAGGCGACCTGCGGAAGCGCTACCCGGACGCGTGGGGCATGATCGCTGAGGACACCGAGGCATACGTGAACTGGATGCTCGCGTGGCACAAGGAGCGCGCGCGACCGAGCTAGCGCGCAGTGAAACGCCCTCCCCTATGGTTGACCGCCGACGGGAGGGCGTATCGACAGGATGTAGTGTCTGTACGGTTTCGAGGATAGCGCAGCAAGGCGACGGTGCGCAACCTGATTCCTACGAATGGTTGCATCCTGACTACGATTGGTGTACAGTAGAGCTGTAAGGAGTTGTGAGACACAAGCACAGGAGACACGAGAGCCATGAAGATTCGCACCGCTGATCAGCTGATCGAGATGTTCTGGACGCAGAAGGGCATGCCGGTGGATGAGTTCTGGATCAGCCCGAAGCAGGCGGCGTGGCTTCGCGATCTGTGCGAGCGCGAGGGGCGCATGGATCGCGCGCACTGGAACGCGATTCCCGAGGCGATCAGCGATGCGGATTGGCAGCCGGAGATCGTCGCTGGCGAGGATCGCATCTGCAAGTGGGGCGCGGCATGGATCGCGCGCAACGGCGCGGCGAAGGTCAGCGTGGAGATCGGGTTCACGCCGGACGAGCAGGAAGCGCAGCGCAAGCGCATGGCAGCGAATGCAGCGACCGGCGAGAGCTGGTTCTAGGGGCGCGAACAGCGCCCTCTTTTCTTTCGCCCGAATGGTTGCATGCTAGCTACGATTGGTGTACACTGGAGTTGTAAACGAGATCGATTGAGACACGAGACACAAGGAGACACGAGATGCGAACCCTGATCCTGAACGGCGACAACGAGCACATCATCAACGTCAAGACGGCAGCGGAGGAAGCGCTGAACAGCGCGCCGCAGGTGGACGATTGGTTCGTGGAAGGTACGGAGGTGCATATCGACTTCACCGATGAGTACGGCGAGTACCGCAAGGCGATCGCGATCATGACGCCGAACAGCGATACCGTCGAGATGGGCGAGGCTGACGGCCCGAGGGAGATGGTCGCCCTGCTGCACATGGCGAGCTACTTCTAGGAATCGAGACACGCCGGGGCGGGTGCGAGACAGACCCGCCCCACGAAAGGAGACACGAGATGAACGCACGACAGGTTTTGCTGGCACGCACGCTGAGCGCACTGCGCGCGGTGGTCGCGGAGTACGGGGAAGATCGCCGGAGCCGGTCGTTCCTCTACCACTCCGAGAACGTGAGCAACCCGCGCCCGTTCGCGGTGAGCCGTCGCACGACGATCGACCAGCTGGACAGCTGGCTCTGCCTCGCGCTCGATGATGCCGGACAGTGGCGCGTGCATGCCGAGCGCGACGTGGTGATCCTGACCTCGCCCAGCGGTCGGCTGCATCGACTGAGCATGAAGGTCGGCGCGCCGAAGCGTGTGAAGCCCGATCCGATCGCGGTCGCGTTCGATCGCATCCTGAAAGGAGACTTTGCATGACACCGGCACAGCACAAGATCGAGCGCTATCGCGAGCTGGACGAGTGGGCGCACGAGATCGAGCACGACCTGTCCCGGCTTGCCACGCAGATCACCCTGCTGCACGACGAGGTGCGGCAGGGGCTGCGGCAGCTCGGTGACGCGACGCGCGAGCGGGACACGCTCGAAGCGCTCGACCGATCGCTCGGGACGCTGAGGGCGCGACTGCAGGGGGTGCTGCAATGAGTGCGACCATGAGGCTCCCGACGCCGCGCCAGATCAAGGAGCTGCAGCAGCTCGAACAGCGATTGGAGAACGGCTGGGAGAAGGTGCGCGCAGCGGAGGGCACGCCGCAG
>NZ_JAJUFV010000230.1 GCF_029263575.1 Microbacterium sp. | reverse complement strand
CGGTGCTCGCGGCGGGCTTCATGCTGCTCGCCCTGGGCGATGCCCTCACCTTCGCGACGCTGCTGGTGGCCGAGGTGCTGCTCGCCGCCCGCACCGGTCTCTTCGACATGGCCGGTGAGAGCGCCCTGAAGGAGATCGTTCCCGACGACGCGATGGGCCGTGCACAGGCTGCCAACCAGGGCCGAAACGCGGTGCTCGACCTCGCCGGTGGCCCGCTCGGTGGAGTGCTCTTGGCCGTCGGTGCATGGCTGATCGGCGCCGTCATGGCCCTGTGCCACCTCCTCGCGATGGTGACGGCATGGATGCTGCAACGCTCCGTCGTGCGCGGCGCCGCAGGCTCGGCATCCGGCTCAAGGCAAATCTCGGGCGAGACGGATGCCGCGGCATCCGAGGTCGGAATGTTCGCGGCCGCTCGCACCGCGAGCCGGCCCAACGCCGTCCGAGAGATCATCGAAGGATTCCGGTGGCTGCTCTCGCGCCCCGACCTGCGCGGTGTGCTGTTCGTCGCGACCATCATCAATCTGGGCTTCGCGACCGCGCTGACGACCATCATCTACGCGCTCCAGCAGAACGGCGAGACGCCTCTGACCATCGGCCTGCTCGCGACGGGCGCCGGCATCTCGATGCTGCTGGGCGCGCTCGTCGCACCGCTGCTGGTCTCGCGGGTGCGCTCGGGCGTCGCGATCATCGGCGGGCTCGCCGTGGCGACGCTGGGCGTGTTCGTGCTGATTCCCGTGCACGACCCGATCGCGCTGGTATTCGTGCTCGGCGCGCTCGTGCTCTTCGTTCCCACCGTCAATGCCGCACTCATGGGCTACTTCATGGTCGCAACGCCGACCGAGCTGCTCGGCCGCGCCAACAGCGCGAGCGCCGTGCTCGGAATGGGCGCTATGCCGCTCGCGCCCATCATCGCGGGCTTCGGGCTCTCGCTCGTCGGGCGTGACCTGACACTCGTCGCCGCGGCCGTGCTGTGCGCGATCGCGGTGCTCCTCGCTTTCAGCAACCGTGCGTTGCGGGCACTGCCGGTCGAGTCGGAATGGGCCGCCCACGCCCGACAGTTCGAGGTGCATGCGCGCGATACTTGACTCTGACACCGTGTGAGACGGGAGAACTGAGACATGTTGTCCATCGGAGCGTTCGCGCAGATCGGCCAGGTGACCCATCGGATGCTGCGGCATTGGGACACCGCCGGACTCCTCGTGCCCGCCCACGTGGACGAGTTCAGCGGCTACCGCTCGTACGATCCCTCGCAGCTGGCGAAGCTGCACCGGATCGTCGCCCTCCGTCAGTTGGGCTTCGGCCTCGATGACATCGCGCTCGTACTGGAGCAGGGAGTGGATGCCGAGCGCATCAGCGCCCTGCTGCACATCCGGCGCGCGGAGGTCGAACAAGAGCACCGCGTTGCGGCCGCGCGACTCGTCGACGTGGAAAGGCGGCTCCACCTCATTGAAAGCGAGAATCACATGTCCCAGATCGAGATCATCGAAAAGCCCCTGCCTGCGCTCCGCCTGGCGGCGCGCCGCGCTGTCGTGGCCTCGCAGCCCGAAGTCGCCGGGGTCGTCGGACCCGCGTTCGACGCGATCACCGGGATCATCGGCAGCGAACGCGGAGCGCTCGACACTCCCGTCGCCCAGTACGAAACGATCGAAGACGGCCTGTCGATCGTCATCGGCTACGAGTACGGCGGCGAGGCCTTCGACGGCTTCGAGATCGTCGAGTTGCCCGCCGTCGACACGGCGGTCTGCGGCGTGCACCTGGGTTCGATGGCCGGAATCGCCGACAGCTGGCAGGCGATCCACACCGAAATCATCGCGCGCGGGTTCGTGCCGTCAGGCGCGTGCCGCGAACTCTACGTCCGCGCAGAATCCGACGACCAGTCCGACTGGGTCACCGAGCTGCAGCAGCCGGTCACTCACGCCTGACTGAGCATCGATGGGCCTGCATTGTGCGGACGAATCTGCGGGGAATCCCGTGCGTCTCGTCCGCACAATGCAGGCTCGCGGCTACAGTGCTCCGACCAACGCGGCGATGCCTGCGAGCACCGAGACCAGCGCGAGCACCAGCGCGATCGCGATCAGAACCGCGTGCACCTTGAGGAAGGTCGTCGCCTTGCCCGCGGCATCCTTCGCCCGGGGATCCCGCGCGACCCGCTTGTAGAACTGCGGCCACACGATGACGTTGAAGGCGGCATTGACGAAGAGCAGAACAGCGAGGGCGATCACTCGTTCATCGTAACGACGTCATGTATCAGAAACCCCTTGCCGTGCTCCTGGTAGTTGTGAGCACAATGGGCACCATGACCGATGCCTCCCCCGAGGGCGCCGTCAGCGATGGTTCCCCACGGTGGGAGCGAGCCGCCGACTACTTCACCGCGTGGCGCGGTGGCGACTCGCGCGCCATCGACGATCTGGTGCGCCTGATGACTCCGGTGCTGTGGCACATCGTGCGCGCGTACCGACTGGAGCGCGCTCTCGCCGAAGACGTCGTGCAGTCGACCTGGCTCGCGCTCGTGCGCGGCGCCGATTCGATCACCGATTCGCGCGCGGTGTTCAGCTGGCTCACCGTCACCGCACGCCGCGAGGCCTGGCGCGTCGGCAAGACCAACGCACGAGCGGATGCCACCACCGACGAACACCTCGAACAGCTGCTGCCGCCGCAGGAGTCGACCGAGGCGCAGGTCGAGGCATCCGATGAATCATCCCGGTTGTGGGCTGCGGTGCAGACGCTCGCCGAACGCTGCCAGCGACTGCTGCGGGTCGTCGCCTTCGACGAGCGCCCCGACTACGCGAAGATCGCCGCCGATCTCGACATGCCGATCGGCAGCATCGGCCCGACCCGCAAGCGGTGCCTCGCCAAGCTGCGCACAGCTCTCGCCTCGGCCGGGCTCGGCCGCACCGACGGAGGGGATCATGAACGATCCTGACGCCGCGCTCTTCGCCCGGGTGCGCAGCGCGATCGAGGCCGTCGACCCGGTGCCGACTGACCTGGCCGACCGCATGATCGCGGCGATTGCCGTCGCCGACATCTCACACGAGTACGCCCTGTTGACCGCGGTCGAGACCGCTGGGGTTCCCGTTCGCAGTGACGCCGAGACGACGACGTTGCAGTTCAGCGACGGCACGTCGAGCATCCTGCTGCACATCAGTCATACGTCACGCGACCTGCGCCGTATCGATGGCTGGGTCGACGCTGAGACCACCGAGATCCGGCTCTCGCAGGGCGACCGAACGTGGAGCGTGCCTCCGGGGGAGCTCGGCCGTTTCGCCTTCGACGACATCCCACCGGGCCTGGCCCGCGTGCAGCTCGTGACCGGCCCGAACACCCGAGATCTGCTCACGCCCCAGTTCGAGGTGTGAGTTCCG
>NZ_JAJUFV010000229.1 GCF_029263575.1 Microbacterium sp. | reverse complement strand
CCCTCGCGCGCGCCGTGCGCCGCGGCGGGCGTATCCCCGTGAGCGCGGTCGGCCTCATCACGGCAGCTGCGCAGGCCGAACAGGTGCTGCACGAGGGCGCGGCCGATGCGATCTTCGCCGGCCGCGAATGGCTTCGCGATCCCCACTTCGGTCTGCGCGCCGCGCACGAGCTCGGAGCATCCGTCGCCTGGCCCGCGCAGTACGTTCGCGCCCGCTGGCGCTGACGGCCCGAGCCTCGCTCTAGCGGCCGCGCACGCGACGTGTGGCGTCCTGCACCTCGCCGACCAGCTCCTCCAGGATGTCTTCCAAGAACAGCACAGCCGTCGTCTCGCCTCGCTGATCGCGCACACGCGCCAGGTGCCGGCCGGCACGGCGCATGACAGCGAGAGCATCCTCCAAGTCGGTGTCCTGCTGAACAGGGACCATGTGGTGGATGCGCTTGGACGGAATGGCCACGGTCGTCATGGTCGCGGCATCCGCCCCCTCTGAGGCACGCAGGATGTCTTTCAGGTGCACGTAGCCGAGAGCTTCGCCATCATCGTCGACGATGACGTACCGCGAGAACCCGTAGCGGGCCACGGCGCGCTCGATGTCGTCGGGCGTGGTCGTCTGCGGCAGCGTCACCAGATCGCTCAGGGTCACGGCCACGTCCGCGGCCTTCTTGTCGCTGAACTCGACGGCCTTGGCGACGGTACCCGCGGTGTCGGCGAGCACGCCCTCACGACGCGACTGGTCGACGATCGTGGCGACCTCACCCAGGGTGAAGGTCGACGCCGCCTCGTTCTTCGGCTCCACACGGAACAGCCGCAGCACGCCGTTGGCGGCGGCGTTGAGCACCCAGATCACCGGCATGAACACCTTCGACACCCACACCAGCGGCGGCGCGAGGATGAGGACCGCGCGATCGGGAACCGAGAAGGCGAGGTTCTTCGGCACCATCTCGCCGAAGACCACGTGCAGGTACGACACGAGCACCAGCGCGATGATGAATGCGACCAGATCGACCACGGCGTCGGCCCAGCCGAACGCGTGCATCGGGATCCCCAGCAGATGGTGAATCGCCGGTTCCGAGACGTTCAGGATCAGCAGCGAGCAGATCGTGATGCCCAGCTGCGAGGTCGCGAGCATGAGCGTGGCGTGTTCCATGGCGTACAGCGCGGTCTTCGCCGCGCGCGAGCCCTGATCCGCCCGCGGTTCGATCTGCGAGCGCCGTGCGGAGATGACAGCGAACTCGGCACCGACGAAGAAGGCGTTCGCGACGAGGAGCACCACGAGCCAGACAAGGCCTGCCCAATCGTTCATCACAGCACCTCCTCGGTCGGAGCATCGACCGGCACGGGCGTGTACCGCACCCGATCGACTCGGCGTCCGTCCATCCGAACGACCTTCAGGACGCCGGAATCGAGGCTGACCTCGTCGTCGATGGCGGGGACGCGCTCGAGCACGCTCATGATGTAGCCGGCCACCGTGTCGTAGACGTCTCCCGCCGGCACCCGCACACCGGCGCGGCTCTCGAGCTCGTCGGGGCGCAGCTCGCCGGGGAAGGTGATCGAATCGCGACCCTGCACGATGCCGGCACGACTGCGGTCGTGCTCGTCAGAGACCTCGCCGACGATCTCTTCCACGAGATCTTCCAGCGTCACGATGCCGGCTGTTCCGCCGTATTCGTCGACCACGATGGCCATCTGATACCCCCGTGCGCGCAGTTCTGAGATCAGCACGTCGAGGTGCTGCGTCTCGGGAACGCGCAGCGGCTCGGTCGCCAACGCCCCGGCGGGAACATCGTCGCGGCGTTCGCGCGGCACAGACACCGCCGCCTTCAGGTGCACGACCCCCGTGATGTCGTCGAGATCGTCATCGTAGACCGGGAAGCGGCTGTGACCGGTGCGCCGGGCCAGCTGGATGACGTCCTCCGCCGAGTCACTGGCGGCGATCGCATGCATGCTCGGCCGCGGCGTCATGACGTCATCGGCCGACAACCGCGCGAACGTGAGGCTGCGATCGAGCAGGGTCGCCGTGTCTGCCTCGAGCACGCCGGCGCTGGCCGAGCGACGCACGAGCGAGGAGAGCTCTTCAGCGGTACGCGCACCCGAGAGCTCCTCTTTCGGCTCGATCCCGACGGCGCGCAGCATCGCGTTCGCGCTCTCGTTGAGCAGCACGACGGCCGGTTTGAAGATCGTCGTGAACGCGACCTGGAACGGCACCACAAGCTTCGCGGTGGCCAGCGGCAGCGCGAGCGCGAAGTTCTTCGGCACCAGCTCGCCGAAGATCATCGACAGCACGGTCGCCACGAGCATGGCGATGACGGTCGCGATCGGTCCGACCGCGCCCTCGGCGATTCCCCACGAGACGAACGCCGGCGAAAGCAGGTTCGACAGCGCCGGTTCCATCGTGAACCCGGTGAGCAGCGTCGTCAGAGTGATCCCCAGCTGCGCCGACGACAGATGCGTCGAGGTGTGCTTGAGCGCGCTGATGGTCAGTGAGATGCGGGTTTCACCCCGGGCCTGCCTGGCTTCGAGCTCGGCACGGTCGAGGTTGACCAGCGCGAACTCGCTGGCGACGAACAGCCCCGTCCCCACGGTGAGCAGGAGCCCCACTCCCAACATGATGTAGTCCATCAGGCGTTCCCCTCCTCAGATCGGAAGGGCGGGCAGTGGGGCGAAATACTACTACTGGGAGGGTCGTCCATCGTGCTGACTATTCTACCGAACAATCTGGCCGAATTTACCAGCTGACCGGCAGTGCCTTTCCCTCTTCGTACCCTGCAGCCGACTGGCGACCGACGAGTGCGCGCCGGTGGAACTCCGGCACCGACGACGCGCCCGCATAGGTGAACGACGAGCGAACGCCCGAGGTGATCATGTCGAGCAGGTCTTCGACGCCGGGCCGCTGCGGATCCAGGTAGATCCGCGATGACGAGATCCCCTCGGCGAAGAGCTCTTTCCGCGCCCGATCGTAGGCCGACAGCCGCTCGAAGCGAGCCTGGACGGCCTTGGTCGACGCCATGCCCCAGGATTCCTTGTAGATGCGGCCGTCGGCATCGGACTGCAACTGCCCCGGCGCCTCGATCGTGCCGGCGAACCACGAGCCGATCATGACGGATGCCGCGCCCGCGGCGAGCGCGAGTGCGACGTCGCGCGGGTAGCGAACTCCCCCGTCGGCCCAGACGTGCGCGCCGTGCTCGTGCGCGGCCTGTGCCGTCTCGAGACCGGCCGAGAACTGCGGGCGCCCTACCGCGGTCATCATGCGCGTGGTGCACATGGCCCCCGGGCCAACACCGACCTTCAGGATCGACGCCCCCGCATCGACGAGGTCGTGCACGCCGTCGGCGGTGACGATGTTTCCGGCGACCAGCGGAATGCCGAGATTGAGCGCCGACACGGCAGCCAGCGCCCCGAGCATCCCCTCCTGGTGTCCGTGCGCAGT
>NZ_JAJUFV010000228.1 GCF_029263575.1 Microbacterium sp. | reverse complement strand
GACTACTTCTTGATCTTCAACCAGAGCGAGACCAGTCCCTTCGCCGACGAGAACGTGCGTCGCGCGGCAGGGCAGGTCGTCGACCGGGCGGCCTTCCGCGAAGCGGTCAATCCGCTCGGCGAACTGCTGTTGTCAGCTGGCGACCCGCAGTTGCAGTGTGTGAATGACGACGAGTCGCTGCTCGTCGAGCAGGACGATGCCGCGGCATCCGGCGTACTTGAAGGGGTGAAGATCCGCCTGATCGGGCCGACCGCCATCGGCGTGAACGGTGCAGGCATCACCTACATCGCCGAGCGACTGCGCGCCGCCGGCGCGACCGTCGACTCCGACATCACCGACACCGGAACCTGGATCAGCACGATCCTCAGCCCCGGGTCCTCCGGCGAATGGGATGCCACGGTCTTCGCGAGCATCAACAACGTCGGAACGCTCGTGACAGGCATCACCCGCATGCTCGGACCGACCGTCGCCGACGGCGGACGCAACCTCGCCTACGCGAACAACCCGGCAGCCGACGAGGCCTATGCCGAGGCGATGGCCGCAACCGACGATGAGGCGAAGTGCGCCGCATACGCCAAGGCGCAGGAAGCCGTGCTCGACGATGTCGCATTCGTGCCGCTGTCGACCAATGTGACGACCTATGTCGCACGCGACGGCTTCTCCGTGCGCCACCCCGCCGGGCGTGAGAACCTCTCGACACTGCGCATCACGGAATGAGCACGACGGGCACGCGGAGCGTGGGCACGAAGAGCACAGCACGGACGACATCCGGCTGGGGGCGATTCCTCGGCCAGAAGGCGGTGGAGGTGGGGGTCGCGCTCGCGGCGCTGATCCTGCTCACCTTCGTGCTCGTGCTCCTCGTGCCCGGCGACCCCGCGCGGATCGCCGCCGGCCTCGACGCCAGCGTCGAACAGGTCGAGGCTGCGCGCACCGCACTCGGCCTCGACCAGCCGATACCCGTGCAGTTCCTGCACTACGTCACCGGAATCTTCACCGGCGACCTCGGGCAGTCCTTCCGCACGGGCCAGGATGTGACGACCATCATCGGCGTCCGCCTGCCGTACACGCTGACGATCGCGCTGGTCGCGATCGCGATCACTCTGGTGATCTCGGTCGCGATCGGCATCGGCGTCGCGGGGTTGACCCGCGGCAACCGGAATCGCTGGCTCGATGTCGGCTTCAGCTGGGTCACCGCGACGCTGCAGACGCTGCCGGTCTATGTGTTCGGCGCGATCCTCGTGATCGTGTTCGCCGTCTCCCTCGGCGTGCTGCCTGCCGCCGGTGCGACGAGCCCGGCGTCGTACGTGTTGCCAGCCGTCGCACTCACGCTCGCCCCGACATGCTCGATCAGCCGCATCGTGCGGCGTGAGGCCGCGGCTGTGCTCGAGCAGGACTACATGCGTACGGCGCGCGGCTGGCGCATCGACCGCATCAAACAGCACATGAAGTATGCCCTGCCCAACCTGCTCGCCTCCACACTGACGCTGTCGGGGCTGATCCTCGGGAACATGCTCGGCGGCGCCGTGATCGTTGAACGCGTGTTCGCGTGGCCGGGGCTCGGCAACGGCGTCGTCGAGGCGATCCTCGAACGCGACTACCCGCTGATCCGCGGGATCATCCTCACGATCGGCGTGATTGCCATCATCATCAACGTGACGATCGACATCATCCTCGCTGTTGTCGATCCGCGAGTGTTGCGCTCCGGAAAGGCATTCGCATGACTGCTGCGACCCCACCAGACACCGTCGCCGTCGTGACCGGCGCGCCCGGACCGCGGCGGTGGCGACTGCATCCGATCCTGCTGAGCGGTCTGATTCTGCTGACCCTCGTCATTCTCGTCGCGATCATCGCACCGATGTTTCTCGACAAGAGCGCGAACGCGCTCACCGATCAGACCCGCCTGCCCCCTTCGTCCGAGTATCTGCTGGGCACCGACGAGTTCGGGCGCGACCTGCTGTCGCGTGCGCTCGTCGCCACACGACTGACGCTGCTGTTGACCGTCAGCGCCTCGGCGATCTCGGTCATCGTCGGGGTGATCCTCGGCCTGGTCGTCTGGTTGTTCTCACCTCGTCTGCGACGCTTCATCATCGGGGTGAACTCCGTTGCCGTCGCCTTTCCCAGCCTCGTGCTCGCCCTTGTCATCGCGGCGATCCTCGGCCCCGGCGCCTGGACGGCCGCGCTCGCGGTCGGAGTCGCCAGCATCCCGGCGTTCATCAGGCTCACCGTGAACATGGCGGCCCCGATCCTGGAGCGAGAGTACGTCTCGACCGCACGTCTGCTGCGCGTCTCGCGTCCGCTCGTCATGATCCGCCACGTGCTGCCGAACATGGCCGAGCCGCTGCTCGTGCTCGCGGCGAGCAACTTCGCTGTGACGCTGGTCGAGCTGTCCGGGCTGTCGTTCATCGGTCTGGGCGTGCAGTCGCCCGAGTATGATTTCGGGCTGCTGCTCAGTGACGCTCTCGCATCGATCTACACTCAGCCGTCGCAGGTCGTCGGCCCGAGCGCCATGATCATGCTGACCGGACTGGCCGGAATGCTGATCGGCGACGGATTGGCCGCCAGCAGCAACCCGCGCACCAGAGGTGCTCGTCGAGCGACCAGGACGGGGATGCTGCGCGCTGACGCGGCTGCGAAGCGCGAGGCATCCGATGCTCCGAAAAATGCCGTGGAGGTGCGCGACCTTCGGGTCACCACCGGTGGGGGCGTCGAGCTCGTCAAGGGCATCTCGTTCGATGTGGCGCCCGGCGAGATCGTCGGTCTCGTCGGCGAATCGGGATCCGGTAAGTCGCTCACGGCGATGACGCTCGCCGGCCTCGTTCCCGAGGGTGTCAACGCCACGGCATCTTCACTCGTCGCGGCGGGCAACGACATGCTGAGCGCCGTGCCGTCGAAGAAGCTCGCGCAGGAGATCGCCCTGATCTATCAGGATCCGATGTCGACCTTCAACCCGGCCCTGCGAATCCAGACGCAGCTCACCGAGGTCGCGCGCACGCACCTCGGCCTCAGCAAGGGAGCCGCCCGGCGCGCTCTGCTGGAGAGATTCGAGCAGCTGCACATCAGCGCGCCGGCGAAGCGGTTGCGCCAGCACCCTCACGAGCTGTCCGGCGGGATGCTGCAGCGCGCGATGATCGCGTCGTCGCTCATCGCCGAGTCGAAGCTCATCATCGCTGACGAGCCGACCACGGCGCTCGATGTCACCGTGCAGGCGGCGGTGCTGCGGCAGTTTGCGGCGGCGACGCGGGAACTCGGTGCATCCGTGCTGTTCATCTCGCATGACCTGGGCGTTGTCGAAGCGCTCTGCGACCGCGTGATGGTGATGCACCGCGGCGAGATCGTCGAAGAGCTCACCGCTCAGCAACTCGCCGAACGCGACGTGGCACACCCGTACACGCGCAAGCTGCTCGATGCCGCCGAGTACGTCGAGGCGCTGTGAGCCAGGAAAGGGAGATGAG
>NZ_JAJUFV010000227.1 GCF_029263575.1 Microbacterium sp. | reverse complement strand
GCCGCCGCCGCTTATGACGCTGCCGTAACCGCCGCAGACGAGGCCAGCGCCCGCGGAGACCACACCGGCTGGGACACCGTCGAACACGCCCTCCGCACACGCATCGACGCCGACATCGACCTCGCACTCGCCGTTACCGAACGCAACGACATCGATCGCGCCACCACCAACCGGGGCAGCGAACCCGCCGAGCAAGGCCACGCCGCCTCCTTGATCGCCAAGCGTGCCGCCGCTATCCGCGACATTGCGAGAGATGCCAGAGCACGCACCGACATCACCTCACACACCACCGCCGACACCACCGACACTCTCACCACCGCGCACGGCAACATCTCCATCCCCCCCCAGATGGCAAGAGCCAGGAAACGTGTCGCTGAAGCCGCACGCGCGGCTCTCGACGCCCACGCCGCGTACAACACCGCCGTCACCGCCGCACACGAGGCCAGCGCCCGCGGAGACCACACCGGCTGGGGCACCGTCGAACACACCCTCCGCGCACGCACCAACGCCGACCTCGACCTCGCACTCGCCGTTACCGAACGCGACGACATCAACCGCGCCGTCGCAAAGAACATCGAATACACCATCAGCCGCGGCAACGACCCCACCAGCAGGCACGGCAAAATTACCGTTTCCAATGCCGCCACACGTGCTGCCGACCGTGCCGCCAGAATGCGCGATATGGTCCAGAAAGCCAGGACGCAGGCCGCTGAAGACACACACGACAACATCAGGCGCACCACCACAAACCACTCCATCAACGCCCCCATCGATCCCGATGTCAACACCATCGGCCCCACGAACCTCGAGCCAAACAGCATCACCGCGCACGACACCGGCAATACCGCATACGCTGACGTCCCCGGCTTCGCACCCCAACCCACGTCCGCACCCGTACCCGCAGAGATGCCCGCACACAGCGCCGACAGACCCGCCGCCGCACCCGACACCAACGCGGACACCCCCGCGTACACCCTCGGGCCCGATATCACCGTCCCCCCCGGTGACCCCACAGCCGCCACACGCCTCGCCGTCGCCCAAGCGGCGGCTCTGGCAGCCGCCGCACACGAAGCTGCTGTACGCGCTCTACCGGCGCCCGGTACTGCCGGATACGACGACGCCCTGGCCCACGTGCTATTCACCCGTGACGCCCTCGACACTGCTGAGAACGAGAACGCCACACTCGAACATCCCGCTGTCGAGTACGACGGTATCCAGCACGACCTGTCTTTCGACACCAGCGACCTGCCGCCCGAGCTGCAGACCTGGATAATCGAAGAGTTCAACTCACTTCCGGGCCACGATGGCTCACGCCATGCGAGCACTCCCCCCGTAGATCGTCGACGCTCCCCAGCCCGGGAATCGGATGCCGACGCAGCTCCGATTGATGATCCGCTGAGTGGCGACCAAGACATGTCTGGCGACGAGCAAGACCGCGGCGATGACTCCGCGCCCGAACCTGTAGCGTCTCTCCCCGAAGCCGGTGCTGGGTTCAGCGAGCCCTGGATGAATGATGCTCAAGACCTCTTCGATGAGGCACTCGCCGAGCACTGGCACCAGCACAACCGACACGACTCGACGTGAACTCTTGCTGGTGATGAACCATCCACAGAGCAAAATCCGTATGCACTCTGAGGGAAAGGATCACAGTGACGACGATCACGGTGGAGCCGACAGAGAGCGGAATCTTCGTCTCCGAAACGGGAGCGAAGAACGCGTCAGCGCGGTTTGACCGGTTGCCGCCATTGACGGCTGCTCGCTACCTCGTCGTCGAGTCAGACAGCAGTCTGCGTCAACGCGAGACACCGTTGCTCGAGCACATCCGACCGCACGCCCACAGCACCCTCGTCGCTCTTGAAGCTGGTCTCGGAAAAGCCGACAACGGTGAAGACGAACCACCCGCTATGGGCCTGGCTGCGGCCTTGGGAGTCACCATTATCGCGCCCGAAGGGCCTTTTCTCTCCTGCGACGGTGCCTTGTTCGCCGTTGGTGGTGGCAACGGCTGGGTTGCGTACAGTCCCCTGGGCACAAAAGTCGTCTACGGCAAGAGGTACCCGGAACCAGCGTGGCAATCGCACGTGCCTCCTAAGACCCCAGGCGTCGTGCAAATACCCGCTGGGCTGTGGGTCACGTCCGCGCCGAACCCCTCACACGCCGTGCGTCTGTCCACGATCGCAGTGCGTCCACAACAACTCCTCATCGTCGTAGGCAGCCCAGGCAACGCTGCACCAGAGTACGCTCGCATATTGCAGCTGTTGCGCGGTCTACCTGATCACACGCGAGCCTCAGCCGTGCTGGTCGGCTACGGCCACACGAGCCTCGAGCTCGACACGATCCGCCGCCTGTCCGCAGAGCTGCAAGAACCAGTGCGGATGGCACATGGCGTCACCATCGCTGGAGATTTCGTTCGACTTGACCAAGCGGAAGACACCACCGGCTCTTTCGCAAAAGAGAGCGTGTGCACGCCGGATGGCGTTTTCGAACTCGACCGCTGGTCTGCGCCGTTCGGGCTGACGAACGAGAGTCGCAACACGTATCGCCTGAACAGCCATTGGCTCGTTGATGTCGTTCCCGCAGGGTTGGTACTTCGACCTGTCGATGAGTCTCCCCTCGACACCGACGACTCGACTCCCGTCATCGCCGAAAAGCTCACTGTCCTGCTCCGCGGTGAGGGTGCACGAGATCTCAAACGTGTGGTCGGACCATTGCGGATGCTGTTGAACCGGCTCCGCGGTTTCGCTGCGACGCAGCTTTTACCCGGTGATAAGGCCGCCCGACGACTGATCCGTAACGCTTTCCCTGGAACCTGGGCGCCCCGCGCGAGGCTGGCGCTGACAGAAGACGGACGAATCATCGCTTCAGACGTCGATGAGGATGAGGTTCCCGCCGCTGCTGAAGAGCACCAATCTGACCCGATCGACTCAGGGCAGCAGGGCGCACCCGACCACCATTCCGAGGTCGCCGCAGCACCACCAGAAGAACCTGCGCGCGAAACCACCACGAACGTACCTGCAGGCCCGGTCGTTTCGTCAGCGACAGGCATCACCGAAGCTGACTCGGCAAAAGAGCGTCCATCACCCGTCGAAAACACGACCCCACATGCCCCAGAACGCTCCCCCGAACCTGATCGGGAGGAAAGCGCCGCTGCGGTCGAGCAGCCAGAAGCGGTCGCGGGCGCGAACGTCGCGACCGCGCAGCCTGAGCCTGCCGCTCCCGCGCCGCTACCATCGACAGACCCCTCTGAAGCGCTTGCGCGCGCGCTTCGAGGGTCGACCGCGACGACGGAACTGCTCGCCAGCACCACGTCTCGCGGCTCGATGCTCGACGTCTCCGACGCGGTCTCCGGTTCCACTGAACGCGTCCCGACCGCACCGTCAACGCAGAGGGATGGAACAGGAACAAGCTCACAGCATGCCGTCACGGCGCAGAACCCCGAACAATCGCGAACAGAAGAGATC
>NZ_JAJUFV010000226.1 GCF_029263575.1 Microbacterium sp. | reverse complement strand
GGAACGGACCACCTTCACGCACGGCGAGCTCTATCCGGCGCACCAGCTGATGGTCGACACCGAGATCGTCGCGGTGCTCGATTGGACGACAGCGATGGTCACCGACCCGGCACGAGACTTCGCCTTCCACCATTCGAGTGTCTCGCCGAAGGCGTTCGACGCGACCGTTCAAAGGTATGTCGACCGCGGCGGGCGCGTATCACCGTTGCTCGCTGAGCACTGCGCTGAGCTGATGTCGACAGCCGCAGTGGATTACGGCCTTTACGCGCTCCAGACCGGTGATCCCGAGCATCTCCGTGCGGCTGCGGCCCAGTTGAATCCGCCGCGCGAGAACCCTGGAGATGCGTGACTAGTCCCAGTCGAGGTATTCCTCGATAATGACGGCCGTCTCGATGGCGTGCGTGGCCGGGAAGAGGTGACCGGCGCCCTCGACACGTTTGATGCTGGCGCGCTCGGGCGCCGTGGCCCGCAGCGACTCGGCGTTCGCGGCGGGGGTGACGTCGTCTTCTGAGGCCTGGACGATCAGCACGGGTATCGCCGGGGCGAGCGCGATCTGCTCGTCTTCGACGCCCAGAAGCAGCAGTCCGTTCACGCGATCGGTGTGCTCAGAGGCGAAGATCCGCGCCAGGGTGCCGCCGTAGCCGTGTCCGCCGATCCAGGCGTCGTCGAGGCCGAGGTGATCGAGCACCGCGAGCGCGTCTTCCACCCGTTCGCTTCGGCTGACGTTCTCGCCCGCGCGTGCACCGACCCGGATCACGTGGAAACCAGCTTCTTCGACGAGATAGTGCGAGATGACGCCCAGCCCGTCGGCCTCGAGCTCGCGGTCGGTGATCAAGACGAGCGCAACCGGCCCCTCCCCCTCGGTGATGTAGGGGACAACGCGGCCCTCCGGCTCGATGAACGTCTTCTCGGTCACTGCTTGCTCTCTCCCTGTCGCGGCGACGGACGCAGACAACTTTACTTGACGGCGCCTGCCGCGTAACCCGGCAAGATGGGGGTATGACTACGGAGCAGTTCGATGAAGAAGTCCGCCGCGTGATCGCCGCATCGCGGCCCGCAGCTGACGTTCGCCTCGCGAATGAGGCGGGCGAAGTGATCGCGCATATGCTCGGCGACGGCGCTTCGATCATCGACCCGAGTACGTCGATCTGGATACCGGAGGCGGCAGCAGAGCTCCGCGCGAGGATCAGCGACAATCAGCTTGTCGGTGACGGTCATGGGCAGTGGGACCGCCTCGATCTCCAGCTCGCTGGCGCCGGGCGAGCTGTCGTGCTGCTGGCTGCAGAGATCGTCTTCCTGCGTGAGCATCCGCTGCGATCAGCGCTGCCGGAGACCCGCCGGGCCCACGTCGAGCGGGTTCTCGCGCATCTCGACGCGCCGACGACGATTCCTGAGCCGATGTCCTCGTGGCTCGGGCGTCCGGCCGGAGCGGCCGGATTCGAACCGGGTTCGTGGTACAACGGCGCGATGTGGCGGCACGTCATCTGGGTCTGCGACTTCGTGCGGCACTGGAGCACCCTAGACGAGACAGACCGCGAATCGGCACGGAATGATCCGTGGGAGCTGCAGCGCGTGATGCTCGCCGCCGGCGACGACCGCTCCGACATACGAAACGCCATGCAGTTTCTCGCAGCCCCCGATGCGTTCGAACCGATCTCGTCAACCAAAATGAAGTCGAAGATCCGCGACGGGCTCGCGAGCACAATCGGCGCGGGCACGGGCGATGACCCCGCCGTGATCGATCGTGATCTTCTCGGCATCCGAGCCGCGTTGACACAAGAGCATCCCGAGCCATTCCACTTCTGGACCCCGGGCATCGCCGAGCTGTGGGATTCGACTCTCGCCGACGAGGCGGTGACCGCTTCCGCCACCGAGCTGCGTGAGCCACGGCCCCGCCATTACTGGCTGTACTCCCCCGGCGCCCAGGCATCCGAGTGGAACGAGTTCTCGACGGCGAACATCATGGCGATCGGATGGGATGACCTCGACGACCTCGCCACCTATCCCAGCCGTGAGGCGATTCGACAGGCGCTCGACACCGACCAGTCGGGCGGATCGATGAAGAACGGCGTGCTCGCGATCTGGCAGTTCCAGAACGAGATCGCCGTCGGCGACATCGTCTATGCCAAGCGCGGGCGACGCGAGATCATCGGGCGCGGCGAGGTCACGTCGGACGCTCGTCACGAACCGGGGCGCGCGTCGTTCCAGCATGTCCGCTCGGTGAAGTGGACCGATATCGGCTCGTGGGTTCATCCCGGGGACGCCGCGGTGAAGACGCTCACCGACATCACTTCGTACCACGACTACGTCGGCGAGCTCGAAGCTCTCTTCACAGATGACGACGAGGCCGATGACCTGACGCTGACGACACCCGGACCCGAATACGATCATGCCGCCTTCCTCAGCGAGGTCTATATCGCCCCGGAGCGGTACGAGCGCCTCCGTGCGCTGCTGAAGCGCAAGAAGAACGTGATCCTCGCGGGCCCTCCCGGGGTCGGGAAGACGTTTGCCGCGAAGCGGCTGGCCTACTCGATGATCGGCGCGAAGGATCCGAGCCGGGTGCAGATGGTGCAGTTTCACCAGAGCTACTCGTACGAGGATTTCATGATGGGGTATCGACCGACGGAAGAAGGCGGCTTCTCTCTGGCAGAAGGACCGTTCTACCGGTTCTGCGACCGGGCGCGCGCCGACGACCCCGACCGGCCGTACTTCTTCATCATCGATGAGATCAATCGCGGAAACATCTCGAAGATCTTCGGTGAGCTGCTGATGCTCATCGAGTCGGATAAGCGCGGTCAGGAGATCCGCCTGTTGTACAAGAACGAGACCTTCTCCGTTCCGTCGAATGTGCACATCATCGGCATGATGAACACCGCTGACCGCAGCCTGGCCGTGCTCGACTACGCCCTTCGCCGCCGATTCGGGTTCTTCGAGATGGCGCCGGGTTTCGACTCCGCAGGATTCACCCGCTGGCAGCAGGCAGCCGGGAGTCCGACTCTCGACGCCCTGGTGTCGGTCGTCACGCGGCTCAATGCTGCGATCGCCGACGATGCCGCCCTCGGCTCGGGCTTCGCCATCGGGCACAGCTTCCTCTCGCGGCCCGTCGAGAGCGAAGAAGACGACGGATGGCTGCACTCCGTCGTCGAGGACGAGCTCATCCCCCTGCTGGATGAGTACTGGTTCGATGAGCCCGCCAAGGCGGAGCAGTGGTCTGCCGAGCTCAGAGCGGCTGTGGCATGATCGATCGCTCGATCGCCATCCGCAACGTCTATGTCATGCTGGCGTATGCGTTCAAGGCGATTCGCCGCGAGGGCCACGATCGTGTCGCGAGCGAACGGTTCGAGCGGCTTCACGAGCTGTTCGCCGAGATCCTCATCCGCGGCGTCGGCGCACAGGTGAAGCGCGGGATCCACCGCGACTATCGTTCCCGTCGCGACGAACTGGCGACGGTGCGCGGTCGCATCGATGTCCCGCGCACGGTCGCGGCGCGCTCGCTGACCAGGGCG
>NZ_JAJUFV010000225.1 GCF_029263575.1 Microbacterium sp. | reverse complement strand
CGCTGGCGCTGCGGGCGCCGGTGCCGCGACGGGCGGTGCCGCAGCGGCACGCGCCGCCGATACGGCCGGTGGCGGCGGTGGTGCAGCCGACGGCCCGGGAGGGGCGGGAAAGGAATCGCTCATGAAGTCTCCTCGCAGGCAGAGAGGACGCTGCGTGATCGCCCCCGTCTGACAGCGTAACTGCTGGTGATTCAGAAAAAGACTCTGAGACCGGGGGAGAGATACCCATGTGGGGCGGGCTACGCCCGAGGGGCGCCGGGTGTCGTCACGCCGGGCGGAGCGCCGCCTGAACCTCGTGACCGATGGCGACCTCATCCTGGGCGGCACCGGTGAGTGCGCGTCCGTCGCCGATGCGGAAGATGACCCCCGTCCCGTGCCTCTCGGACGAGACGGACGTCGGCAGTCGGTTGGCGATGCTCGGATCGGCACGGTAGTTCAGCCAGCCCAGTTGCTGCCGGGCGTCGTCGTCCCAGACAGCATCCCGATAGCTCGCTTCGGTGACCCAGCCCTGGTCGGGTTTCCAGAAGTCGATCAGCAGCTGGAACAGACGCTCTGCCATGGCGGGGTCGAGCAGCGGCGAGTCGGGGTCGTTGAGCGTGATCAGCGCGCTGTTGTTGCTCCGCCGTGACGATTGGCCGCTGGCGAGCGAGATGGAGATGAAGTCGTTCGTCTTCACTGCCTCGCGCTCGTTGGCAAGGCTCAGGCGCCAGCCGACTTTGACCGTGCTCTCGCTGGTCGGCCGCCCCTGCTCGTCCAGGGCTGTGAACCAGTGCTTGGGCGCTTTCTTGTCCCAGCCGCGCTCAAACGCGATGCTTTCAAGATTCGCGAGCTCGGATCCGACGGGCATCTCGGTGTCGGCTCGATCACCGAGCGAGTAGAGCGTGTCGAAGAGCGGGTGAATCTCGCGCAGTCTGAGGAGAAACTCTCGAGACTGTTCGATGAACGTGCCCAGGCTCTGCTCGCGGGCCCCCCAGAACACACCGAAATACGGCCTGACGTCGTTCATAGTGCACTCATCCTATTAGAAGGGTGTAACGACGGTCGTGATGGCGTCGTCGAGGTTGTTCTGGCGCAGCAGCGAGTCGACCGCGTTCCTCGCAGACTCCGTGGAGAAATGCCACTCGATCGTCGTACCGTCGGCAGCGTTGACCTGTCGCATGATCTCGTCCAGGGTTCCGCCGTGCCAGAAATCTTGGCCGGCGGGAGGGTAACCACGCCAGTCCTTGGCATCGAGAAGCACGTCGCGTGCGCTGTCGTAGCCGTCGAAGTTGACACCGTCCACGCGGTACTCGGTGCCGCGTTCCATCCCGGTGATGCGTTCCTGGTATTCGACGCCTTTCGTGCGCCCCGGTGACTGCGCCCACTCGCCCGGTCCGTTGTCTGTTCTCCCGCGTGCTTCGTCGCCTGAACGCAGCGGCCTGTTCGTATCGATCGCATCGGGTGCGCCGTCGAATCTGTCGGAGTCAGTGGTCCGGCCACGACGGTCGGTCAACTCGCTCCGCAGGTGCAGAGGAACGCCCTTGACCGGTTTCAGGTTGTTCGGCATATCGTCGAGCGCCCGAACCAGCGGTCGGCCGATGCTGTCGCCTACTCTGACCATTTCTCAATCCCCCGTGATGTTGAGACTGGCGAGGTCGGTGCCGAGCCGATCCATCAGCGTCTCGATGTCGACTCCGTGCAGTTCCAACTCGCCTTCGGCCTGTTCCAGTGCTTCGAGATCTGCATAGAACTCTTCCGGGTTGCCCGCGACGGACTCGACGACCGGCGCATCGAGCGCGGCCATGACGAGCCCGGGCAGATGCTCGGCCAGCGGCTCGATCACCATCGGAAGAATCTGATTCAGCGCCTGTTCGACAGCGATGTCGACCGCAGCGTTCAACAGCTTCTTCTTGATCAGCAGCATGGGCCCCGCGCCGGCAGCTGTGATCGGGTTCGTGAGCATGGCGATGAGAGTGATCATTGTCGTCGTGACGTCGGCGATGACCTTCATCTTCAGCCCGAAGACCACCGTGGCGGCGATGTCGAGTCCCGGAGGAACCGGCGTGAGCAGATCCGATAGCTTCTGCAGGTTCTGTGAGCGGTTGGTGTTCCATGCGGCGACGATCGCCGGCCCGGTCTGGCCGCGCATCGCCATCGCGAGGTCGCCATTGACCTTGCGATCTATGGCCTGCAGTTTCTGCTCGAACTCGGTGTGAAACGTGGCGATGATCTCACCGGCTCGACGAACCTCGTCTTCGTCGATATCCGGCCAGTCGAAACCGAGCTTCTCCATGACCCAGATCAGCTCGTTCGGCAGCATCATTCCCATGGCGTCCACCCTCCACCACGCAGAGTAGACGACAGATCCCTCGACGACTATGGGGAGAAGACCCCATCCGGCGAGGCCGTCAGATCGCGTTGCGAGGAACGCTGATCTCGTTGCCGGCGGTTCCGTCGGAGTACGCGGCCCGGATCACCGGATTGCTCAGACCGAAGTTGATGAGAGAGCCGCCCATCGTGATCGTTGCCCGCCCGCTGGTATTGAACGTCACCGTTCCCGCACGGCGCGAGCCGTACCAGACGGTGGCGCTCGAACCCGGTTCGCCGGAGAGCGACAGGGTGTAGCTGCTCAGCAGTCTGATGCCGAGAAGACCGATGGTGTGATTCTCCGTGAGTCCTGTGAACGCCAGCGGGTCCGGTGCTGGTGCGGGTGCGGGTGCTGGTGCGGGTGCCGGTGCTGGGGGAGCCGGGGCGGGCGAGGGCGCCGGCTCGACAGGCTTCGGGCTGGGCTGTTGGGGCGTCTGCGGTCCCGGGCGTACGGAGGGCGAGTCTGCCGGGCGTTGCGGCACCGGGGGATCGCCGCGCTGCGTGCCGGGTTCTTGGGGAAGAGCGGATGCCTTCGGTGTCGGCGTCGGCGGCTCGTCAGAATCCGTCTGATCGGACTCGGGCACCGGAGTCGACACGGTGTCGAGGGGCCCATCGGCATCCGACTCGTCGCCGACGTGCTCGCACGCCTCGGCGCTGAGCACGGACGTTCCACCTTCGCCGACCGCCGGAAGCGCGCATTCCTCCGCGTTCGAGATCGCCTTCTGATCGTGCGCCTCATCAGAGGCGGCCGGGTCGACATCACCGGAACTCATCGACAGCATCGTCGCCGACAGCGTGACGACGACCGCGACCGCTACGCCCGCCGTGATGAGCAGTCTGCCGCGCATCCCGGCCGCCGCGCGCGGGACGCGCGAGCTGTGCACGGGTGGTGCCGCCACGAGCCCGGTCGTCGCAGCGGCTCGCCGATCACGACGCAGGGCACGCGTCGGCGACGGCTCACTATCAGGCACGCCCTCACCCTACCGATCGCCCCGTCGCCGTCAACGGCGGGGTTCGGGAACAGCGGAGGCAGCGGCACAGAAAGAGGGCGCGTCAGACCCCTTCGGTAGGATGGAACGGCCCGTTCGGGCCAGCTCATCTGCCGGTGCAACTCCGGCGAGAAGCACTACCCAGGGGGTTACCCATGCCAGGAATCGTTATCGTCGGCGTCCAGTGGGGCGACGAAGGT
>NZ_JAJUFV010000224.1 GCF_029263575.1 Microbacterium sp. | reverse complement strand
GGCCGTGAACGCGATCAGTCGCTCGGCGCTCTCGCCCGACTCATCCGCGCGCGCTCTATTCAGCAGAGCGGATGCCGTCGCGTGAGCAACGCGCAACCCCTCAGCGGAATCCGTCGACCCGGCGATGTTGTCGAAGGAGGACGCTGGGCGACGAACGGGGCGGTGAAACTGCTCGGCCATTCATCCAGGCTACCCGCGCTCAGGCGGTAGGGATCACGATGATCGGATCAGCCGTCGGCAGTCCGGTCGGCGACCCACCGGCCGGCTCCACCGTCACAGCGATCGCATCTCCGGCCTGCACGGCGCCCTCCAGCAGCGCCGTCGCGTGACCGGATTCGGCCCGGAACAGACCCGCCGGAACCGGCTGCTCATCTCGTACAAACCAGAGCTGATACGTGCTCTGGTCGTCCAGGCTCTCGAGCCCTTCCGCGACGAGCACAGCCTGGCCGCTCGAGGGCGACCAGTGCGCCGTCGCCGTCGCACCCGAATCGAGCTCGACGCTCGCCTGCTGCGCGTCTGCGGCCGACTCGATCTGCTCGAGTGCGATGACGGATGCCGGGGTCGTCAGGTGCGCGGTGAGAGCGGCGATGCCGATCCCGACGCCCACGATCAACGCTACTGATGCGGCGAGGGCGAAAAGCCGACGCCAGCGACGGCGAGAGGCGGGAGCCGTCTCTCGCGACGCGGCGTCGATTGCCGCGAGCTCGGGCTCGGTGGGTTCCGCTTGGTTCGTCGTCGAGGGCTGGTCAGCATCGCTGTCGGCTGCCGGATCCTGCGGCGTACGCGCGATCTGGGCGAGCAGGGCATCTCGCACACCCGCCGGGGGTACGACGGGTGCGGTCGCCTGAACGAGCTGCGCGGCGGTGTCCTCATCCGCGGCAGCGAGGTGTTGCCACTGCGGGTGGGCGGCCAGGGCGTCCGCGAAACGTCGCTCATCGGCATCCGACAGCGCGTGCAGGGCGTGCCCGGCCGCGAGCTCGGCGAATTCCTGCTCGTTCATGCGTCCACCCCCATCTCTTTCCTCAACCGCGTGAGCCCGTCGCGCATGCGGGTCTTGACCGTTCCCAGCGGAGCTGCAACCAGTGCAGCGATCTCGCTCTGACTGTATCCGCCGTAGTAAGCCAGCACGATCGTCTCGCGCTGCGCGTCGGGAAGTGTCTCCAGCGCCGCGACGACCTGCTCTCCGGCGATGCCGATCTCAACCCGCTCGGCGACACTGTCGAATGCGACACCCGCATCGCGCAGGCCTGCTCTGACATCACGATCGGCACTGGCCTGCGATGCGCGCACCCTATCTACCGCTCGACGGTGTGCGATCGTGAACACCCAACTGCGTCCCTGCCCTCTGTTCGGAGCGAAGCGCGAAGCGGATTGCCAGACCTCGAGAAAGACTTCCTGTAGCACCTCTTCACTCTGGGAGCGATTGACCAGCACTCGGAGGATGAGCCCGAACACGCGAGCGGCGAGCATGTCATACAACTGTGTGAATGCTCCCTGGTCGCCGGCGGCTACTCGAACGAGGAGTTCGGCGGCGTGATCTTTCGCCGATCCGTCCTCCGGTACATCGATACCGTCTATGACCATCTCCACCAGCATGACGCATTCTCCGCTCAGAACGTGTATCTGCTCATCCGAACGTGAACGAGTACACCTGCACGCCGGCCGGAACCTGGACCTCGACCACCCCCGGAGAGATCTCGTCAGTGTCGATCAGCTGGTAGGAACGCGGCGTCCCCTCCACCACGATGCGCTCCTGCCCGTCTTCGCCGGTGACGACGAGCTCGCCCGAGCCCCCGACCACCATCCGCACCTCCGAGGCTCTGTAATCGAGACGGATGGTCGCACCGTCGGCCGTGACTGGCTCGGCATACTGGGTCTCGATCGTCCACGCTCCGTCGAGAGCGAAGGTATCCGCCGCCTGATCGTCGGGGAACGCGAATTCCGCCCGGCCGGCCCGGTAAGGCTCGTCACCGCCGTAGTTCACGTCTTTGGAAGAACCGAGGAAGGTCTCGGGCGTCGTGGATCCGACCTCCGGCGTCTCGTCGGCGACATCGGAGGCCGCGGGGAGTACGATCTCGGGGTCCGCATCGGCCAGCAGCTGTCGAATCAGCTTCTCGGTGGCCTCGTAATTGCCCTCGCCGAACGAGATGTGCCGCACGGTGCCCTCGGCGTCGATCAGGTAGTGCGCGGGCCAGTAGCGGTTGCGATAGTTCGTCCACGTCGACAGGTTGTTGTCGAGCGCGACCGGGTAGTCGATGCCGAAGCTCTCGATTCCGGATGCCACGTTGGCGGCATCCTTCTCGAAGGCGTATTCCGGCGAGTGGATGCCGATGACCTGCAGCCCCGCATCTCGGTAGGTCTCGTCCCAGGCGACGACGTGCGGCAGCGAGCGCAGGCAGTTGATGCACGAGTAGGCCCAGAAGTCGATGAGGACGACCTGACCGCGCAGGTCTTTCAGATCGACGGCGGCACCCTGGGGCGTGTTCAGCCACTGCTCGATCCCACGAATCCGGGGAGCCGTGCCGCACGATTGCAGCTCGTCGGCGCCGTTGGTGCAGTTATCGAGTTCACGGTTCTCGTCGGTCACCAGACCTCCGAGCCCGAGCGCCTCTTCAGCAGCTTCGTTATCGGTGAGCTGCTCCTGCAGTGGCGCGGTGTAGTCGGGGAAGAGACGCTGCAGAGCTTGCGGCACGTTGAAGACCAGTCCGACGGCCAGCGCGATCATCGCGAGGCCAGCCGCGATGCGAAGAGCGCGCTCTCGTGTGCGAAAGGCGCGGATCCGATTGACCAGGCCGCGTCCAGCGAGCGCGAACATCAGCAGCGGAATGGCGACGCCGATGGCGAACGACACCGTCAGCACGACCGTACCGGCACCGATCCGACCGGTCGCGCCCGCGACGATGATCGCTGCCAGAACCGGCCCCGCGCACGGCACGAACACGGCCCCGAGGGCAAGGCCCACCCCGAAACCGTTACCGCGATTGCTCACTTCTTTACGCGGGAGCCATTGGAACGCCTTCTCCAGCAGCCTCTCGAAAGCGGGGATGAGCAGTCCGACGCCGATGACGATGAGGACGACGATGCCCGCCCAGCGCAGCACATCCTGCGGCAGGCCGAGCAGCCCGAGAATGAGCGAGCCGGCGAGCGTCACCAGGGTGAAGCTGAGAACGAGGCCGGCGATCACCAGGTACGGGCGGCCCCGGTGAGCCTGTGCGACCTCGCTATGGCCGTCGAATCGTGCCGACTGCGCGCCACCGGTCAGGAAGATGACCGGTAGCACGGGCAGGATGCACGGGGATATCCCGGTGATGAGCCCACCCAGCAGGCCGATGAGAATCAGATCCATGAATGCCTCGCTTCTGTTGCGAGTTCTTCGACACCTGGGCGATTTCGGATTGATCGGAACGAATCGGAGATTTCTCCCATCCGATCGTCGAAGGCTTCCGAACAGCCCTCAACGCCGCGCAGAAATCGCGGCTCCGAACCCCGGAGGTAGAGAGATGTTCAGCACAAAGAAGAAGATGACCGCAGCCCTGTCGCTCGGATTCGCCAG
>NZ_JAJUFV010000223.1 GCF_029263575.1 Microbacterium sp. | reverse complement strand
GGAGCCGATGTCGTTGCCCTGCCGGTTCAGGGTCGTCGGGTCGTGGATCTGGAAGAAGAACGCGAGAATGTCGCGGTACGTCGTCTCGTTCGGGTCGAACACGATCTCGATCGCCTCGGCGTGGCCGGGGTGGTTGCGGTACGTCGCGTGATCGTTGGAGCCGCCGGTGTAGCCGACGCGGGTGTCGAGCACGCCGGGCTCGCGCCGGATCAAGTCTTCCATCCCCCAGAAGCAGCCTCCTGCCAGGACGGCCGTCTCAGTTCCGGGTCTGCGTGTGATGGTTCCGGTATCGGTCATGGCGTCCATTCTTCCACCCGTCAGCATCCCTCGGGCCGTGCTCGCCTGCTCGGTAGTCTGGAAGACGATGACCACTGCGCGCACGTACCCGATGACGATAGCGGATGCCGTCACCTACGAGATCGTCATCAAGAAGTCGCGGTTCATCGCCCAGGTCGCACCGGTCGGTGCCGACCGGGAGCGCTCGTCTACGGCATCCGTCTCGCAGGCGGACAAGATCATCGCGAGTATTCGCAAGCAGGCGTGGGATGCGGCGCACAACTGCACTGCGATGATCACGGGGCTGCAGGGTGAGCAGGCACGCTCGTCGGATGACGGCGAACCGTCCGGCACGGCGGGGGTGCCGATGCTCGAGGTGCTGCGCCAGCGCGAGCTGACCGACGTGGTGGCCGTCGTGACGCGGTACTTCGGCGGCACGAAACTCGGCGCCGGCGGGCTTGTGCGGGCGTACTCGACGGCGGTCTCGGAAGCACTCGAGCGCGCCGCGCTCGTCCGGCGCGAGGTGCTCATGCAGGTGCAGATCGAGGTCGCGCACGCCGACGCCGGGCGCCTCGACAATCTGCTGCGCGACTGGGCCGACCGCCACGACGCCACCGTCGGCGAGCCCCGCTACGGCGCGACCGCCCGCCTCGAGCTCTGGGTTGCGCCGAGCGAGCTCGATGCGTTGCACGCCGATCTGGCCGCGGCATCCGCTGGTTCGGTCGTTCCGATTCTCGGCGATGAGCGCATCGTCGATGTGCCGGTGACCCGCACAGGATAATCTTGCAACCCGACACCACTCACCAGGGGGACACATGTCTGTAGGTCTGCTCGCCGTCGTCGACGACATCCTGAGCGCGGCACTGAAGGCGTCGGCGAAGTCGGCGGGTGTGGTGATCGACGACGCGGCGGTGACCCCGCAGTACGTGCAGGGCATCACGCCGGCACGCGAGCTGCCGGTCGTGGCGAAGATCACGCTCGGCTCGCTGGTGAACAAGTTCGTCATCATCATTCCCATCGCGCTCCTGCTGACCGCGTTCGCTCCGTGGGTTCTGCCGTTTCTGTTGATCATCGGCGGCACGTATCTGTGCTTCGAAGGTGCGGAGAAGGTGCTGGAGTGGTTCGGGTTCCACCACGACGACGGCGACGAGGGCGCTCGCAATGAGAACAAGCTCGTGTGGGGAGCCGTGCGCACCGACCTGATCCTGTCGACGGAGATCATGCTCATCTCGCTGTCGAACCTCGATGCGGGCCTGAGCATCTGGATGACCCTCGCCATCCTCGCCGTCATCGCCCTGATGATGACCATCATCGTCTACGGCGCGGTCGCGCTGCTGGTGAAGATCGATGACATCGGCTTGAAGATGGCCAAGAACGAGTCGCGCCGTGTACGGCACACCGGCACGCGGATCGTCCGGTCGATGCCGGCCGTGTTCCGCGTGATCAGCGTGGTCGGCACCGTGGCGATGCTGTGGGTCGGCGGGCACCTGCTGCTCGCGAACCTCGGCGAGGTGGGCCTTTCGTTCTTCAGCGACATGCTGCACGGCATCCATGATCTGCTGGCGCCTGCCGGCCCCGTGATCGCCTGGCTCGGCGAGACGTTCGTCTCTGCCGTGGCGGGCTTGGCCATTGGCCTGGTCGTCGTGGGCGTGGTGTTGGCGATCAGCCGGATGCTGGGCAAGAAGCCGCCGTTCCACGAGGGCGGCGAGTCGCCCGCGAAGGTGGCCGTTTAGGCAGCGACTGTCACCTCAGAGACGAGCACAGGGGGAATCATGGACGTCCTGCGATGGCTCGTCGACGCCTTCAACTCGCAGTGGTTGCTGCCCGGCGGTCAGAGTCTGCTGATCCGCGAGGTCGTCGGAAACGTCTTCGGTCTCGCCAGTGCGCTGGGCGGCATGCGCCGCAAGGTCTGGGCGTGGCCCGTCGGCATCGTCGGCAACCTGCTGCTGCTCACCGTCTTTCTCGGGTCGATCCTGAACCCCGCACACTCGCTGCCGAACCTGCTCGGCCAGGCCGGACGGCAGGTGATGTTCATCGCCGTCGCGATCTATGGCTGGGTGCGGTGGCGTCAGGCCCACGCCGATGAAGGGCAGATCACCCCGCGCTGGGCGCCGAACAGCGCGCGCATCGGGCTCATCCTCGCCCTGGTGATCGGCACGGTCGCGCTCACTCCCCTGTTCCGCGTGCTCGGGTCGTATGAACCGGTCTGGGCGGATGCCTGGACGTTCGTCGGATCTCTTCTCGCGACGTACGGCATGGCCAAGGGGTGGACGGAGTTCTGGCTGATCTGGATCGCCGTCGATGTCGTCGGCGTTCCCTTGCTGTTCAGCGCGGGGTACTACGCCACCGGATTCATGTATGTCTTCTACGGAGCGTTCACCGCGGTGGGGTTCATCGTCTGGTGGCGTGCGCAAGCGAATGCGAAGCCGACGATCGACACGATCATGCCCGACCCTCGGGTGGCGGCATCCGACGATAATAGAGACTGATGTTCGACAGTCCGCTCTCTGACTCCGCGTATGAGGTGCTCGGCGTCGACCCCACGGCATCCGACGATGAGCTGCGTCGCGCTTACCGCTTGCGGCTTCGCCAGACGCACCCGGATACGGGCGGCGATGCGGCGGAGTTCATCCAGGTGCAGCGTGCGTGGGAGCTCGTCGGCACACCCGAGGCCCGTGCCGCCTACGACCGTGGGCATGGGTTCGGCACCACACCGCACGAGCCGCAGTGGAATGGGTGGCAGGCTCGCCCCACCCCGACCGATTCGCGTCCGCGGGCGCGTTCGTACGGGCATCCGGGAGGGTGGCGGCGCGAGCGCTACCTGGGGCTGATCCGCGAGTGGGCCGGTCACGGCGTCGCCGTCGACGACCCCTACGACCCGGCGCTGGTGCGGTCGGCGCCGCGAGAATTACGTCGGATGCTGGCGGATGCCCTCGCCGAGGAAGACACCGCCCGCACGATCTCAGATCTCGGGATGGGATTCACTGTCTGGCACGATGTCGCCACGGGGACGGATGCCGAAGACAAGCTCGATCACGTCATTCTCAGTCCGTCGGGCCTGTATGGCGTCATGTCAGAGGACTTCGGTGAGAGCGTGAAGTTCCGCCGAGGTGAGATCACCGGACCGGGCATCGGCGGCCGCGCCAGCAAACCGCCGATCGCCAGCCTGCTCGCCCGCATGCGCATCATCGCCCGCGCGGCGAAGGTGCGCTTCGGCGGGGCGATCGTGGTTCTTCCCGACGACGATCTGGATCAGGCCGTCACTCCCCTCGGGAAGGTTCGCGGTGTTCCTGTCGTCGTGGTGCGCCACAGTGCGCTGAGCATGGTGCTGC
>NZ_JAJUFV010000222.1 GCF_029263575.1 Microbacterium sp. | reverse complement strand
GGGGCCACAGTGAGCTGCAGCGTCTGCTGTGTGCTGACCTCGTCGCCCGCTGCCAACAGGGCGAACGCCATCGGCGTCTGCTCCGTCGGCTGGGCGATGCTGATCGTTGCGGTGAGGTTGACCTCGAAAGTTCCGGCCGTGTCTGAGGCGGGGGTCCCCGAGATCATGCCGGTGCCGTCGCCGTTGTCGACGAACGTGAGCCCCGCCGGCAGCGTCCCGGCGAGACTGAGCGCAGGAGTCGGGAATCCCGTCGCCGAGATCTGCTGCTGCCCGCTCTCGCCGACGGTGAACGCCGCTGTCGGCGTAGACGTGAACTCCGGTGCGTTCCATACCGTGACGACGAGCGTCTGCTCAGCGGCATCCGTTGCATTGTCAGCCACGATCTTGACTCTCTCGCGAACCGGTACATCAGCGGTGCCAGTGATCGTTGCGGTGCCATCGCCGTTGTCGGCGAATACGAGCCCGTCCGGAAGCGTCCCGACCAGCGCGATCGTCGGCGCCGGGTAGGCCTCTACCGTGATCGTGAACTCATCGGCGACCCCGCTTTCGAAGCCGACGGCCGCGTCAGAGGTGATCTGTGGTGCGGCTGTGGCGGTCAGTGCGAACGTCGTCGAGACGGCACCCGATCGATTCGTCGCGGTGATCGTCGCGGTCGAGTCGCCAGGAGACCCTGCGGTGCCAGAGATGGTGCCGGTGCCGTCGCCGTTATCGGTGAACGTCACGCCGTTCGGCAGGCCTGTCGCCGCCAGAGCTGGAGTCGGCTGGCCTGATGCCCGCACCTGTTTGGTGAACGACATGCCCACGGGCGTCTCGACGGGGACGATCGGTGAGATCGCCGGAACCTCATCGACGGTGACGCTGATGTCGAATACGCTGCCGCCGTAGCTGTTCGTCGCCGTGATCGTCGCCGAGTAGCTGCCCGGTGTCTCGGGCTCGCCCTCGAGAGTCACCGTGTCGTCGGTGATCTGAGCGGAGACGCCGGCGGGAAGACCCGCCACGTCGATGTCTGGTGCGGGCGAGCCGGACACCGCATAGACCGCATCGTCAGCAACCGGTGCGCCGGCCACGAACACGATGGATTCGGGACCGCTGACCTCTGGCACCGCGTATGGCGTGAACGAGACCTGTGTCGATACCGAAGACGCAGCGTTCGTTGCCTGGAGCGTGATCGTCGCGGCCTCATCGGAGCTGGTGGGTGAGGCGACCAGTGCCCATCCCGACGCGATGCTGCCGTTCAGGGTGATCCAACCGGGCAGGTCGCTCGCGCTCACCACAGGAGCCGGAACACCGCTTGTGACCAGCGGAACGCTGACGGTCGTTCCGATCTCGACCGACTGGTCGAGTAACGGCGCGATCATCGGCTCGGAGTACACGCTGAAGGTCAGTTCTGCGGATGTCGTCGCCGAGCCGTTGTCGGCTGTGACGGTCACCGCCGAGCTCGGCGCGGGTTCGGTCGCCTCGCCGCTGATGGTGGCCGTTCCATCGCCGTTGTCGTCGAAGGTGAGGCCCGTCGGCAGCGCATCAGCCAACGTCAGCTCGGCAACTGGCCAGCCCTGTGATGTGACCGTCGCGCTGAACGGCTCGCCCACTGTCGCGATGAAATCCATTGATCCGGTGAACAGGGGCGGCGCGTTTACGGTCAACGCGAGGTCCTGCGTGACCGGATCGCCCGCCACCGGGGTCAAGACGAGAGGAAGCACCGTGACGCCCGAGCCCGCGCGGTCAGGCATTCCCGAGATCGTCAGACTGTTTCCGCCTGGCGTCGCCGTCAGGCCAGCGGGGAGCTGGTCGTAGCCGCTGATCGTGGTGCCATCGGGCGCCTCCCAGGTGACGGTGAAATCCGATTCCTGTGTCGAGTCGAAGGTGGCGGCTGCCGCGCTGGTGAACGCGAGCTCGTCGACCGTGACATTCACTGTCGCCTGATCGACACCCAGGGGATTGGTCACCTGTACGGTGAACGCGTACGTTCCCACGGCGGCGTCCGACGCGGACAGGGTTCCGTCGGCAGCGAGGGTGAAACCTGCGGGCAGCGCTGTCGTCGCACCGAATGTGGGTGTCGGTGTACCGGATGCCGCCAGCGTCGATTCGTCGTCTTGCCCGTGATGAACGGTGAAACTCTGTGCCTCGATCGCGGGGGTGGTTCCCTGCTCGATCGAGACAGCTGAACTTTCGGCCGTGGTGCTCGACTGGCCCCAGGTGTCGGTGCCTGACCCTGCGGGAACCACAACGCGCAACGAGCCGGATCCGGACGTGACCCCGACCGTGATCTCGAAACTGCCGCCGCTGCCCGAGATGTCGGTGATCGAGGCGGCGAGCGAGCCGGTCGTTTCGAGCGATGATCCAGACAGATCCACCGTCGCCATCTCGGCGTTCGCGCCGTTGGAACGGAAGTCAACCGAGTACACCAGTTCGGTCGAGCCCTCGGCCCACACGGTGCCGGATGTCGTGGGGGTGTCCAGCGTGATAGCCGGTGCTGGGGCAGGCGGTTGGCTTCCTCCCGTGGGCGTTGTGCGAAGTTCATCGATCACGACCACGGTCGAACGGCCGGAATCGTAGTTCGACGGGTAGAAGAAGGTGAGCGTGATGCCTGTCACGCGCGTGAAGTCGATGTTTCCGCTGAAGCAGACCGTCGAACCAGCCGTGCAATCGAAATTCAGCACGAGATCGAAGTCCGCCACATTCGCGAAGCCGGTCGAGTACTGTCCGACGGCGCCGTGGGCGTCTGACACCTCGATCTGTGCGGACACGGCGGTTTGACCGTCCGGAAGGTCGGGTCCGCGTGTGACGCTGTCGAGTCCGACCATGAACTGCGTATTGGAGCCCGCGGAGGTGAGATCGACCTCGGCGAAGGTGTACGCCAACGATGCCGACGTGACCGAGTTGCCGTTGCCGAAGAGCTCGAAGCGGTGGGCGCCGTCGAGCGCCGTTGAGGTCGGCATCGTGCTGGTGCCTCCGCCGTCGGACAGGGTTACTGCGGGAGCGGCGATCTGCGTGCCGCTGAAGTCGTCGACGACGATCGGTGCGGCAGCGGATGCCGAGACAGGAACAAGCACGGCGCTTGTCACGAGTGTCGCCGCGGTGATGATGCGCGTGGCACGCGTGCGAAACCTTGCGGCGGTGGACGATCGTGATGGGTGCATGAGGCAACTCATTCCGGAACGCTGTTGTTCCTCTACGAAGCGGGGTCGGGCGAGGGCGATGTCGGAACCCTTCGCAGCTCAGTATGGCCTACCGCGTCGTCACGTGTGAGGCGACCGGGCAATAGGCTGTATCCGTGCTTCTCAGTGACCGCGATATCAAAGCAGAACTCGCTTCCGGCCGCATCGGCTTGAACCCGCATGAGCCGGAGATGATCCAGCCGTCGAGCATCGACGTGCGCCTGGACCGATACTTCCGCCTGTTCGACAACCACAAGTACCCTTTCATTGACCCGTCCGAAGACCAGCCCGAGCTCACCCGCCTCATCGAGGTGAAGCCGGATGAGCCGTTCATCCTGCATCCCGGCGAGTTCGCGCTCGGCGCGACGTTCGAGCAGGTCAGTCTCGCCGACGACATCGCCGCGCGTCTGGAAGGCAAGTCGTCGCTGGGGCGCCTCGGCCTCATCACGCACTCCACGGCGGGCTTCATCGACCCCGGGTTCACCGGCCACGTCACGCTTG
>NZ_JAJUFV010000221.1 GCF_029263575.1 Microbacterium sp. | reverse complement strand
GCCGAGTTGATCTTCTTCGCGATGTCGGCGTCGTTGGTCAGGATGAAGCCCGAGCGCGGGCCGCCGATCGTCTTGTGCACCGTCGACGAGACCACGTGCGCGTGCGGCACGGGGTTGGGGTGCACGCCCGCGGCGACGAGCCCGGCGAAGTGCGCCATGTCGACCCACAGCAGGGCGCCGACCTCATCGGCGATCTCGCGGAACTTCGCGAAGTCCAGCTGACGCGGGTACGCCGACCAGCCGGCGACGATGACCTTGGGCTTGTGCTCGAGAGCGAGGCGGCGAACCTCGTCCATGTCGACGAGCGAGGTCTCGGGGTTCACACCGTACGCGACGATGTCGTAGAGGCGGCCCGAGAAGTTGATCTTCATGCCGTGCGTGAGGTGGCCACCGTGGTCGAGCGAGAGCCCGAGGAGGGTGTCGCCGGGGCGTGCGATGGCATGCAGCACGGCCGCGTTGGCGGTGGCGCCCGAGTGCGGCTGCACGTTGGCGAACTCGGCGCCGAACAGCGCCTTGACGCGCTCGATGGCCAGCGACTCGGCGACGTCGACCTCTTCGCAGCCACCGTAGTAGCGGCGGCCCGGGTAGCCCTCGGCGTACTTGTTGGTGAGCACGGAGCCCTGCGACTGCAGCACCGAGACGGGCACGAAGTTCTCGGATGCGATCATCTCGAGGAACGTGCGCTGGCGGTTCAGTTCGCGGTCGAGGACCTCGGCGATCTCGGGATCGACCTCTGCGAGCGGGGCGTTGAAGTGCGGATCGGTCATGTCGTCCTCGTTTCCTCAGAACTCGTTCGTTGAGCACGTCCGCTGAGTGGACGTGTCGAAACGCGTGTGATGGATGTCATCGGCCCAGGCGCGCGGTCGAATTCCGTAACGGTCGCTCCCCGGTGGTGCCCCACCCAGACGCCAGTCGCGACGTTTCGAGCTTAGCGGAATTCCTGTTATCCACAGTAACGATCTTCCCTGGCCCTGCCCGGGCGGAGCAGGTAGGTTTTGTTCATGGTCTTTCCCATTGTTCCGCAGCCATCAGTCATCCGCTCCGGTCCCGGAACGTTCGAGGTGACGGCGAGCACGCGCATCGTGGTCGACAACGACGGCGATGCGGGCGAGGCCGATGCCGCGGCATCCGCTCTTGTCGATGCGGTCGCACAGCGCACCGGGCTGCGCCTGCAGGTCGCAAAGGAAGCCGCCGACGGCGACATCTTCCTGCATCACCGCCGGGCAGACGACGAGCGCTACACACTGGAGATCGGCGACACGGCACACGTCGAGGGGTCAGCCGCCGGGCTGTTCTACGGCGTACAGACGGTGCGCCAGTTGCATACGGCAACGGAATACGGGTGGACGCTTCCTCGGATGATCATCATCGACGAACCCCGCTACGCATACCGCGGAGTCATGCTCGATGTCGCGCGCACCTTCCTGGATGTGGCCGCGGTGAAGGGCTATATCGACCGCGCCTCGTCGTTGAAGTTCAACCGTCTGCACCTGCATCTGACCGATGACCAGGGCTGGCGCATCCAGATCGACTCTCGCCCGCTGCTCACCGAGCTCGGCGCGACGACCTCGACGCTGGGTCGGCCGGGCGGCTTCTACACGAAGGAAGATTTCCGCGAGATCGTGGCATACGCCGCCGCACGGCACATGGTCGTCGTGCCCGAGATCGATCTGCCCGGACACACGCACGCGATCGGGGTGGCCTACCCCGAGATCGTCGAAGCCCCCGTCATGAACGACGTGCTGGTCGAGCAGGCGCGCGAGCTCGACCAGCCTCTGCCGGTCGCCGGCGAGCCCTACCTCGGGTGGGGTGTCGGACACTCGTCCGTGAGGATCCACGACGAGGTGACCTGGGCTTTTCTCGGGGACGTTCTCACCGAGCTCGCCGAGCTCACCCCCGGCCCGTACCTGCACGTCGGTGGCGACGAGGCGCTGGGCACTCCCCCGGATGACTTCAACGCCTTCGCCGAGCGCATCACGGCCCTCGTCGTCGAGCTCGGCAAGACCCCGATGGTGTGGCACGAGACCGGTTCCGCCGTCGTCGCGAACGGCACGATCGGGCAGTACTGGGGAGGCATCGTCCCGACAGACGATCAGGCCGCCCAGGCTCTGCGCTTCGTCGAATGCGGCGGTTCCGTTGTGATGTCGCCGTCGGATGTCTCGTACCTCGACCAGAAGTACGACGCAGACTTCCCGGTCGGTCTGGACTGGGCCGCACTGATCGATCTCGAGACGGCCTACACCTGGGAGCCCAGCACGATCGTCCCCGGTCTGGGGGATGACGCGATCGCCGGCGTCGAGGCACCGCTGTGGACGGAAACCGTTGCCTCGCTCGTCGAACTCGACCAGCTGTTCTTCCCCCGCGCGGCCGCGCTGGCCGAAGTCGCCTGGTCTGCCGCTGGCTCACGCGATTGGGAATCATTCCGTGAGCGCGTGGGCGCACTTGCGCCCGTGTGGGATGCCGCAGGATGGGGAGGGTATCGTCCCGCTGAAATCACCTGGAGCCGCTCATGACCTCGTCTGTGATCCACTCAGCGCAGCTGGTGACCGACGGCACGAGAACGCCGGACGCCTGGGTGCGCTTCGAGGACGGGCACGTGCATGCGACCGGCCAGGGAGCGAGTTGGACGAGCGCCGACACGGTCATCGACGCCAGCGAGCTCGCCGGTGACGGCGCCATCCTGACCCCGGGGTTCATCGATATCCACGGGCATGGCGGGGGCGGAGCGTCCTTCGACGACGGCGCTGACAGCATTCGAACCGCGCGTGCTCTGCATCGCGAACACGGCACGACGCGCGCCGTGGTGTCGCTGGTGACAGCACCGGTCGATGACCTCGCCCGTCGCGTCGCTGAGATCGCCGATCTCATGACGACGGATGCCGACATCCTGGGCTCGCACTTGGAGGGCCCGTTTCTCGATCCTGGGCATCACGGCGCCCACGAGCCATCGCTGTTGCGAGACCCGGCGCTGGCCGAGGTGACGCGGCTGCTCGAAGCGGGACGCGGGACGGTTCGCCAGGTGACGATCGCCCCCGAGCGCCCGGGTGGTTTCGAAGCTATCGACGCGATCGTCGCCGCGGGGGCGGTCGCCGCCGTCGGCCACACCAACGCGGATGCCGCGCAGACAGCACGCGCCTTCGACGCCGGTGCGACGCTCCTCACCCACGCGTTCAATGCCATGCCCGGCATCCATCACCGCGCCCCCGGTCCTGTGCTGGCGGCCGCCGCCGACCGCAGGGTGGTGCTGGAGGCGATCGCCGACAACATTCACCTCGACCCGTTGGCGATCAAGCTGCTCTTCGACGCAGCCCCCGGTCGCGTCGCGCTCATCACCGATGCCATGGCAGCGGCCGGCAGCGCCGACGGCACCTACGACCTGGGCGCTGTGACGGTGACGGTCGCCGATGGCGTCGCGCGCGCTGATGACACCGGATCGATAGCCGGGTCGACGCTCACGCAGGATGTGGCCATGCTGCGCGCGGTCCAGGCCGGCGTCGCGCTGCCCGACGCCGTGCGCGCACTCACGCAGACGCCAGCTGAGGCGATCGGCCTCGCTACGCAGCTCGGGCGCCTCGCTCCCGGTTACCTGGGCGATGCTGTGCTGCTCGACGCACAGCTTCGCGTTCGTCACGTACAGACGGGAGCTGCGCTCGCATCATGAGGGTGAGAGCGGGTGGGCTCTGGCTCTC
>NZ_JAJUFV010000220.1 GCF_029263575.1 Microbacterium sp. | reverse complement strand
GCCGCGGGCCCACGTATCCGACGATTCCACACATGTGTTCAAGAATAAGCGCCGGAATTTGCGAGGATGCCGAACGAAAGCGGATGCTGAACGCACACAACGGGTTTCGACTCGCTGCGCTCGCTCAACCTTGACACGCAGCGCATCAACGCGCTTCGCGCATTGATCCGCCGCGTGTCAAAGTTTGCGCAGCATCACACTCTCGACGCCATGGTCGGCGCCCTTGTTGAGCACGAGCGTCGCACGATGCTTGGTCGGCATGACGTTCTCGAGGAGGTTGGGCATGTTGATGTCGTTCCAATACCCCATCGCGGTGGCGACCGCCTCATCATCGGTCAGATGCGCAAAGACATTGAAGTAGGACGAGGCGTTGCTGAACGCGCTCTGCCGGAGCGCGAGGAACCGATCGACGTACCATTTCTCGACGTCTTTCGGATCGGCGTCGACGTAGATCGAGAAGTCGAAGAGGTCGCTGACGGCGACGTCGTTCGGCGCCGGGGGCGGCTGCAGGACGTTGAGGCCCTCGACGATGACGACGTCGGGGCGGCGCACCACGACGGTCGCATCGGGAACGATGTCGTAGCGCATATGCGAGTAGAAGGGTGCGCGCACCTCGCCGGATCCGCTCTTGACCTCGGTCAGAAACTCCAGCAGCGCGCGCCGGTCGTACGACTCCGGAAAGCCCTTGCGCTCCATGAGTCCGCGCCGTTCGAGTTCGGCGTTCGGGTACAGGAATCCGTAGGTCGTGACCAGTTCGACACGCGGCGTGCCCGGCCACCGGCTCATGAGCTCGCGCAGCAGACGAGCGATCGTGGATTTGCCGACGGCGACCGATCCGGCGACGCCCACGACGAACGGGGTGGTGCTGTCGTCTTCTTGCAGAAACTGACTCGTCGCCTCACCGAGGCGCTTCGTGGCGGTGGCGTAGAGGCTGAGCAGACGGCTCAGCGGCAGGTACACCTCGCGCACCTCGTCGAGCGAGAGCCGGTCGCCGAGGCCCCGCAGTTCGACGACCTCGGTCTCGCTCAGCGGCTGGTCGAGGTCGGCGGCCAGGCGCGCCCATTCGGCACGGCCGATCTCCCGATACGGAGACAGCGGCTGGGTCGGATCCACGGCAGTCACGCGTTACATCGTATCGGTGCGGATGCGAGTGCCGACACCGCGCGCGGCCTGAGACCCGCTACGCTCAAACCGTGCGCCTGGGAATTCTCGACATCGGCTCCAACACCGTCCACCTGCTTGCCGCCGAGGCGCGACCGGGCGGTAGACCGCTGGCCACGACGAGCGATCGCACCGTCGTGCGCCTGATGCGCTACCTCACCCCCGAGGGTGCGATCAGCGAAGAGGGCGTGCAGGCGCTCGAAACCGCCGTGACCCGTGCACGACAGATCGCCGAGGCCGATCGAGTCGAGACACTGTTGGCGACGGCGACCAGCGCCGTGCGCGACGCGATCAACGGCGACGAGGTCATCGCCCGCATCGAGAAGGCACTCGGCCAGCCGCTGCAGGTGCTCACGGGTGTGCAGGAGGCTGAGCTCACCTTCCTCGCCGTGCGGCGCTGGTTCGGGTGGGATGCCGGACGCATTCTGCTGCTCGACATCGGCGGCGGCTCGTTCGAGTTCGCCTCGGGAGAGGACGAGCGGCCCGAAGTGGCCGCGTCCCTTCCCTTGGGCGCCGGCCGCACGACCATCCAGTTCCTGCCGAACGATCCTCCCGGCGAAGACGCCCTCGGGCCGTTGCGCGCACACGCCCGCGAGGTGCTCGCCCCGGTCGTCGAGCAGCTGAAAGCCCTCCCCTGCCCCGATCACTTCGTCGGTTCGTCGAAGGCCATCCGCTCACTGGCGAACCTCGCCGGCCGCGAGGTCTCAGGGCTCGGCTTCAACCGCACCGTCATGGCGCGTTCGGCGTTGAAGTCATGGATTCCGCGGCTCGCGAAGCTACCGGCATCCGCTCGTCAAGAACTGCCGGGAATCACGCCCGACCGCACGTTCCAGATCGTGGCGGCCGCCGTTTCGCTGCACACCGCGATGAAGCTGCTCGACATCGACGAGCTCGAGGTCTCGCCATGGGCGTTGCGCGAGGGTGTGCTGCTGCGCTACACCGAATCGATGGAGTGGGGCGGCGCGGGAATCTGAGCGCGGCGCCGGTCACGCCCGCGGGATGACGATTCCGCCGGTATCGATGCCCTGCCGTCTGTCACGCCGTTCGACCGACACGCTGATGATGATGAGCACCAGGCCGGCCGCGGCGAGCATGGCGCCGACCCATCCTGGGGCCAGGTAGCCGAACCCTGCGGCGATGACGAGCCCGCCCAGCCACGCTCCCAGGCTGTTCGCGATGTTGAAAGCGGCATGGTTGAGCGCAGCGCCCAGAAGCTTCGCTTCATTCGACACGCGGATCAATCGTGAAGTCATCGCGCGCCCGGATCAGCGACTCGAGCAGCGAGCGGAAGAGGCTCTGGTCCTCAACGATCGCCACACAGTGGAGCCTGCTGTTCCGTCAGGCTGGCGACGCTACCGCAGTGGATGGTTTCCGCAGGTTGGGCCAATGCTGCCGCATAAACTCGTCTGCATGTCCCGCACGCCTGCTCTCGCGATCGCGGCGCGCGTACTCCTCATCCCCTATGGCATCGTTCTGGCGCTGATCGTGTGGTTGCCCGGTTCCGCGGCATCCCGGGTTACGGGCATCGTCTTCCGCGTCGCACGTTTCGTCTCTGAACGCTTCGATGTGTCGCTTTCGACGACGTACACGCTGTTCGAGTTCACGGCGAACATCGCACTTTTCGTGCCGTTCGGTCTGCTGGTCGCGGCCGGTTGGCCGCGCACGAACGCGTGGTGGATCATTCTGTTGGGTTTTGCAGCGAGCGCGGCGATCGAGCTGGTGCAGACGATGCTTCCCAGCCGCTATCCCACGCTGTCGGACGTCATCGCGAACACTCTCGGCACGATCATCGGATGCTGCGCGGTGAGGCTGTTCGCGCAGAAGCCGCGAGGCCGACCGGCGACAGCCTGAGAGATTCACCGCGCAGGGAGAAGGTGCCGCGGTGGTCCTTCGAAGCGCGCAACGGCGATCTTCACCTCTACGAGTTCGTCGCTGACCTTGTCGATACGCGCACCGGGATTCTTTTCGACGCTGTCAATGCGAGCACCGAGCATCGTGTCACCACCGTCAATACGAGCACCGAACCTGCTCTCGAGTGAGCTCGATGTGGAGTCCATCCGGTGCACCATCCAGCCGAATCCGCCGGCGAGTGCAAGCAGAATCGAAACGATGCCCACGAGCGTCGTGACATCCCGGTTCGCATCAGCAGCGCCGGTACGCGCGCGCTCATCGACAAGCCGATGACGACTGAGGCACGAGAGCTGGCCGTTGAACTCGGCGCCGACCACGAAGACGTCGAGAGCCACCGGGCCCGCTGGCTGCTTGATCCGATAGCGGACGACGCAGATCTCATCTTCGCGATGTCACGCGAGCACCGAACCGCCGCGGTCGAGCTCGCCCCGCATCGGCTGTGGCAGACGTTCACGATCCGTGAGTTCGCCCGGCTTTCGGGTGGGCTCACCATAGATCAGATCAAGAGCACAGCGGATGCCGCAGGCACCAGATCCCGCGCACGTCTCGCCGCTGTCACCGCACTCGTGACTGAGCAGCGCGGCATCGGTTCGCCAGCAGCGCCGCAAGACGACGACGTCATCG
>NZ_JAJUFV010000219.1 GCF_029263575.1 Microbacterium sp. | reverse complement strand
CTGTGGGCCCGCGGCGGTCAGACCAGTTTCCGGCGCCGACCATTCCGATCACACCCGTGGCCAGCGGGCCCGCGAACGCCAGCGCATACAGGCGCTCCCCGGCGAGATCGGCGCTGACCACGGGCATCACGGTGGCGACGGCGAGCGATTCGAAGGCACCGAGGAACACCAACGCGCACGCCCCGATCGTGATCCAGAGGTAGCGCCTGCTCATGATCCCCTGCGCGGCCGGAGGAATGCTCGTCTCGCCCGTTCGTGCTGTCATTCCTCCGACGGTAAGACCTCAACTATGGTTGAGGTCAAGTCTCTCTCGGAGGTTCACGATGCCCCAGCTCGACGGCGATAAGAACCGCCCACTCACGATCGGCGAGCTTTCCAGCCGCAGCGGCGTCGCGGCATCCGCTCTGCACTTCTATGAGCGAAACGGGCTCATCGACTCTGAGCGCACGTCCGGAAACCAGCGGCGCTATCGTCGCGACACTCTGCGTCGCGTCGCTTTCATCCGCGTCTCGCAACGCGTCGGCATCCCACTCAAAGACATCCGGTCGGCTCTTGATTCGTTGCCGGAGGGGCGAACGCCGACCAAACGCGACTGGGCTCGGCTGTCTCAGCGCTGGCGCGACGAGCTCGACGCGCGCATTCGGCAACTCGAGCACCTGCGCGGTGACCTGGACGGATGCATCGGCTGCGGCTGCCTCAGCCTGAAATCATGCGCCTTGCAAAACCCCGCCGACGTGCTCGGGCAGGAGGGGTCGGGGCCGGTTCGCTGGCTCACGGGGCGCGCATAACTCAGCAAGAATCGCCGGGTCGGGGCCCGTTCGGCTCCGACCCGATCGATTCTCGACGTTCTTTGCGGAGTTATGCACAGCAGCGCGCCGCACCGCGACGGCGAGCGGTCAGGCAGGTCAGTGCGCGAGCAGGATGCAGGTCGGTGCCGGCGCCGAGGCACGATGCCGGATGCTGCGCGGCACACCCGTGCGCTGGTCGAGGTCGATCACACTGATCTCGTTCGAGAGCTGCCCGGCGACCAGCAGCGCCCCGTCGTGCACGAGATGGTGCCGCGGCCAGTTCACACCGGAGTCGGCGAGCGCGAGAGGCTCGATCGTCTCGCCGCCGCCGCGCACCCGCAGCGCCGCGATCGTGTTGCTGCCGCGGATGCCCGCGTACAGCGTCTCACCGTCGCGCGAACGCGACAGCTCAGCGGGGTTGTCGACTCCGAGCTGCACGGCGGGAGAAACCGGGGTTGCCCCGACGATCGCCCACTGCCCGTCGGGGCGCGGCGCGAGCGTGAATACCTCGCATGAGTACTCGGTGACGACGTGCAGATGTCCGCTCGGGTGCACGACCATGTGCCGCGGGCCCACGCCGAACGGCAGGACGACGGTGTGATCGGCGACGAGTCCTGAAGCGCCGGGCCGCCAGATACGCACGAGGTCGAAGCCGAGATCGGTGGTCGCGAGGCGGCCGTCGGGGAGGAACGCTGCGGCGTGTGCATGCGAGGCACGATCGACGGATGCCGCGGCGCCCGCGCCGTCGACGGGCTCAGAGCTCGGGAACAGAGCAGGCTCAGAGCTCGGGAACAGAGCAGGCTCAGAGCTCGGGAACAGAGCAGGCTCAGGACTCGGGAGCCGAGCGGGCTCAGCGCTCGCGTACGGATCGACGGCGGCGTCAGCGACCGTCGGTGCGCGCAGGCCGCCGTCGGTATCGAGTCCGATGCGCACGACCCGGCCGTCGCCGTAGCAGCTCGCGATCAGATATGGACCGTTCGGAGCGACCGCCACGTGGCACACGAACTCGCCCGCCTCGACCGGTTCGCCCAGCGGAGCCAGCGCGCGCTCGCCGCTTCGCCGAAACGCCTGCACGGTGCCGGAGCTCTCCAACGCGGCGTAGATGACATCGAGCGACGGATGCTGCGCCAGCCACGAGGGCGACACCGCGGAGGCGACCGCTCCGTGATAAGCGAGCGAGACCGGTTCGCGCCCCTCGTCTCCTTCGAGCAGGCCGATGCCGGTGGCGTCCCCCGTCATATCGGGACCGTAGCCGCCGAGCCAGAACCGGGTCATCAGTCCACGAGATCGTGGCGAACGATCACCTGGTCGCGGGCGGGCCCGACGCCGATGACCGAGATGCGCGTGTTGCTCATCTTCTCGAGCGTGAGCACGTAGTCTTTGGCGTTCTGCGGCAGATCGTCGAAGGTGCGGGCGGTGGAGATGTCTTCGGTCCAGCCCGGGAAGTACTCGTAGATCGGCTTCGCGTGGTGAAAATCGGTCTGGTTGACGGGTACGTCATCGAAGCGGGTGCCGTCGACGTCGTACGCGACGCAAACCGGGATCTGCTCGACACCCGTGAGCACGTCGAGCTTGGTGAGCACGAGGTCGGTGATGCCGTTGATTCGGGTCGCGTAGCGCGTGATGGGGGCGTCATACCAGCCGACGCGGCGGTCGCGCCCCGTCGTCGTGCCGAACTCGGCTCCGGTCTCGCGCAGCCAGTCACCGGTCTCATCGAACAGTTCGGTCGGGAACGGGCCGGCGCCGACACGCGTCGTGTATGCCTTGACGATGCCGACGATGCGATCCAGCGAACTCGGCCCGACCCCCGACCCGGATGCCGCACCCGCCGCCGTCGCGGTCGACGACGTCACGAACGGGTAGGTGCCGTGGTCGATGTCGAGCATCGTGGCCTGGCCGCCTTCGAAGACGACGACCTCTCTGCGATCGAGCGCCTCTGCGATGAGGTGCCCGGTGTCGGCGACCATCGGCCGCAGCCGTTCGGTGTACGACAGCAGATCGTCGACGATCTCGTCGACGGTGATGGCTCGGCGGTTGAAGATCTTCACCAGCAGCTGGTTCTTCTGGTCGAGGGCGCCCTCGACCTTCTGGCGCAGGATGTTCTCGTCGAACAGGTCTTGCACGCGGATGCCGACGCGGTGGATCTTGTCGGCATAGGCGGGCCCGATGCCGCGACCGGTCGTGCCGATCTGACGCTTTCCGAGGAAGCGCTCGGTGACCTTGTCGAGTGTGCGGTGGTACTGCGTGATGATGTGTGCGTTGGCGCTCACGCGCAGCCGCGACACATCAATGCCGCGCGCGGTGAGAGCGTCGAGCTCTTCGAAGAGAACCTCGGGATCGACGACGACGCCGTTGCCGATCACCGGGTGGACACCGGGCGAGAGGATGCCACTGGGAAGCAGGTGCAGTGCATACTTCTCGTCGCCGATCACGGCGCAGGGCACGCGACGGCGACGGCTCGTTATCAGGCACGCCCTCACCCTACCGATCACCCCGCCACGGTCAACGGCGGGCTCCGGACGACAGCAAGGCAGCGAACAGAAGAGGGCGCGTCAGACCCCTTCGGTAAGATGGAACGGCCCGTTCGGGCCAGCTCATCTGCCGGTGCAACTCCGGCGAGAAGCACTACCCAGGGGGTTACCCATGCCAGGAATCGTTATCGTCGGCGTCCAGTGGGGCGACGAAGGTAAAGGCAAAGCGACCGATCTGCTCGGCGAACGCACCGACTGGGTGGTGAAGTTCAACGGCGGCAACAACGCCGGGCACACCGTCGTGATCGGCGATGAGAAGTATGCCCTGCACCTGCTGCCCAGCGGCATCCTCTCGCCCGGTGTCCACCCGGTGATCGGCAACGGCGTCGTGGTCGATCCCGAGGTCCTCTTCGAAGAACTCGACGCTCTCACCGCCCGCGGCATCG
>NZ_JAJUFV010000218.1 GCF_029263575.1 Microbacterium sp. | reverse complement strand
CGCCCCGGCCGGTAGGCGATGATCTGCGGAGCAGAGGATGCGGCGATTCCCAGCCGCGCCAGGAGCGCTTCGGATGCGTGATCGAACGCGATTGGCGCGAGCGCCGGGAGGTGCGGATCCGCAGGGTGCACCCAGATGCGCACCTCACCGCTCGACCACCCCGTCTCGGCGGGCACCGGCACTGCGGACGTATCCACGAAGTACAGCAGCGGCTCGGCATCCGATGTCTCGAATCCCGTCACGGAGCCGGCGCCGAGCGGTTCACGGGAGTGCAGGGCAAGTGACGCCATCGGCACATCGATCGCGTCACTGAGCATCTCGCGCTCGGGGATCTGGCCGGGTTCACTCACCTGTCGATTGCATCATGATCACAGCGGGAACGGGATGAGATCTCTCTTAGGAAGCGGTCGTCGTGGGCTGCGGATCGAGATACTGGACGTGTGAAGCAGACAACGACCGCGACGCCCCCGCGCCGATTCGGTATATCGGTGCGCACGCGCATCGTCGCCGCCATCACCGCGGTCGCGGCGATCGGGCTGACGGCCGTGGGCGTGTCGGTCTATCTCGTCGAGCGCCAGCGGATCATGGAGCAGGTCGACCAGCGGCTGCACGCGAACCTCGACTCCGCCCGTTTCATCGTCGGCGAGGGTAACCCGGAAGGACCCGACGCCGGCACCTGGGCGTCATCATCGGCAGCGTTGGAAGCTGTCGTGCAACGGATGAGCCCCGACGATAACGCCGGAGCGATGGGCATGGTCGACGGGACGATCACCTTCGTTCCGGGGTTCGATCTGGATCTCGATCTGCAGCACCAGGGCATGTTCGCTCAGCATGTCGAGCGCACCCTTGGCGGAGACAAGGCGATCATCGGAACGTATGCCGAACGCGAGGTCGCGTGGCGATATCTGGCCACGACCATCTCCGTGGAGGGATCAGCTGCCCCCGAAGAGGTCGTCTTCGTGATGGTGTACGACCTCGACGCGGAGCTGAGCGAGTTCGATGACGCCGCGCAGATGTTCATCATCGTGTCCGTGATCGTGCTGATCGTCATCGCCGCCACGGGTACGATCGTCGCCACCCGGCTGCTTCGTCCTCTGCGGCAGATGCGCACGACCGCCGAGCGCATCTCGGCTCAGAATCTCGACGCACGCCTCGACGTGGTCGGCAATGACGATGTCGCTGAGCTCACCGTGACCATGAACGACATGCTCGACCGCATCGATGCCGCTCTGGAGTCACAGCGCCAGTTGCTCAGCGACGTCGGTCACGAGTTGAAGACGCCGATCACGATCGTTCGCGGCTACGTCGAGGTCATGGATCCCGACGACCCGGTCGATGCCCGAGAGACGCGCGAGCTCGCGATGGATGAGCTCGATCGGATGGGACGCCTCGTACAGGATCTCGCCGGGGCCGCCGCGTTGCACGGCCCGAGTCCGGTGCAGTTGCACCCGACCGACATCGGCGACCTCGTGGCTCAGATCGTGCGCAAGGCGGCTGCCATCGAGGGCGGCGAGGTCTCGGCCGGTGCGGTCGCCGAGGGCGCCGCCATGCTTGATCCGGCCCGCATCACGCAGGCCATGCTGCAGCTGGCACAGAACGCCGTGACGCACGGCGGCGGACGCATGGAGATCGGAAGCTCGGCGGTGGGCACGCAGCTGGAGTTCTGGGTGCGCGACTTCGGCTCCGGTGTTCCCGATGACGCCAAGCAGGAGATCTTCGAGCGCTTCTATCGCGGTGCCGATGCGCATAGCCGAAGCGGCAGCGGGCTCGGCTTGAACATCGTGCAGGTCATCGCACGCGCTCACGGCGGCTCGGTTCGGGTGGAGGATGCCCCAGGCGGCGGCTCGCGCTTCGTGCTGAGCATTCCGCGCGGTTCGGTGGCGTCGGCCTCGGCCCCCGTGCCTGCGCCTGCCCCGGCACCCGCAGCCGCACCCAGGCCCGCAGGCGATATGGTGATTCCACCCCGGCCGCCGTTGCCGGACGCCCGCGCCGATGAGGGGAGCTGAAGCCGTGGCATCCATTCTGATCGCCGATGATGAACCGCGCATCTCCGGGTTCATCGACAAGGGTCTGCGCGCGGCCGGTTTCGCCACGCGCGTGGCCGCGACCGGGCCGGAGGCGCTCGAGCTCGCGCAGACCGATGAGTTCGATCTGATGGTGCTGGATGTCAATCTGCCCGGCTTCGACGGATTCCACGTGCTGGAGCAGCTACGTGGTTCGGGATCTCGGATGCCGGTCATCATGCTGACCGCCCGGGTGGAGCTGCACGACACGATCGCCGGGCTCGAAGGCGGTGCCGACGACTACCTGGGAAAGCCCTTCCGCTTCGATGAACTGCTAGCTCGCATCCGCCTGCGGATGCGCCGCGACGAGCCCGGTGCCGCGCCGGAGCTCTCACACGGAAGCCTCTCGCTCGACATCCGTACCCGTCGTGCACGCGTCGGCGAACGTGACGTCGAGCTCAGCGCACGCGAGTTCGCGCTGGCCGAAGAACTGGTACGCAACGCCGGACAGGTGCTCAGCCGAGAGCAGTTGCTGAGCCGCGTGTGGGGATACGACTTCGACCCGGGTTCGAATGTCGTCGACGTCTATGTCGGGTATCTGCGCCAGAAACTGGGCACCACGCAGATCGAAACCGTGCGCGGCGTGGGCTACCGGCTGAGCTGAGAGCTCCGTCGCGCTCATGCCCGCCGCCACCCGGAGTCGGTGCGAACGGCGCCCCCTTCGAGTGACAGCAGCCCGAGCATCGCTCTCACCCGTTCCACGGAGAGGCCCGCGCGAGCGGCCAGATCCGGTGCCTGTCGGGGAGTCCGCGCGCTCAGCGCGTCCCGGAGCCGGGTTTGCTCAGGGTCGGCTGGTAATTCGGCCGCCACGGGCTGTTCGACCACGCCCATCAGCTCCCGCACCTCCGCGGCGTCTGTCACACAGCGTGCATCGTACTCCCGCATGAGGCGGTGGCATCCGGCCGCGGCGGGTGAGGTCACCGGCCCCGGTACCGCACCGAGCGGGCGCCCGAGAGCCGCGGCGTGGCCTGCGGTGTTCAACGACCCGCTGCGCCACCCCGCCTCGACGACGACTGTCGCCACACCGAGAGCGGCGATGAGTCTGTTCCTGGAAAGAAATCGCCACTTCGTCGGTGCCGTGCCGCAGGGCACCTCGCTCACGACCGCACCGATTTCTCGGATGCGCTCGAAAAGCTGCTGATGACCGATCGGATACGGCCGATCCACCCCTCCCGCCAGAAACGCGATCGTGGTGCCGTCGACACCGAGGGCGGCCCGATGTGCCGCCGCGTCGATTCCGTACGCACCCCCCGACACGACAGCGCTTCCGGTTGCCGCGAGGTCACCTGCCAGCTCCCTGGTGACATGGTCGCCGTACGAGCTCGCCGCCCGCGCGCCCACGAGAGCCACCCGGTTCGTGATGGCGAGAGCGCGCGCGTCGCCGCGGACCCACAGCAGCACAGGCGCGTGCGTGTCGAGGTCGTCGAGCGCATCCGGCCAGGCTGCATCACCGGGAAGAAGCAGCTGTGCCGCGACCTCATCACTGCTGTGCAGCGCATCGCGGACCGCTCGCATCTTCGCGCGGGGCTTCCATCTCTTTCGTCCCTCGCGCAGCGCCCGTTGAGATCGCTCGGTCGTCTCATCGAGGGCGACGAGCTCGGCCTTCATCTGGTCGTGCGGCGTCAGCGCGAAGCGCAGTGCCTCGGCGGCTCCGAGCTGCGCGAT
>NZ_JAJUFV010000217.1 GCF_029263575.1 Microbacterium sp. | reverse complement strand
GTAGGCGACGATCAGCGCGACGGTGAGCTGCGGGATCGCCGAGAGCAGGAAGATGCTCAGGGTGTTGACGATCGAGTTCCAGAACATTCCGTCGCCGAGAATCTCGATGAAGTTCCCTGCCCCGACGAAATCGCCTTGACCTTTGAGCAGGTCCCAGTCGAACACCGCCACGTAGACCGTGTACAGCAACGGGAACAGGCCGACGAGCCCGAACAGCAGGAAGAACGGCGATACGTAGAAATACGGCGAGGCGTTCTGGTCGAACCGGGAGAGGCGGTGTCGACGAGAACCGCGTCTCCCACGCGGGGCTTCGACAGGCTCAGCGGCCACGTCCACGATCGCTGACGCTGTCGCCTGGGTCGCTGAGACCGTCGCCTGGGTCGCTGAGCCTGTCGAAGCGTTCATCAGCCGACCAGGTCGTTCAGCAGCGAGATCGCTTCATCCCAGGCCTGCTGGGTGTTCAGCTCGCCACGATCCAGGCCGCTGAGGGCCGGGCCGAAGACGTTCTCCTGGATGACCGAGTCATCGGCGCCCTTGAACTGCGCGACGACGCCCTTGGCACGCTCGGCGAGGATCGCACCGGTGGGGGCATCGTTGAACAGCGGGTTCGGCGCCGCGGCCGCTGCGAGCTCTTCCTGTGCCTGAACGGTCGACGGGAAGTTACCCGCGGCCTCAGACTGCTTGACCTGCTGCTCGGGCTGGGTCAGCCAGTCGGCGAGAGCAGCGGCCGCCTCTTTGTGCTCGGACGTCTCGGGAACCGAGAGGAACGCGCCGCCCCAGTTGGCCGCGCCGCCGGGGAAGACGTCGGCGAAGTCCCAGCCGGTCGAGGCGTCGCCGCCGCCGGCTTCGAGCTGGCCGGCGATGGTACCGAGCATCCACCCCGGGCAGACGAACGTGGCGAAGGTGCCGTCGACGAACGATTTGCCACCGTTCCAGTCCCAGGCGGCCTGGGCCGCGGACTGGCCACCTTCGGTTGCTTCGCCCAACAGCTCGAAGCGCTCCTTGAGCTCGCCGTTGCCCTCGACGTTGAGCTCGCCGTCAGCGGTGTAGTACCCCTCTTCGAGCTGGTTGACCATCGAGTTCCAGACGAATCCGGAGTGGTCGTACCAGGCCTTGCCGGTTGTGTCGGTGTACTCCTGTCCGACCTCGAAGTAGTTCGCCCAGTCGCCGTCGAGCAGCTCTGCGACGCTCTCGCGATCGCTGGGCAGGCCCGCCGCTTCGAACGCCGGACCGTTGTAGCAGATGCCCGTGGGGCCGATGTCGGTGCCGTAGCCGATCACGCGGCCGTCAGCGTCGGTGCCCTGGTCGTACTTCCAGTCGACCCAGTCGTCCTTGCGATCTTCGATGCCGTAGTCGCGCAGGTCGACGAAGGTGTCGGAAACGTCCATGATGGCACCGAGCCAGCCCTCTTCGATCGCGACGATGTCGCTGAGACCCGAGCCTGCGGCGATCTTCGTGAACGCGTCGGTGCGGGCGTTACCGCCGGTATCGATGTTGGTCGCCTCGATGGTGACGTTCGGGTTGAGGTCTTCGTACTCCTCGTAGAGCTCTTCGTATCCGAAGGTGCCGAAGGTGGTGATGGTCAGGGTGACCTTCTCATCGGCGCTTCCGGAATCTCCCGAGTCCGTGCCGCCGGCGCAGCCGGCCAGCGCAAGTGCGGATACGGATGCGACGGCAGCTGTCGTCAGCATCCGTCGACGGGTACGTGTGTTCACAATTCACTCCTTTGTGTGGTGTTCGAGGTGGTGCGGGTGTCGTTCGAGTCGATGCGCGGATCTGCTGCGGGAGCGCTCCCACGTATCGAACAGTCACTGTATGGGAGCGCTCCCAAACATGTCAAGCCCGCATCCCACAGATGTCAAGCCCGCATCGCCCACGTCAATCCCGCTCTTCCCCGCGCACCGAGACCCCCATGGCAGGATGCTGTCTGTGAGCGATGCGCAGCAGACACCGGCGTCCTGGGCCAAGACGGTGCCCGCGACGCAGTTCTCCGGGCTACGCGAGGTGGAAGATCGCGTCCTCGCCGCCGGGGTTCCCGGCGGCTCGAGAAAGCGCCCGGGCCGGACCGGCGCAGCATCCGGCATCGGAGCGGTGATCCTCATGACCGTGCTGCTGCTGGTCCCCATCGCCGGATGGGTCGCCTTCGTCGATTCGATGCTCTTCGTGCACGACGGCATCATGCGCCTGTTCACCATCGACCTCACCCTCGATACCCGTCTGTGGATGGCGGCGATCTGCTTCGCCATCGCGTGTGCGGAGGGACTCGGGCTGCTGGTGATGTGGCTGCGCTCCGGGCGCGAACGCGACACGTTCTCCGCCGGTCTCGCCTTCGGCATCGCCGTCTTCGCCGGCCTGTCGCTGTTCGCTCTCGTGCGCGACAGGTCCGACTACCTGCCGCAGGGATTCGACGCGCGTGCGCTGCCGATCGCACTGGCTTTCGGCATCGCCCTCGGCAGCGGCCTGGCCATCTCGTTCGGGGCTCGGCGCACCCCGGCTGCGCCACCTGAGCCGTCCGGCCCTGCCGTGTCACGCTCCGCGCTGACCACGCTCTCGGTGCACGACATGACTGCGCTGCTCGACGCACGCCGCCGCGTTCTCGAAACGCTCGCGCACCGCGGCATCATCGACCACGACATCGACGCGCTCGATCGCAGACCGCTCGGGTCGCTGCAATAGCCGACCCGGGCCCGTCCGCGGCGCGCAGGCGCTCAGGTACCCTTGATCGGTGCCCTCTGCCCACCTTTCCCCTGCCCTCACCCGCGCCGAATCGCTGATCCGCAGCGTCCCCGACTACCCCGAGGCCGGGGTGCTGTTCCGCGACATCACGCCGCTGCTGGCCGACGCCGAGGCCCTGCGGGCCACGACCGAGGCCATCATCGAGCCGTTCGCGGGGCAGTTCGACGTCATCGCCGGCATCGAGGCTCGCGGGTTTCTGATCGCGAGCGCCGCGGCCATCGTCGCGAACGTCGGTTTAATTCCGATCCGCAAAGCCGGAAAGCTGCCCCGGCCCGCGGCATCCGTCGACTACGCCCTCGAATACGGCACCGCCACGATCGAGATGCACGATGACCTGCCCGCCGGCTCACGCGTGCTGCTGATCGACGACGTGCTCGCCACCGGTGGCACGCTCGCAGCGGGCCGCCAGCTGGTCGAACGGCTCGGCTCGCACGTCGCAGGCATCTCGGTGCTGTTCGAGATCGACGGACTCGGCGGGCGCGAGCTGATCGGCGACCTGCACACGGTCTTCCGCTCCTAACGGATAGACTGAACTCGCCCGCCTTCCTGCGACATTCGGAGCCGTTCATGCCCACCATCGTCGTCGACGTCATGCCCAAGTCCGAACTGCTCGACCCGCAGGGGAAGGCCGTCTCCGGCGCGTTCGCACGCAAGGGTGTGACCTCCTTCAGCGATGTGCGCATCGGCAAGCGCTTCGAGCTCACGGTCGACGGCGAAGTCACGGATGCCGTACTCGCCGAGGTCAAGAGGCTCGCCGATGACGTGCTCTCCAACGCGGTCATCGAGGATGTCGTCGGCATCGAGGTCGTCGAGTGAGCGTCCGCATCGGCGTCATCACCTGGCCTGGATCGCTCGACGACCGCGACGCGCAGCGCGCTGTCCGACTCGCCGGCGCCGAGCCCGTCGCCCTCTGGCACGGATCGCACGACCTCGAAGGCGTCGACGCGCTCGTCCTTCCCGGTGGCTTCAGCTACGGCGACTACCTGCGAAGCGGCGCGATCGCCGCGCTCTCGCCGATCATGTCCGAGGT
>NZ_JAJUFV010000216.1 GCF_029263575.1 Microbacterium sp. | reverse complement strand
CGCGTATCAACGACTACCGGGCGACCCCCACGAAACTCGTCGTCGCGGTCGAGGATGCCGAGAGCTCGAGAATCCTCGTGATGGATCGCGACGGTGACAACGCTCGCGAGCTGGAGCTGCCCGGTGATGGGCATGTCAGCTCGGTACAGGTCTCTGACCGCGGCGGACTGGTGGGCTACATCTATTCTGACCGCGAGATCACCGAAGACAGCGGCCGCGCCAGTGTGCTCGTGACCCAGCCGTTGGCGGGGGACGAAGAACCACGCATCGTCGAGGTCGGCGATGAAGAAGCCAGCATCGCCGAATGGCAGTTCGTTCCCGACACTGCCGCCGTGCTGTTCATCGACTTCGCCGGCACCCTGTCGCTCGATGATCGCTCCGGCACCGCGGGGGCGCAGAACATGGGCATCGCCATGCGACTGCTCGGCATCTCGCGCGGCACCTATACGGCGATCGTCGAACGCGCCGACGGTCAGACCGTGCAGCTGAACCTCGAAGACGGGGCCGAGAGCGAGATCGCAGCGGTCGACGCCGACCTCGGCGACACGACCAGCATCACCCCGTACCCCGGCGGAACGCTGCGGCACGTCGTCTCGCGTGATGCGTCGGGGCTCCCGACGGGTCAGGCCGTCGTGCGGGTCAACGATCAGGGGGCGGCCGAGCCGCTTATCGAGATTCCCTCCGGCAACGCGATCTTGCAGACCTGCGCATCCCCGAGCGGACAGTACGCCGCGGTCACGGTCGCGCCGAAGCTGGCCGAGAACCCCTATGACGACATGCTCGTGCCGCTGCCGACGACTATGGAGACGCACCTTTTCGACCTGCGGTCGGGCGAAGCGCTGCCCGTGCTGACCGGCTTCGACATCTCGTGGTGTCAGATGGCGCCGGCATTCTGAGCGCATGACCCATCGCCGCGCGACGAGAGCAGACCTCGCCGATCTTCCGGTCGAGGTGGCGCCCCGGCTGCTCGGCGGCCACCTGCGCGTCGTCGACGACGCGGAGGAAGTGTGGCTGCGCATCACCGAGGTCGAGGCGTATCACGGTCAGGGCACGGGGCCGATCCCCGACCCCGGATCGCACGCGCGCATGGGCCAGACCGCTCGCAACGCCACCATGTGGGGCGAACCGGGGCATCTCTATGTCTATCTGAGCCACGGCATCCATTCCTGTGTCAACGTCGTCTGCGGGCCCGAGGGCACCGCCGGGGGAATTCTGTTGCGTGCCGCGGAGGTCGTGACAGGAGCGGATGCCGCGGCCATGCGCTCAGGTCGCAGCGGCCGTGATCTCGCCCGGGGTCCTGGCCGTCTCGGCCAGGTGAGCGGGTTGCGGTATCCGGTTCACGACGGCATCGATGCGGTGACCGGTGCTGAGCTCGCCGGTGCGAGAGCTCAGCTGTGGTTGGCCGATCCGCTCGCCGACATCGCCACCGGGCCGCGTGTCGGAGTCGCCGGCATCGCCGGGACGAACGCGTTTCCGTGGCGCTTCTGGATTCCCGGCGACCGCACCGTCTCACTGTTCCGCTGGGGGCGCGGCGCGCGCGAAGCATCCGTGCTAAACTGACTCCTTGTCTGTGCACACTCCTGTGCGCAGTTCGTGTGCCGTGGGTCCTGTGAAATCTTCAGGGCGGCGCGCAGACAAGGGATCTTGGGTGAGGCCGTCCGGTCTCACGGTAATGAAGGAGTACTCACATGGCAGCAGTGTGCCAGGTGACAGGAGCAGTTCCCGGCTTCGGTCACAACATCTCGCACTCGCACCGCCGGACGAAGCGCCGCTTCGACCCGAACGTGCAGAAGAAGACCTACTACGTGCCCTCGCTCGGTCGTAAGGTCACCCTGAACGTGTCCGCCAAGGGCATCAAGGTGATCGACGCGCGTGGCATCGAGAACGTCGTCAAAGACCTCCAGGCGAAGGGTGTGAAGCTCTAATGGCCAAGAAGGCTCAGGACGTACGTCCGATCATCAAGCTCCGTTCGACGGCGGGCACCGGTTTCACGTATGTGACCAAGAAGAACCGTCGCAACACCCCCGACCGTCTCGTGCTGAAGAAGTACGACCCGGTCGTCCGCAAGCACGTCGAATTCCGCGAGGAGCGCTAAACATGGCGAAGAAGAGCAAGATCGCTCGCAACGAGCAGCGCAAGGTCATCGTCGAGCGCTATGCCGAGCGCCGCGCTGAGCTGAAGAAAACCCTGGTCGACCCGAACGCCACCGACGAGGCCCGCGAGGCCGCACGTGTCGGCCTGCAGAAGCTGCCGCGCAACGCGTCGCCGGTGCGCGTTCGTTCGCGTGACGCCATCGACGGGCGCCCCCGTGGCATGCTGACGAAGTTCGGCATCTCGCGTGTGCGCTTCCGCGACATGGCACACCGTGGCGAGCTGCCCGGTGTGACGAAGTCGAGCTGGTAAGCACAGGCTTTCTCACGAGGGGGCGAGGTTCTGCGGAGCCTCGCCCCCTCGTGCTATGTGCCCGGGGGAGAACATGACGGCGACCATCACCGATCGCACCTATCTCAACAAGAGCGTCCGCTCGCGTATGGCGTGGCTGGCTTTTCTCCTGGCCTTCGCGATCGGCAGCGGCGTGTTCAGCTACTTCAGCGTCACGGAATTGAACAAGCAGCTCACCGCGACCTACACCTCCACCACAGGCGAGGTGATCGACGAAGGCAACCGCCGGGTGCTGGTCGGGGCGCGCCGCAGTCGTCACTATGAGGATCGACGCACTGTGTACCTCGAATACACAATCAACGGCACATCCTCGGGCGACAGCGTCGACAGTGACGATCTGCAGATCGGCGACACGGTGACGATCTGGGTCAATGACGACGACGGTCAGGCCCGGCTCGACGAACCGGGCGCCGCCGGCTTCTGGACCTGGGCGTGGGGGATCGCACTGCCGGTGATCACCCTCCTGCTGCTGTGGGGCTTCGTGGTCGGCGTGCGGACGAGTATCCGCATCCTGCGCTTCCGCCCGGAGGGACGCGAACCCGACTTCGTCTTCGCTCTCCAGAACATCGAAGTGCAGATGAGCAAGGGGCGGTTCCTGAAGAAGCGCTCGCTGATCTTCCACGGCGTGATGGAGCAGAACGTCTCTGCCAGGCGCATCGGTGACAGGGCGACGATGATCGCGATAGAGAAGACCATGCCGCAGGTGCCCACTTACCCACAGCAGCTCACCGGCTACTACCTGAAGCCGGGCAAAGAGGGGTCTGAGCCGGTCATCCACGCCGCAGAGCTCGGCGCGTGGTGGACGATGCTGCTCGCATTCCCCGGCGACCTTGAGCCCGGCACGGACCACGCCAACAAGCCTCCGACGGCCGAGTAGAGCCTGTCACACCAGTCACAATCGTCACATCTGCACCGCGACACGCGGAAGAAAACCTGAAAACCCGCGAAATGACGCGGAAATGAGGGTGGTGGTTGATACATTCGAGGCGGTCACTCGACCACCGGGGGGCATCCGCCGCCTGAACCACAATCGATGCGACACTTTGTCGCTGGAGGATGACATGGCTGACAAGTCCATCACCAAGACCGAGCTCGTCGCGAGCATCGCTTCCGCCACCGGCCAGAGCCAGGCCACCGTTTCGGGTGTGCTCGACGCTCTGTTCGGCACGGTCTCCGATGCTGTTGCCAAGGGCAGCAAGGTCTCGATCCCGGGCTGGATCTCGTTCGAGCAGGTCGACACTGCAGCTCGCACGGGCCGCAACCCGCAGACCGGCGCCGAGATCAAGATCCCGGCCGGCAAGCGTGTCAAGGTGACCGCTGGCTCCAAGCTGAAGGCAGCCGTCAAGTAAGACGCTTCCTAAGAAGGCCGTCCCTCCGGGGGCGGCCTTCGTGCT
>NZ_JAJUFV010000215.1 GCF_029263575.1 Microbacterium sp. | reverse complement strand
TCCCAGCGTCAGGGTCGGTCCCAGCGTCAGGGTCGGTCCCAGCATCGGGGTCGGTCCCAGCGTCAGGGTCGGTCCCAGCATCGGGGTCGGTCCCAGCGTCCGGGTCAGTCGCCGCCGTGTCTTCGATCACGACGGTGTCGGACTCAGCCGTGTTGCCGAACTCGTCGGTACCCACGACCGTGTACTCGGTGCCGTCCGTTGCGTCCTCGGGGATCGGCACGGGAGTGCCGGCCGGGATGTTGCCGTCCGCATCCGTCGTCACCGGCACCGGATCGCCGACGGGGTCACCCGCGTCATCCGTAAGCTGCAACGACACTTCCGCGTTCGGCGGCCATCCTTCGGAGGTGACCTCAGTCGTGCCGCCCGGCTCGACCGGAGACGTTGCCGTCAGCGTCGGCTCGAAAGGCGCAACAGCTGCGGAACGAACGGTCGAAGAAGCGAGATCGATGTTCGCGACCGCCAGAGCTGGGAGCAGCTCAACGCTCAGGGCGTTGACCGTGAACGATTCCGCACCGAGGTAACCTTCACCATTCGTCGGCGGTTCGGTGGGCTGTTCGTTGATCGTAATCTCGACGACCTGATTGACAGCAGCGAGCACATCGCTGAGCCCGGTGAACACCGGGCTCACGACCTCAGTCACGACGTCGCCCGCCACTGCATCGACAGCTTCGAGCAACGGATCGACAACCCCGTCGAACAGAGTCGGGAGGAGAGGCGTGACCACTCCGGACACCGCGTCCGTGACCAAAGACAGGTCGATGATCCCGAGTGCCGTCAGCGGAATATCCACCGTCGGCGCAACACCAGCACGCAAATCAGCGATCGTCGTGTGGATGTCAACAGCACCCTCTGCGAGTTCGACACCTGCGAGTGCAGCTTCAATCGGGATGTGGATGTCGACCGACAGCTCATTCAACAGACTATTGATTCCGGTGGTGAGCTGGCCCGTCACCGAATCGGCCACACCGCTCACTGCCGTCGTGATCTTGGACAGGTTGGTGGAATCGAGCAGCAGCGAGTTCGCGGTGAGCCCGTTAAGGCTGCCGCCATCGTAGAGGTTCGCGAGGTTGATCAGAACCGTGCCGCCGGCGAGGCCCGTTGGTTCTGTGCCATCGTCACGTGTGAAGTCATCTTGGAATGCGATCGTGACGATGTCGTTAGAGTCCGTGATCGGTGTGCCGAGCACGTCATCGACGAGAGCACTTACGCCCGTGTCGAGACCATTGATGCCGATCGTCGCGCCCTCACCACCAGCCGTGACATTCGCGACCGGAATGCCAAGAAGGGGGTCGGTGACCTCGATATCGAGCGCCTGGACAAGATCCTCGATGATTCCGTCACCACCGAGAATGGTGTTGAGCGTCCCGCCAACGGCGTTCAGCGCGGTGCTCACCGCATCGGTCAGCCCATCTACCGCGGGACTGTGCAAATCAAGTTCAGCACCGGCGACGTAGTACTCCGACGTCGCAACGTCGTTCGTCGACTCAGCAGTGGACGCGAGTGCCCCGAGATTGAGGTCCAACTGGTCGACGACGGTCGATGTGACGGGATCGATTCCCACCTGGGCGAGAAGATCCGTGAGGCTCACAGTTGCGAAGTCGTTATTCCCGTCATTTGACGGGTCGACATTTATCGCGCCGTCGGAAGTCACGACACCGGATGCCGCCTTGCTGTGCGTCGCGGAGTCGGCCAACGTGTACGCGTTGAGAACACCGGCGGCGCCGAGGTCGAGGATGCCGTTCTCCTGCGCTGGCGTTTTCAGAAGCGGCAGGTTCACGGTCGGCAACGAAAGCTGCAGCAGGCCCAGTGCGCCCACGTTCGTACCGTCGAGCGCGGAGGTATTCGCGCCGGGATCGCTGGGGTTGCCCGCGAGCGAATACCCCACGGTAGCCAACTCGCCCTCAGTGAGATCGCCGAGGACGCTCTCCAGAAGCTGCGACGAGATGACCTGGGCTAGTGCCTCAGAATCATCTGTAGGCGCTGCGAAGGCGGCGTTCCCTCCCATCCCATGCCCTACGACCAGTGCGGCTACCGCCGCTACTGATGCAACTCTGCTTTTACGCAGAGGTTTCCGATTACTCATTGACTGCCCTTCTCGTGATGCGGACGTTGTTCGCGTCACAAGCCCCTCCCAGAACATGGCGCAACGCCAAACAGAGCTCGTGTGTCCCGGCCAGTATGTCGGGGAACCCAGCGGGTGTCCAGCATCTCCTCAGGCTCTATACGGCTCGCACTCAGTGAGTTTTTGATGCCATCGCGCGGGTTCGCACGAACAAAAGGGGTCAACGCCGATATCAGATTGTTATCAATCCAATTCGACAACTTACGTAATAGATTGTTATTGACTCTGAGCCATTTGGGCGTCGACCCTTCGACAGGCTCAGGGAGCGACGGGCGCCCGGAGATCGACCCTTCGACGGGCTCAGGGAGCGACGGGCGCCCGGAGATCGGCCCTTCGACAAGCTCAGGGAGCGTAGCGGGAGCGACTCGACGGGCTCAGGGAGCGACTAATTCGCCGCGACCACCGCGAGCACGGCATCGCCGTATGCTTCGCGCTTCTTCTCGCCGATGCCGGTGATGCCGTCGAGCTCGTTCATCGACGCGGGGCGAAGCTCGGCGAGCGCCCTCAAAGTCGCATCGCCGAAGACGATGTACGCCGGCTTGCCGATCTCTCGCGCGGTCTCAGCACGCCACACGCGCAGCGCTTCGAACAGCGAACGGTCTCCTTCAGCCACGGCATCCGACGCTGCCGACGCTTTGCGGGCACGACCACCGCTGACCCGCCCCATCGTGTCTTTACGCAGCGGCACCGGCGTCTCACCGCGCAGCACCCCGCCGGCCACGTCTCCGGGAGCGAGAGTTCCGTAGTCGCCCTGAGCCACGAGAATGCCGCGCGCCAGAAGCTGCCTGACGACGCTCCGCCAGTCTTGTTCAGAGAGGTCGGCTCCGATGCCGTAGGTCGCCAGGCCGTCATGCTTCTGCTGTCGGATGCGGTCGTTCGACGACCCCCGCAGAATATCGATCAGGTGACCGGCGCCGAACGCCTGATTGCGCTCGCGCTTGAGCCTGACGATCGTCGAGAGCAGCTTCTGCGCCGGGATCAGTCCGTCAAACGTCTCGGGCTTCTCGAGGCACGTGTCGCAGTTTCCACACGGCGCAGACTCTTGCCCGAAGTAGTTCAGCAGATTCTGTCGACGACACTCGACCGTCTCGCTGAGCGCGAGCATGGCGTCGAGATGCTGGCCCATCCGCATCTTGAACGTGCGATCGCCCGGCGATTGATCGATGAGCCGACGCTGCTGCACGACGTCGCCGAGCCCGTACGCCATCCACGCCACCGACGCCTCGCCATCGCGCCCGGCACGACCGGTCTCCTGGTAGTACCCCTCAACCGACTTCGGCAGGTCGATATGCGCGACGAACCGCACGTCTGGTTTGTCGATCCCCATGCCGAACGCGATCGTCGCGACCATCACGACACCGTCTTCGCGCAGGAACCGCGCCTGATTCGCAGAACGCACCTCAGCCGGAAGCCCCGCGTGATACGGCAGCGCATCGAAGCCCTGCGTCGAAAGATACGCCGCCGTCTGCTCCACCGATTTCCGGCTCAGCGCATAGACGATGCCCGCTGGTGGCGCAGGGTCCGCCGACGCTTCGACAGGCTCAGCGATCGGCTGCAGCGACCGGATGAAACTCACCAACTGCTTGCGCGGGTCGACCTTGGGCACGATGCGGTACTGGATATTCGGCCGATCGAAACTCGCCACAAAATGCTTCGCGCCGTCAAGGTGCAGGCGCTCCGTGAGCTCTTGATGCGTGGCGCGCGTCGCGGTGGCGGTCAGCGCCATGCGCGGCACCCCGGGGAAACGCTCG
>NZ_JAJUFV010000214.1 GCF_029263575.1 Microbacterium sp. | reverse complement strand
GCGCGCGACGTCGCCGGTATCGCCGGGGCATCGTCGACCGAGTTCGACCCCGAGACCGCCGAGCCCGTCATCGCCACGATGGCCGAGCAGGTCGAGATTCTCGACGGCGGCGACCTGGGCGGCACCATGCGCCTCGGCCTGTACCAGGCAGCCCTCGGCGAAGGAACCCTCGCCGCCGAGGTCTATGGTGCGACAGAGATTTCCGAGCGCCACCGCCACCGCTTCGAGGTCAACAACGCCTACCGCGAGCGGCTTTCGGGTGCCGGGCTCGTGTTCTCCGGTCTGAACCCCGAGCTCGACCTCGTCGAGTACGTCGAGCTGCCGCGCGAGGTGCATCCGTACTACATCGCCACGCAGGCGCACCCCGAGCTGCGCTCGCGCCCGACCGACCCGCATCCGCTCTTCCGCGGTTTGATCGGCGCGGCCATCGAACGTCACCGCGCCAGCGAGCTCTTCGACGTCTCCGCTGACGATGAGTGACGACCTGCGCGACGAGCCGTTCGAGCCGGCGGTCGTCCACAGCGACGTCGTCTACAACGGCTGGGTGTGGAATGTGCGCTCTGACCGCATCTCCTACGGTGACGGTGAGATCGTCCGCGAGTATGTCGATCACACGGGTGCTGTCGCCGTGCTCGCGCTCGACGACGACGACCGGGTTCTGCTGATTCAGCAGTACCGGCATCCGATCCGCTACCGAGATTGGGAGCTGCCCGCAGGCCTGCTCGATGTCCCCGGCGAAGATCCGATGCTGGCGGCGCAGCGTGAGCTCGCCGAAGAGACCGATCTCGTCGCGCGCGAGTGGGAGCAGCTGGTCGCGGCCTGGACGACGCCCGGCGGCAACAACGAGCTGATTCGGATCTACCTCGCCACCGGCATTGAGCGCGCCGAGGCGGCGCACGAGAGAACCGACGAAGAGGCTGATATCCGCACCCGCTGGGTCCCGCTGTCGGATGCCGCGGAGGCTGTGCTCGACGGACGGTTGCGAAACGGCATCCTGGCTATCGGGGTGCTCGCGGCCGAACGGAGACTGCGGAGGTAACCGTGCTCATCGACCGTGCGATCGATGCCTACCTGCGGCACGTCACAATCGAGCGCGGCCTTTCTGAGCACACCGTCGGCGCGTATCGTCGCGATCTCGAGGTCTACCAGCAGTGGCTGACGGATGCCGGAATCACCGACACCGCGGCCGTGACGGGGTCGGTCATCCGCCGTTTCATCACGGAGAGATCGTCGATGCAACCGCCGCCGGCGGCGACGAGCCTGGCCAGGCTGCAGTCGTCGGTGCGAGGGCTGCACCGACATCTGGTGCGCGAGGGGATCGAACTGGAGGATCCGAGCGTCAGGCTCAGACCGCCCAAGACGCCGCAGCGTCTGCCCAAGGCACTGTCGATCGACCAGGTCGAGCGTCTGCTGTCGGCGCCGTCGGCGGAGGAGCCGATCGGCATCCGCGACCGTGCGCTGCTGGAGCTGATGTATGCGACGGGGGCGCGCGTCTCTGAGGCCGTCGGGCTCGATGTCGACGATCTCGCGCACGGGGACGTGCTGCGACTTCGCGGCAAGGGGTCGAAAGAGCGCATCGTTTCGGTGGGGTCGTTCGCGCGCGATGCTGTCGACGCCTATCTGACGCGGGTGCGCCCTGCGCTGGCGGCCAAGGGCAAGTCCTCGGCCCGACTGTTTCTCGGAGCCCGCGGCGCACCACTGTCGCGTCAGAGCGCCTGGCGGGTGATTCGTGACGCGGCAGAAGCGGCGAACATCACCGCCGAGGTGTCACCGCACACGCTGCGGCATTCGTTCGCGACGCATCTGCTGCAGGGCGGTGCCGAGGTGCGTGTGGTGCAAGAACTGCTCGGGCACGCCTCGGGTGCCACGACCCAGATCTACACGCACGTGTCGGTTGACACTCTGCGCGATATCTATGCGACCTCTCACCCGCGCGCCCGGTAGGCAGCCCGACGAGCGTGTGCGGTGCCAGGCGGAATCGGCGGGATCGCCGCGCGTGAACAGGCGTAACCGCAGGTGAATCGCTAGAATCGAGCAAGCACGAAGGAAGCAGGGGTTTCGGTGGCTCAGAACGTGGCGAAGACCAAGGGAAAGACGTCCAAGGACGACGACATCCCCATGGGACCCACCGGGCGCCCGTATCAGGGCTTTCCCACTCCCGCTCCGCTGTCGTCACACGGCCCCGCGCGCATCATCGCGCTGTGCAATCAGAAGGGCGGCGTCGGCAAGACGACCACCTCGATCAACCTCGCCGCCTCGCTCGCTGAGTACGGGCGCCGGGTGCTCGCGGTCGACTTCGACCCGCAGGGCGCGCTGTCGGCCGGGCTCGGCATCACGACCCACGATGTGCCGACGATCTACGACCTGCTGCTCGACCCGAAGCGCGACGCGCACGAGGTGATCGTGAAGTCGCAGGTCGATCGGCTCGATGTTCTTCCGGCCAACATCGATCTGTCGGCCGCTGAGGTGCACCTGGTCAACGAGGTCGCCCGCGAGACGATTCTCGCGCGTGTGCTGCGCCAGGTCGCCGGTGAGTACGACGTGATCCTGATCGACTGCCAGCCTTCGCTCGGCCTGTTGACCGTGAACGCTCTGACGGCGAGCCACGGTGTGCTCGTTCCACTGGAGTGCGAGTTCTTCGCGCTGCGCGGTGTGGCGCTGCTGATCGAGACGATCGAGAAAGTGCGCGACCGCCTGAACCCGGGCATCACCCTCGACGGGCTGCTCGCGACCATGTACGACTCACGCACGCTGCACTCGCGAGAGGTGCTGGAGCGCATCGTCGAGACCTTCGGGGACGACGTGCTCGAGACAGTCATCGGGCGCACGGTGAAGTTCCCGGATGCCTCGGTCTCAGGAGTTCCCATCACCGAGTTCGCGCCCGAGCACGCAGCCGCTCAGGCCTACTTGCGATTGGCTCGGGAACTGGTTGCCCGTGGCGCCGTCGCATAGCGAGGGTCCTGCCGGCGGGGCGGATGCGGTAACCGAGCAGACCGACGGCTTTCGGGTCTCGCTGTCGAATTTCGACGGCCCGTTCGATCTGCTGCTGAACCTGATTTCGAAGCACGAGCTCGACATCACCGAGGTGTCGCTCAGTGCGGTGACGAATGAGTTCATCGCGTATCTGGGCGACTTGGAGTCTGAGGAAGAGCTGGATCAGGCATCCGAGTTCCTGGTGGTCGCAGCGACCCTGCTGGACATGAAGGTCGCGGGCCTCCTACCGCAGGGCGAGCTGGTCGATGCCGAGTCGGTGGCGCTGCTGGAGGCGCGCGATCTGCTGTTCGCCCGGCTGCTGCAGTACCGCGCGTTCAAAGAGGTCTCGGCCTGGTTCTCACGATGCCTGCAGCGCGAAGACCGTCGCCATGTGCGCGCGGCGCGTCTCGATGAGAAGCATCGCAAGCAGACGCCCGAGCTCGTCTGGACGCTCAGCGTCGACGACTTCGCCGCTCTTGCTCTGCTCGCGTTCGCACCGAAAGAGGTTCCGAGTGTCGGGCTCGACCATCTGCACGCTCCGCTGGTCAGCATCCGTGAGCAGGCGGCGATCGTCGTCACCTTGCTGCGTGACACGGAGTCGTTGACGTTCCGCGAGCTGGTCTCCGGCATCGCCGAGCCGGGCATCATCGTCGCGCGGTTCATCTCGGTGCTTGAGCTGTACCGGCAGGCGGCGCTTTCATTCGAACAGCTCGAGCCGCTGGGGGAGCTGACACTGCGCTGGTCTGCTGAATCCTGGTCGGACGAGACACTGGCGAGCCTGGGGGCTGACTATGACCGATGACACAGCTATGACCGATGACACAGCTATGACCGATGACACAGCTATGACCGATGACACTGCACACGAGACTCCGCTGACCGAGAAGCTCGAGGCGATTCTGCTGATCATCGATGAGCCGCTGGGACTCGTCGCGCTGGCGGCGGCGGTCGGTGCTCCCGTCCCTGCGGTGCGGCAGGCCATCGAGACGCTCGTCGACG
>NZ_JAJUFV010000213.1 GCF_029263575.1 Microbacterium sp. | reverse complement strand
GCACAGACTTCTCCCGGTACTCAGGCGAATACTCAGACGAAGTGGACGCGTGGCTGCGGATGATCGACGAAGACCGCACCGCGCGGGCTCGTCCATTCGATCTTGCCGCCGGGGAGCTGCCGGGCGTTCCAGCGATACTGGGCGTCGAGATCAGGATGCTTGAGCGAATGATGACGCCGACACAGATGACTGAGATTCGCGCACGATGTCGCCCCGCCCCGACTGTGTTCTTCGGTGTGGTCGAGATCGCAGTTCCACGTCGATGCCGCGCAACCGGGAAAGCGGCATCGACCGTCACGCGCACGAAGGTAGCGTCGCATCTCAGCGGTGGGACGGTACCGATCGGTGGCCGTGACCATGCCGGAGCATTCGTCGACGTAGAGCCGATCCCACCCTGGTGCCAGACCCGCCAGCTCTCGCACCAGCTCGGGATCAACGGGTCCGCAGCCGAACAGATCGGCGGGCGCGTCGCTGGCCCCTGCCAGCACCGCCGCCGGAAGCGTCACCTGAATGTGAGGACGAATCGCCTCGGCGCCCGCGGCTGACACCGTCTCGGGACACGCGGCCAGCAGCATGTCGATCATCACATCAGCACGCGCCTGCGCCATGGTGCGCGGGTCGTCGTTGGGAGCCGAGATACCGAGGCCAGCGTCGGCGTCAGCGGGCGAGGCCTGCACATCTTCTTCAGCGATCAGCGTCTCGTCTTCGCCCCCGCGGTATTCGTTCTCGACCTCACCCATGATCGGACGAGCTTCACCGGACTCGGGGTCGCGCGCGAGACGGGCGAGCTGGTTGGCCCGGTCGAGAGCGGCGTGCGCCAGCACGGACGAGGTCATCACATGCAGCACCGAGGAGCCGTCTTCATAGTCGTCAATCCACACCCGGCGATCGTCGTGCGCCTTCTTACGCCGATCGGCAGCCGTGATGCCGCCGTGCTTCGCCGACAGCATCCGCGTGACCGAGCGAAGCCGGTTCGGGCTCTCCCCCGAGGCATAATCGACCGCAGCCAGCTCGTATGCGAAGCGATCGGCCTGGTCTTCGATCACCACGCCGGCATCGACGATGACCCGCGCGTGGGTCGGGCTGAGCTTCGCGGCCTCGAGCGCCTGGAACGTCACGGGAAAGTTCGACACCAGCGTGAAGGCGTCCCACATCGCCTTCTCCATCGTGCGGGACGAGACGCGCCCCGCCGCGCTGAACTCAGCAACGAGAGACCGCACGGGAATATCGCGCATATCGTCTGTGCCGACGCGGCCTTCACGCTCATCGAGAGCCTCGCTGAAGACCTCGTTCAACAGCGCCGCCTCACGGGCGTGCAGCCGCGCCTTCTCGGACTGAATCTCCAGCCACGCGGACAGGCGAAGCGTCGCCGCGTCGGATGCCGCTGGAGCCGTCAGTGTGGACATGACTCTAGAGTAGTACAAATGTTCGCACTAAGGCAAGCGATATCAGAATCTTTGTTCGAAACAGGGCGTGAGGGGAGCACCCTTCGACAGGCTCAGGGAGCGAGCGGGCGGAAGGGAGCGGGCGCGCTCACCGCCCTGGCTCGGCGACGAACGCCTCGCCTGTGCCCGACAGCACAATGGCCGTCTCGTCCGCGGCGAAGGCTACCGTGCCGACCGGCACGGCGCGTGCCGCGGCATCCGATGACTCACCCGAGGAGACAGAGACCTCCCCCGCCGTGGCGAGCACCATCGCCGGGCCCGCGACGTCGACGGCCACCGGCTCTCCCGTCAACGTGACGCGCCGCAGGGCGAAGTCGGGAACGTCGACCTCGTATGAGGTGACCGCTCCGGATGCCGCGGGGCGCAGCACCGGAACCACCGACGGCGTCGTGTCGAGAATCGACAGCAGCTCGGGAACATCGATGTGCTTGGGCGTGAGTCCGCCGCGCAGCACGTTGTCGCTGGCGGCCATGATCTCGACGCCGAGGCCCGAGACGTAGGCGTGCAGGAGTCCGGCGCGCAGGAAGATCCCCTCGCCGCGCCCCAGCACGATGAAGTTCATCAGCAGCGCGACGACGACGCCGGGGTCGCCGGGGTTGCGCTCGGCGATCGACCGCACGGCCGTGAGCTCGGCGGCGAACTCGTCCGACCCAGCCGCGGCGCCCGCAGCAGCGGAGACGGCCGCGATCACGTCGTCCACGGCCGATTGCGCCGTTCCTGACAGCAGCCATGCCAGGGCGTCACGCAGCACGTCGCCCTCACCGCTCAGTCGCTCGCGCAGCTGCGTAACGCCGCCAGAGTCGCCGAGAGTATCCAGAAGCCGCAGCGTGTCGGCGACGGGGCGCAATCCGCTGAGCGCCTCGAACCGGTCGCTGAGCGCGACGATCAGCTCGGGCTTGTGGTTGTCGTCGCGGTAGTTGCGGGTCGGGTCGTCGGCGGCGAGGCCGGCCTCGCGCGCCCACCCATCGCGCGCCTGTTCGATCGTGGGGTGCACCTGGATCGAGAGCGGGTCGGCGGCGGCGAGGAGCTTCAGAAGGTAGGGCAGTTCTCCGCCCGTGACGGTGTCGAGCGTTGACCCGCCCTCGACGTCTGCGGGGTCGCCAGGGTGGTCGCCGAACCACACCTCGGCTTCGGGGGCTCCGGTGGGGGTGCGGCCTTCCAGCTCAGCGAGAAGGGTGGAGGATCCCCAGGCGTAGTCACGTGGCACATTCGTCAGGCTCAACAGCATGGCCCTAGCGTAGCGATCTCGCACGCGCCCGCGAATCGCAGCACATCGCTTGCGCGGTTCGGCGCGGTAGCCTGAACGAGATGGCGCAGTACACGAAGCATCCGGTATCGAGCCCGCCCGCCGCGCCCGCGCGCGAGTCGACAGGGCGGTTGCTGTTGCGCGCCTACGCGATCATCGTGCTGATCGCCGTGTTCGCGCATGCCGCGGTGTACAACCTCGTCGGCGAGGTGGCAGCCGGCGTCGTGATCGTCGTGTTTCTGCTGGCGGCGGTCGCGATCGGCGTGCCGATGATCGCACGCGCTGACCCGCATCCGTTTTCGTGGCGGCGGCTTCCCTGGGTGGCGCTGGGATATGTGGGCCTTGCCCTGGTCTCGGTCGCCTGGTCGCAGTGGCGCGTGCCGACGATCGTCACCTGGTTGCTGCTGGCCGCGGTCACCGCCAACGCGCTGCTGATCGCGCACGCGCTGACGTGGCGGGAGATCGTCGGCGCTCTCGCGTCCGCTTTCAAATGGATTGTCGGGCTGTCGGTCGCGATCGAATTGTGGGTGTCGCTGGTGCTGCGGCATCCGTTGCTTCCGAATTTCGCTGACCTCCCCGATGGCGACGTCGACCCGCACTGGTATTGGGTGCGCGGAAACCTCCTGGATGGCGGGCGCATTCAGGGCATCGTCGGCAACTCGAATCTGTTGGCGATCATCAGCCTGTTCGCCGTCGTCACGTTCTGCGTGAGCTTCGCGCTGCGCGCGCGCTGGCGGACGACGCTGGTGCTGTGGACGCTGGTGGCCGCCTATCTGATGCTGCGGGCGTCGTCGGCGACGGCGTATGTGTGCGCGCTCGCGGCGGCTGTGGTGCTCGTGGTCGCGCTGCTGATTCGCCGTGCGCCTCGCCCTCAGGCCCGCCGACGTATCTATCTGAGCTGCGGTGCGATCGTGGTCGTCGCGGTCGCGGCGGTGATCGCATTTCACCGTCCGCTGCTGGAGGCGCTGGGTCGCAGCGCCGATCTGACCGGCCGCACCGATCTCATCTGGAGCAAGGTTCTCGAGCGTGCCGCGACGCATCCGATATTCGGTAATGGGTTCTCGAGTCCGTGGATCCCCAGCGATCCGGCGTTCGACGGCTGGATCGTCGACCACCACATCACGGTGTTCCACGCGCACAACATGTGGCTGGATGTGCTGATGCAGCTCGGCGTCGTCGGTCTCGTGCTCATGGCGTGCGCCTACCTGTCGCTGCTGTGGCGGGCCTGGTTCTTCGCCGCCGATCGCCCGCGGTGGGATCTGCGCGCCGACCGTCCCTACTCACCGCTGACGCTGCTGCCATTACTGTTCACCGTCATTCTGCTGGTGCAGGGGCTTGCCGAGTCGACGCCCATCATGCTCT
>NZ_JAJUFV010000212.1 GCF_029263575.1 Microbacterium sp. | reverse complement strand
TTCTGCTGCAGAAACCCGATCTGCTGCTGCTCGACGAACCCACGAACCACCTCGACGCCGAGAGCGTTCTCTGGCTCGAGCAGCATCTGCAGTCGTACAAGGGCGCGGTCATCGCGATCACGCACGACCGATACTTCCTTGACAACGTCGCCGAGTGGATCGCCGAGGTCGACCGCGGCCGACTGATCGGCTACGAGGGAAACTACTCCACCTACCTGGAGAAGAAGGCCGAGCGCCTCGATATCCAGGGCAAGAAAGACGCCAAGCTCTCCAAGCGGCTGAAGGACGAACTTGAATGGGTGCGTTCGAGCGCGAAGGGACGTCAGACCAAGTCCAAGGCTCGCCTGGCCCGCTACGAAGAGATGGCTGCCGAAGCAGAGCGCACCAAGAAGCTCGACTTCGAAGAGATCCAGATTCCTGCAGGCCCGCGACTGGGCAGCGTCGTGATCGAGGCGAAGAACCTCAAGAAGGGCTTCGGAGATCGGGTTCTGATCGACGGGCTGAGCTTCAGCCTTCCACCGAACGGGATTGTCGGCATCATCGGCGCGAACGGCGTAGGTAAGACCACGCTGTTCAAGACGATCGTCGGTCTCGAACCGCTCGACGGCGGAGACCTCAAGATCGGTGAGACGGTCAAGATCAGCTACGTCGACCAGTCCCGCGCGAGCATCGACCCCGACAAGACCCTGTGGGAGGTCGTCTCGGACGGCCTCGATATCATCACGGTGGGCAAGACTGAGATCCCGTCCCGCGCTTACGTCTCGAAGTTCGGGTTCAAGGGGCCCGACCAGCAGAAGAAGGCCGGTGTCCTCTCCGGTGGTGAGCGCAACCGTCTGAACCTCGCCCTCACGCTGAAAGAGGGCGGTAACCTGCTTCTGCTCGACGAGCCGACGAACGACCTCGACGTCGAAACCCTCTCGTCGCTCGAGAACGCTCTCCTGGAATTCCCCGGTTGCGCCGTGGTCATTACACACGACCGCTGGTTCCTCGATCGCATCGCCACGCACATCCTCGCCTACGAGGGAACGGATGAGAACCCGGCTCAGTGGCACTGGTTCGAGGGTAACTTCGACGCGTACGAGAAGAACAAGATCGAGCGGCTGGGCCCGGACGCGGCGAACCCGCACCGCTCTACACACCGCAAGCTGACGCGTGACTGATTCCGTAGCCAGCGCTTCGACAGGCACGGTGCCCGGACGACGTCTGCATCTCCCCATCCATCTGCGATGGGGAGATCTGGACGCGTTCAATCATGTGAACAACACCTCGATGCTCAAGCTACTCGAAGAAGCGCGCGTTCGCGCCTTTTGGAAAGCAGGACCGGGCGAGGACGCACCGGAGACGGCCGTGCTGAACTCGGGCATCGAGGCGGGAACGCTCACGCTCATCGCCCGCCAAGAGATCGAGTATCTCGCCCCGGTGCCGTATCAGCGACGTCCGCTGGAGGTGCAGATGTGGTTCGGCAAACTCGGCGGCTCCAGCCTCGAGGTCTGCTATGAGGTCTTCAACGACCCCGAGCACGACGAGCGAATCCTCTATGCCCGGTCGACAGCGGTGATCGTGCTCGTCAGCGCTGAGTCGGGGCGACCCATGCGGATCAGCCCAGAGATGCGAGAAGTCTGGGCGCCCTACCTCGGCGACCCGATCACCTACGCCCACCGCTGACCCGCGCTCCCTGACCCGGGCCCCGCACCGGCCTGTTGCGCTGAGGCTCAGTGCTCGGGAACGCGAATCATGATCTCCTGAGCGACGCTCGCAACCAATATTCCATCTCGGGTATACACGCGGCCAGCAGCGAGACCGCGGCCCCCGCGTGCGTTCGGTGACTCCTGAACGTAGAGCAGCCACTCGTCCACGCGCGCCGGACGGTGCCACCACATGGCGTGATCCAGACTCGCCACCTTCAAGCCGCTCGTGCCCCATGAGACCCCGTGCGCGCGCAGAATCGATTCCTGGATCGTCATGTCGCTCAGATAAGCGAGCGCTGCGCGGTGTAGGCGTGGATCATCGGGCACGGCCGCTCGCATGCGCATCCACACGGTCTGCTGAGGGGCGCGTTCGTCGGCTGCGGACAGATACAGGGAAGTGTCGACGTGCCGAATATCGACAGGACGCTGCGTCAGCAGCAGGGTCGCGTCTGTTGCGACTGTGCCGAGGCGTTCGTCATCGGGCGTGAGGTCGTCGGGGTCTGGAATGCCGGCGGGCATCGGCTGAGCGTGGTCGAGCCCCGGAGCTTCATCTTGAAATGAAGCGATCATCGAGAAGATCGGAACGCCATTCTGATACGCCTGTGAGCGCCGCGTCGAAAAGGAGCGTCCGTCGTGGATGCGATCGACGGCGATGGTTATTCCCTGCGTCGCATCCCCCGGGCGTAGGAAGTACCCATGCATCGAGTGCGCGGCCCGCTCGGTCGGCATCGTTCGCTCGGCAGCCAGAATCGACTGCCCGAGCACCTGACCGCCGTAGATGCGGCCACTGGGCATCGCATGCGACTGCCCGGTGAAGATATCTTCCGTCGTACGTGCTCGGCTGTCATCGAGATCCAGCACCTCGAGCAGTCGCGCCACGGATGCCTGAGCCTGGGCGTTCGCGCTCATCTCATCTCCTCCCGCGACGGGTGTCGCCTTCGTTGGTAGTTTAGAACGTGTGCAACCCCGTCTCGTTCTCGCCGATGCCGACACCGCCCGAGACGTCATCACATTCCTCGGCCGTGCGCGGTTCATCTCCGACGATGGGGTGCGTCTGCAAGGGGCCCACGGCATCCTTGCGTTGACTGCGGCCGCACTGGCGCCGGAGGGACTGTTTGACCGCACGCCGACCGTGCTCGCCATGCGCATCGTGCGCGCCGATCCCGAGTTGCAGTGCGACATCGTTGTCGACGCCCTCACGCCGGACGATGATGACGAGCGGATGCTGAAGCTGCCGGAGACAGGCAGATCACCGGCTTGGGCAGGCGTATCACCGCCACGTGAGGGTTGGGAACGGGCCAGCGTGTTGGAAGCCTCTGTGATCGCACAGCGGGCGCAGTGGGGCATCTCCGCGGTCGCACGCGGCACCACCCCCGGCGCGGGGGAGGAAGCGGTCAGGATGCTGCGTGCGGAGATCTGGGGCGAACCGGATGACGACCTCGCCGACCTGCCGCGCGGCGTCGCGTTCGCCGCACATGCGCTGGGGTTCATCTCAGGCGAGGAGAAAGTCACGGTGACGCGCTCAGGTCGCTGGACACGGTTGGCGTTCGCGCGGGGGCACGTGCTGGCACGCGGCCCCATGGCGACCGGCCTCACCGCTGTGCGAGCCACCGGCGCGCAGCACTGACGCGGAGCGTCACACGCTTCCAGCCGCGGCGCGTCCCGCCTGGCGACCCGAGAACAGGCAGCCACCGAGGAAGGTTCCTTCCAGAGCTCGGTAGCCGTGTACGCCTCCGCCTCCGAACCCGCTGGCCTCTCCGGCCGCGAAGAGCCCAGGGATCGGCTCACCGGCGGGGGAGAGCGCACGACCATCGAGGTCTGTCTCGATGCCGCCCAGTGATTTTCGCGTGAGCACGTGCAGCTTCACGGCAATCATGGGCCCCGCCGACGGATCCTGGAGCCGATGCGGTGTGGCTGTGCGGATCAGCTTGTCGCCGCGATAGCCGCGCATCGACCGGAGCATGCCGATCTGGGCATCCTTTGTGAAGTCGTTGTCGATCTCCCGATCACGCGCGATGACCTCCTGTCGCACACGATCGCGGTCAAGCACCTCGCCGCCGGGGTGGCGCTGCATCCGCTCCAACAGGGTGTCAAGGTCGTCCTCGACGATGAAATCCTCACCCTCGTCAAGGAACGCCTGCACAGGTCCGGTGGGCCCCTTCGCGAGGCGTGACTTCACGAGCAGTCCGAGATCCTTGCCGGTGAGATCGGGATTCTGCTCGCTCCCCGACAGGGCGAACTCCTTCTCGACGATCTGCCTCGACGTGACGAACCAGGAATGATCCTGCCCTGTGGCACGCAGGTGCTCCAGCGAGCCCAGCGTGTCGAACCCGGGGAACAGCGGCACAGGAAGCCTCTTTCCTGTTGCGTCGAGCCAGAGGGACGATGGGCCTGGGAGAATGCGGATGCCATGGGTGGGCCACACCGCGTCCCAGTTCTTGATTCCTTCGACGTAGTGCCACATCCGGTCCCCATTGATCAGGTGAGCGCCGGCGGCCTCAGACACGGCATGCAT
>NZ_JAJUFV010000211.1 GCF_029263575.1 Microbacterium sp. | reverse complement strand
TCGGTGCTGGCGAGGTTGTCGGACGCGCTCCAGCCGTCGTAGGCGGTGTAGCCGACGATGCGGCCGACGAATCCGTCGATCTTGCCCTCGTAGGCGATCGAACCCGACAGGGCGACGTTGGCGGTGAAGGCGCTCGAGTTCGGGGTGCCGGGGTAGCCGACGATCATGCCGGCGTTGTTGCCCTTCTCGCCGCCCGTGCCACCGGGGGCGGCCATGGTGATGTCGGCGCTGACCAGGTTGCGCGTGATCGTGGTGGCGTTCTTCGCGTAGGCGGCGATGCCTGCGGGCATTTCACCGGCGGCGAGGGTCGCGTCGACGAAGTTGTCTGAGATCACGCCGCCGTCGGCCTCGGCGACCAGGCCGCCCACCTTCTCAGCCGAGGTGGCGCTGAGGTCGGCGTCGAGGATCGTGTTGCCCGTGATGGTGCCGCCGACCGAGTGGATCGCGATGCCGGCGACGAAGCCGGAGCTGGTGGCGTTGTCGGCGCTCAGGTCGCTGAGGGTGAGGTTGGTGACGGTGCCGCCGTCGAGACGCTGGATGAGGCTGAGACGACCGTTGTTCGTGTCGCGGTCACCGTAGACGAGGCCGGAGATGGTGTGACCCTGGCCGTCGAGCACGCCGGTGAAGGTGTCGATTCCGCGCAGTGGCGCTTCGCCCGACATGTCGATGTCTGCTGTGAGGTCGATGTGCGATCCGGCGCGCGCTCCGGAATCGGCGTTGATCCACTCGGTCAGTGCGCGAAGGTCGGCGGCGGAGTCGATCTCGTAGGGGGCTGCGGCGATGCCCTCGCCGTCGATTCCCGCCGGCGCCGCTGCGACGGCTGCTGTGGGAATCATCGGAGCCACGAGGGCTCCGGTCACGGCTGCCGCGAGGGCGAGAGATCCGAGGTGGTGTCTTTTCTTGCGCTGCTCAGTACGAGACATCAGGCGAGTCGCCTTCCGATCTTTGTGCGGGGGGAGGATGCCCGGCGCCACAGGGTTGGCTGCCGGTGGTGGGCCGCGCCCAGTCGACCGGTGCCAGTTGACCGGCCGAGGCCCAGACGATGACCGGCAGGAAGATCGTGGGTTAACAGCGCGTGGACGACGGCGCTTCGTGCGTCGCACCGGAAGGTTGGCGCCGCGTTTACGCGCGCCGTTCAGCGGAACCGAGGATTCCAGACCGTAATCTGGGTGTGTGACTGAGCCGCTGCACTCTTCTTCTGTGCCCGTTGTCGGTGTCGTGATGGGCTCTGACTCTGACTGGCGTGTGATGAGCGATGCCTCGCAGGCGCTCACCGACTTCGGCATCGCGCATGAGGTCGAGGTCGTCTCGGCCCACCGCACGCCAGACAAGCTGATGTCGTATGCGCGCGAAGCGCGCGGGCGCGGCATCCGTGTCATCATCGCCGGTGCTGGCGGGGCAGCGCATCTGCCGGGCATGCTCGCGTCGATGACGCCGCTGCCAGTGGTCGGCGTGCCGGTGCCACTCGCGTATCTCGACGGCATGGATTCTCTGCTGTCGATCGTGCAGATGCCGGCCGGCATCCCCGTCGCGACCGTGTCGATCGGCGGGGCCCGTAACGCGGGGATCTTGGCCGCTCGTATTCTGGGCGCTTCGGATGCCGCCATCGCAGACCGCATCGAAGACTATGCGAAGACCCTTGAGGCGCAGGTCGGCGAGAAGAATGACCGACTGAAGGATTCCCTGTGACGCTTGCCGCGCCGCACGCAACGGGTCATCAGGCTCGCCCGCTGATCGAGCCGCGGCCGCTGCGCAACCCCGATACGGCGGATTCGTCGTTCATGGGGCGGCGCGGCTGGTGGCTGATCGTGATGAACCTGCTCGTTCCGGGGTCTGCGCAGGTCCTCTCCGGACGCAACCGCAAACTGGGGCGGTTCGGGCTGGGCATGACGCTGCTCAGCTGGCTGCTGGTCGTGAGTGCTGTCGCGACCGCGGTGTTCGCCCGACCGACGCTGATCTGGTTGGCCAGCAACTGGTTCGTGCTCACGGCTGTGCAGGTGCTGTTCATCGCATATGCCCTGCTGTGGGTCGTGTTGACGCTCGATACGCTGCGCATCGTTCGGCTGGTGAAGGTGCCGCCGATATCGCGTTTTGCGATTCCGGTCGTGGCTTTGATTCTGCTCGGTCTGGTCGGCGGTGGTGCCGCATACGCTGCCACGGTCGCCGGATCGAGCCGCGGCGTCTTCGGCGACATCTTCGGCAACAGCGGGCCGAGTGTGCCGCCGAGCGATGGGTATTACAACATTCTGCTGCTGGGTGCCGACAGCGGTGACGGCCGCGACTCGATGCGCTTCGACAGCATCTCGGTGGTCTCGGTCAATGCCACCACAGGCAAGGTCACCATCACGGGCATTCCCCGTGAGCTGCCCAACGCGCCGTTCAGCGACGGCAGTCCGATGCAGCAGCTGTACCCGAACGGGTTCGAGGGGCATTCGTCTCCGACGTGCGGCTGGAACGGGTGGATGAACCACGTTCGTTACGCCGCCGAGGTGTGCCGCGATGACGACGGCACGGGTCTGTACCCGGATGCCGCCGCGCACGGTTCTGCGCCGGGCATCGAGGCGACGAAGGATGCCGCGGAAGGGATCCTCGGCATCGAGATCCCGTACTACATCTTCATCGACATGAACGGCTTCGCCGCGATGATCGATGCGCTCGGCGGTGTCGATATCAATGTCACCGAGCGTCTGCCGAAGGGCGGGCCTCCGGAGGGCTGGCAGGGCACAGACGCCAACGACTGGGCGATCGGATGGATTGAGACCGGTCAGCAGCACATGGACGGCGACACAGCCCAGTGGTATGCCCGGTCGCGTTACACGACCAGCGACTGGGATCGCATGGAGCGCCAGCGCGAGCTGCAGGTGGCGATTCTGGATCAGTTCACCCCGCAGAATATTCTCACCCGTTTCAACGAGATCGCCGCTGCGGGCACGGTGCTCGTCGACACCGACCTGCCGAAGGACAAACTGTCGGAGTTCTTCGACCTGATGCTGCTCGCGAAAGAGCAAGAGGTCACGACGATCGAGCTCACGCCGAAGCACGGCGTGGACGAGTTCGAGCCTGACTATGCCTACATCCGCGAGATGATTCACGAGACCCTGCATCCGCCGACCCCCACCGCGACGCCGTCCCCCTGAGCCCGTCGCCCCGCCGCCGCTCCCTGAGCCACCCGCCGCTCCCTGAGCCTGTCGAAGGGTCGGCACCCCGCACTGTCGATCGAGGCGCCGCTAGATCCCGGCAGTGCGTCTGGCCTCAGCAACGAGTTCGTCGAGTACTGGCAGCAGTTCGGGGATGCTGGTTGTTGCCGCGCGCCACACGATCTCGTAGTCGATGTCGCCGTACTCATGGGCGATAATGTTTCGCATCCCGACGATCTTGTCGAGGTCCGGAACACGGGCGCCTGTGTCCACGTCTTCCCGGCGGAGTCGGTTCAGCGCCTCGCCAAGGATCTCCAATTGACGTTCCACGGCCGAACGGATGATGAGGTCGGTGTTGAACTCGACCATGGTTCTGCCGCGGGTGAACTCGTAAACCAGCCTGGCTGCCTCGGCTGCGTCCCAGAGATGCGCGCCCGCCTCAGGCCGCATAGATATCCTGCGCACTCCGCAAGGCTGATGCCTTGAAGAAGGGATTCTTCACAGAGCGCTCCACGATGAGATCGACTTCTCTGCCGACTATTCGCTCCAACTCGAATTTCAGATCGAAGTAGTCGTGGTATAGATTCGCCCGCTCTGGCTGGAACGCTACGAGGAAGTCGACGTCGCTCGTCTTCGGGTCGAACCGGTCAGTCAGCACGGAACCGAAGATGCGCAACCGTTCCACGCCGTGCCGCTCGCAGGCACGCTGTATCGCCTCGGTGTCGAAAAGCGCGGCGATCTCCATATCTTCAGTCTCGCAGATCGACTGCAGCATGGCGAGACACCCATACCAGTGCCGGGCACTCTCGAGGGCCCGTCGATCCCCGCATCGCCCGCCCGCTCCCTGAGTCTGTCGAAGGGGCAGCAGCCTGCAGCACCTACCCGCAGTCAACCTCCCCACGAACAGTCGCGACTTCACCGAATAACGGCGTGTGCATGACGCGCGTCAGCCGTTCGCCCGCACCATCCCCGGTGAAGGTGGCCGTCACCGTCGCCGATTCGCCCGGCGCCACGATGACTTCCTGCTGGATGACATTGCGCTCACCAAGCATCGCGGTCACGGCGCTGT
>NZ_JAJUFV010000210.1 GCF_029263575.1 Microbacterium sp. | reverse complement strand
GCCCTGAACCGCTTCGACAGCTCGGCGTCCGTGAGGCGGATGCCGGACTCCTTCGAGTCGTAGCCCCACTCATCCATCAACACCAGGCGCGGCTTCGGCTTCCCGTCCTTGTACTCGTCCGTGAGGCCGAGCAGCAGGCCCGTCGTCGCGTTCGTCGTGCCGTAGTCCATGCCGATGCCGTACACGTCCCGCAGGGGCGGCATGTCGGCCCAGGGGATTACGTGCCGGTCGGGATCCCACATCGGGTAGACCGCGCCGGCGGCGTTCGTCCACTCGCCCTTGATCATCCGCTGGTAGAAGACGCCGCTGTAGGAGCGCTCCATGTCGGCGACGTACTCGGCGGGCAGGTTCGGGTTGTCCTTCATCGTGAAGTGGAAGCTGATGAGGTTCTTCGCCGCGCCGGGCACGATCCACTTCTTGCGGATCCAGTGGTTGCGGGACGCCGGGTTCATCGTCGCGAGCAAGCGCGCGCCATCGACGCGGAGTCGAGACACGAGCATGTTCCAGAAGGCCTCGGGCATCAGCGCGGCCTCGTCGACATACGCCAGCGCGATCGTCGATCCCTGAATCCTGCCGACCGCCTCCGTGTTGTGCGCACCGATGACCATGACCTCACGGCCCAGGATCCGCGCCGACGACGCCCCAGGCGTGTAGTGGATCTGCGACGAGATCAGCGTCCCGAAGATCGCCGTGTTCTGGAACAGCACGAAGATGTTCTGGTACACCGTCGTCATCGTCCGACCGACGATCACGATGATGCCCGTGCGAGGCGCTGCACGCACCGCGAGCAGGAACGCGAATAGGCTGATCACCGTCTTGCCCGACGACACCGCGCCGAACCAGAGCGCGAGCTTGAACTTCATCGCATCGACCAACGACAGCAGCTGCGCCGGCGACACCATCCGCTCGAGCTCGTCAATCCTCATCGGGCGGAGTCTCCGGTCGGAGCCGCTCAGCAGCGGCAGTGAAGCCCGCCGCGAGCGTGTCGATCACGCCGACCGCCTGCTCAAGTCCCGTGTCGGACTTCTCGACGATCCGCGTCAGCTTGTCGAACGTGATGCCCGCCGTCGTGATGATGTTCCGCCGCACCTCGACAGGAGCCGACTCGAGCGTGTGCTCGTTGTAGTCGTTGTCCTTGCCGCCGAAGCTGTACACGAGGTACGGGTCGTCGATCCGATCGAGCATCGCCTCCGACGCCGCGAGCATCTTCTCCGCGAGTCGGGTACGGCCCGCAGCGAGGTCGATCTGGCGCGCCTCCGTGGCCTGTTTCGTCTCTGACCGGTCAAAGGATCGGTCAGCGGCTCGGCAGATGTTGGTGACGGATCCGGCGCTGATGCCGACGCGGCGGGCGATCTCGTTGCGGGGGTGTCCTTCGGCGTGGAGTGCGAGGACGTGTTCGCGCTGCTCGTCCGTGATGGTCGGCATGGGATCACCTCGTTCGGGCCTCTTGCCCTGTGCGGGATGCGTCGTCTCGACGCGGTCTGGGATGCTGTGGTGATGAGAGAACTAGCCGCGTTGCCGGTAACCTTCGGCCCGCATGAGGCCGACTGGTGGATGCTGGCCGTGACCGCCGTCTCGGTGATCGTTTCGGGCGTCCTGGCATGGCTGGCATACCGGAACGGGCGCCGCGCGACGGACATCGCGGTCGAGTCCGCGAAGCGAGACGAGGCGCGAGAAGCGCTGGCATCGCAACAGCGGGAGGACGAGGCGCGCGCGCTGGTTGCCGTCTCGATGCTGCGGGCGCTCGCGGTTCTAGAGCAGCTCGTGGCCGGCGACCCTAGCTTTCGGATCGTGGAGGCTCAGCTGAATGAGCGTCGGGCGGAGGCGCTTGCTCAGATCGATATTTACGCGACCGACGAGGCGGATGAGGAGCTGCACGTCTGGTTCGAGTCGAGTATGGCTGAACTCGAGAGGATCGCGCGTTTCTCGCCGACGTCCGTGAGCGAATCGATGAGGATTGCCAGCTTCATCCGTCAAGGGATCGTGCAGTGGAACCGACGGGCTGTGACCGCGGATCTGCTGGCAGTGGGGAAGCTGGGCTGACAGAAGCCTGAGTTCGACATGTGTCACAGACGGACCTTGTGTCTGTGATACTGCTGGGGTGTCTCCGGAACTTGCGGTCGCGCTCATCGCCAGCGCTTCGGGCCTCCTCGGCGCATTGCTAGGCGGTGCGACCTCCCTTGCGACGACGTACTTTGGCCCGAAATGGGAGCGACAGAGAATCGAAGCGGCTGAGTTCCGTGAGCGTCGCCGCGCCGCGATCATCGCGTGGATCGATGCTGCGCAGCAAGTCGCGACGGCCGCTGTAGACAAGACTGAAGACCGACCGAAGCTTGCTGCCGCTTTCAATTTGGCGCTCTCGCAGCTCACCTCTCTGCTGTCGCCAGAAGAGAATCGCGTCGACAACTTCATCCATGGGGCGAGTTCGTATGCGGGCACGTTCACGAGAAACTCGGGAGCGCGCGGGCTGATCATTGCGAATGCCGGTCGGATGCTGATTGCTTGGCACCGCGGCGCGCTGCACCACTCCAAACTGCGGCCCTTCAAGCTTGTGCACGATGATGGCCTTAACAGAAGCTCCATCGTCTATGTCGAGTCGTGGAGCGATCACGCGGACGGCGAGGTAGAGGACGGGCCGCGGCGCTAAGCGCAGTACACCAGGCGGTGGGGAGCCGGTCACAGTTGGACCGGCTCCCGCTAGGCGGACTGCTCCACCATCTACGATTCATCGTGCCATGAATGCAGGATTTGCATATTTTTCGGCGCGGGATTTGGTCACCGGCGTGTCGGCGACCCACGGGGGCGACCCCGCTTCACCGTCGGCGCGATCCTCGCGACGGCCTTCGCGAGCACGTGAACACGCCCGTCGATGATCTGCGACGCGAGCCGATCCGACTGCACCCACACGTAGATCGCGCGGCGCGACCTGCCCGTGAGCGCCGACGCCTCAGCGATCGTGATCCACTCCTTCACCCTGCCTCCTCCTCGCTGCTGATCTGTGGGTAAGCGGCGGCGTTACCCTCACTTACCAGGGCGGCGCTCAGCACGGCTCACCTCCTGGGCGGCAAGGAGAGCGGCCCGGGCACGCTCCCGGCGGTAGTCATCCACCATGTCGTACTCCCAGAACACCTCCGCTGCGGCTTCCACCTCGTCGTCGCTCGGTTCCCGGTCGGCGTCGGCGCGATTCTGAGGACGGCACGACATCTTGTGTCGCCCGTCGTCTCGCCCGCAGACGTTGCACGGCTCCCGGCCGGCCTGCTCCCTGATCCGGGCAGCGATGTTGCGCCACAGTGCATAGCTGCTGAGCGGCTCGATCTGCTCGCTCTCCGCGATCTGTGCGGCCTTCTCGCGCTCCTCGGCTCGCACGGCGTCGATCATGCGGTCGAACTCGGCCTTCAGTTCCGTAGGCGTCATCGGCCTCTCCCCGACGTGCCCCGCGGATTCAATCTGGCCGACTATGTACGAGACGCGCGCGTTGTCCAGGCTCGGCGTGTAGTCGCTCATGCTGCCTCCTCGATTCGTTCGTGGATGGTGTGGTCCGGGTAGACGATCCAGTCGCCCCGGTTGGTGTGGCCTGTCGCGGCGAGGTCGCCGTCGAACAGGGCCTGTGCGCCCATCGCGCGCGAGGCGGGGCCGATGTCGTGGCAGGTGCAGGCGCATGACGTGCGGTCGCAGTCGACATGCATGCCCGCCTCGCACATGCCGGATCCGGCCCACCGGTCGCCGGGGAGCTTCACGCGCGCGAGCTCTGCGCCGCAGTGCTGGCACTCGACCGACCGGCCGCCCGCGATCTCCCGCGTCGGGTTCTCCGACAGCGACAGCAGGCCGCACGACGGGCACCGCACCCGTTCGAACCGGGTCGGGCGTTCCTCGACCTCGAGGGTCGTGTAGGCGCGGCGCGCGGCGACCGCGAACAGGAGCGCGTCGCGCGCGCCCTCCTCGGTCGCGACCCACACGTGCAGCGGCTGGTCGCGCATCGACGCGAGATGCCGACGGCACTCGTCGATCGCGAGATACCCGAGGGGGAGGAGCGTGTAGCCCAGCGGTTCCCCGCCGCCCTCGCCCGTCGGGGAGACGGTGCGCCCGCCAGCGGCCTCGACCAGCTCTCGCCATCGCGGCCACTCCGCGACCGCAGTCTCGACGGCCTCGTAGTGGTACTCGCACAGGAAGCCCCGCTCTGCCGCCTTCGGCAGGCACCCGCGGCAGTCGCCCGGGCGGCGCGTGTAGCCGGGATGGTCGAGGCAGGTGACCCGGTGCTCGCCCCACTCCGCACAGGGACGCACGCCGGGGATCTCGCCGAGCGCTGCAGCGCACAG
>NZ_JAJUFV010000209.1 GCF_029263575.1 Microbacterium sp. | reverse complement strand
GAGGACCGTGCGCGTGACCGGGCCGACCTGGTCGAGGCTGGAGGCCAACGCGATCGAGCCATAGCGGCTTACGGCGCCGTAGGTCGGTTTCACGCCGACGGTGCCCGTCACATGGGCCGGCTGGCGAATCGAGCCTCCGGTGTCGGAGCCGAGAGCCAAGGGCGCTTCGAAGGCCGCGACGGCCGCGGCGGAGCCACCGCCGGAGCCACCGGGAATCCGGTCGAGATCCCACGGGTTGCGAGTGGGGCCGTACGCGGAGTGCTCCGTCGACGAGCCCATCGCGAACTCGTCCATGTTGGTCTTGCCCAGCGGAACGAGACCGGCGGCACGCGCACGCGCCACGACCGTCGCATCGTACGGTGACATGTAGCCCTCGAGAATGCGCGACCCGCTCGTGGTGGGCTGATCGGTCGTCACCAGCACGTCTTTGATCGCGAGCGGAACGCCGGCCAACGGGTGAAGGCTCTCCCCTGCGCTGCGCTGCGCGTCGATCGACTCTGCCGCCCGGAGCGCGTCCTCGTTGACGTACAGGAAGGCGTTCACGCCAGCGTCGACGGCGGCGATGCGGTCGAGGTGCGCCTGGGTGGCCTCGACGCTGGAGACCTCGCCGGTGCTGAGCTTGTCGGCGAGTTCAGCCGCGGTGAATCTGATCAGTTCGCTCACTGCTCTTCCCCCAGAATCGCCGTCACACGGAAGCGACCGTCGGCCGCATCCGGCGCGTTCTGCAGCACCTGCTCGTGCGTCAGCGTCTCGCCGACCACATCAGGGCGGAACACGTTCGCCAGAGCGATGGGATGGCTGGTGGCGACGACATCGGCGGTCGCGACCTCCGACACCTTGGCGATGTTGTCGACAATCGCGTCGAGCTGGCCGGTCAGCTTCGACACCTCGTCATCGTTCAGCTGGATGCGTGCAAGCACGCCGAGATGGCGCACGAGTTCAGGGGTGATTTCAGACACCCTCCCAGTGTAGTTCGCCCCGTTCGCTCTGCCGTGCGCCGCGAGTGCCCATAGGCTGTCGATATGACGACGTACGTTCCTCCTCGTCCCTGGATCGCCAGCTATGCCGACGGTGTTCCGAAAGATCTGCCCGAGGTCTCAGGGTCGCTTCTCGATATCGTCACGGATTCTGCGCGTGATTATCCGGATGCTGTGGCGCTGCAGTTCTTCGGGCAGGAGACCACCTATGCGGAGATGCAGGACGCCATCGCGTGTGCCGCATCCGGACTACGCGAGCTGGGTGTGCACGCCGGTGACACCGTCGCGATCGTGCTGCCGAACTGTCCCCAGCACATCGTCGCCTTCTATGCGGTCCTGCGGTTGGGTGCCGTCGTCGTCGAGCACAATCCGCTGTACACGGCCAGAGAGCTGCGCAAGCAGTTCGAAGACCACGGCGCCAAGCACGCCATCGTGTGGAGCAAGGTCGTGGGGACCCTGCAGGAGTTTCCCGCCGACCTCGCCGTGACGTCTCTGGTCTCGGTCGATGTCACCACAGCTATGCCGTTCTTCACGCGACTCGCCCTGAAGCTGCCCATCGCGAAGGCTCGCGAGTCCCGCGCAGCCCTCACCGAGAAGGTCCGTGGTGCGATCGAGTGGAAGCAGGTCGTGAGATCGCAGCCGCTTCCGGCGTCGCATCCGCTCCCTGCCACTGACGACCTGGCGATCATCCAGTACACCTCCGGGACGACCGGCACGCCGAAGGGAGCCGCGCTCACCCACCGAAACCTGCTCTCCAACGCCGCTCAGTCGCAGGCCTGGGTGCCATCGATCCAGCGCGGCGACGGATGCGTCGTCTACGCCGTGCTTCCCATGTTCCACGCCTACGGGCTCACGCTCTGCCTGACGTTTGCGATGTCCATGGGTGCGCGTCTGGTCCTGTTTCCCAAGTTCGACCCCGACCTCGTTCTGGATGTCGTCAAGAAGCATCCGGCCACGTTCCTCCCGCTCGTTCCTCCCATCGCCGAGCGTCTGCTGAGCGCCGCCCGCACCCAGGGCGTCTCCCTCACCGGTATCGAGGTCGCCATCTCTGGCGCCATGGCCCTCCCGCATGAGGTGGTCGTCCCCTTCGAAGAGGCCAGCGGCGGGTACTTGGTCGAGGGCTACGGGCTCAGCGAGTGCTCTCCCGTGCTGATGGCGAACCCCGTCGCCGACAATCGCGTGCCGGGCACCGTCGGGCTGCCGTTGCCGGGCACCGAGTGCCGTGTGGTCGATCCGGACGAGCCCACGCGCGACGTTCCGGCAGGGAGCCCGGGCGAGCTCGTCGTGCGCGGGCCACAGGTGTTCAGCGGGTACTACGGAAAGCCAGAAGCGACAGAGGCAGCGTTCGTCGACGGTTGGTATCGCACCGGCGATATCGTCACGATCGATGACGACGGGTTCGTGCGGATCGTCGACCGCATCAAAGAGCTGATCATCACCGGTGGCTTCAACGTCTCACCCACCGAGGTCGAGAACGTCGTGCGTCAGCATCCGTCCGTCGACGACGTAGCCGTAGTGGGCCTGCCCAGCGAACACTCCGGAGAAGAAGTCGTCGCCGCGGTCGTTCTCGACGAGGGCGCCGAGCTCGACGAGGAGTCGATTCGCGGGTTCGCGCGCGGCATCCTCACGCCCTACAAGGTGCCACGACGCATCTTCGTGGTCGACGAATTGCCGAAGTCTCTGATCGGCAAGGTTCTGCGCCGACAGGTCAAAGAAAAGATCCTCTCGCTCACCACCGACACCTGAGTGCCGCGTCTTCACAGGCACGGCGCACCTCGGGGCGCTACCTTTAGTTAGTGACCCCAAAAGACGCACCCCTGAACGAGCCCGCCGACGAGTCCCCTGTAACACCCGGATTCGAGGAGCTCGGCGTCACCGGGCCCGTGCTGAAAGCCATCCGCGACCTCGGCTACGAGACCCCTTCGCCCATCCAAGCCGCCACGATCCCCCTGCTGCTGCAGGGGCGTGACGTATTGGGAACGGCGCAGACCGGCACAGGTAAGACCGCCGCTTTCGCGCTTCCCGTGCTAGAGAATCTCGATCTCACGCAGAAGACTCCGCAGGCGCTCGTGCTCGCGCCGACCCGTGAGCTCGCCCTGCAGGTGTGCGAGGCATTCGAATCGTATTCGTCGAAGATGAAGGGCGTGCATGTGCTGCCGGTTTACGGCGGCCAGGGCTATGGGCAGCAGCTGTCGGCTTTGCGTCGTGGCGTTCACATCGTCGTCGGCACGCCCGGCCGCATCATGGATCACCAGGCCAAGGGCACCCTCGATCTGTCCGAGCTGAAGTACCTCGTGCTCGACGAGGCCGATGAGATGCTCAAGATGGGCTTCGCCGAAGATGTCGAGCAGATCCTCGCTCAGACGCCTTCCGACAAGCAGGTCGCGCTGTTCTCGGCCACGATGCCGGCTGCGATCCGCCGCCTGGCCCAGAAGTACCTGAACACGCCGGAAGAAGTGGCGATCACGGCGAAGACCACCACCAACCAGAACATCACCCAGCGCTACCTCGTCGTCTCGTACCAGCAGAAGGTCGATGCTCTCACCCGCATCCTCGAGGTCGAGAACTTCGACGGTATGATCGTCTTCGTCCGCACGAAGAACGAGACCGAGACTCTTGCAGAGAAGCTGCGTGCCCGCGGCTATTCCGCTGCGGCGATCAACGGCGATGTACCGCAGGTGCAGCGCGAGCGCAGCGTCAACCAGCTCAAAGACGGAAAGCTCGACATTCTCGTCGCCACCGACGTCGCAGCGCGCGGACTCGATGTCGAGCGCATCAGCCACGTCGTGAACTTCGACATCCCCACCGACACCGAATCGGATGTGCACCGCATCGGTCGCACCGGTCGCGCCGGCCGCAGCGGTGATGCGATCAGCTTCATCACCCCGCGTGAACGTTACCTCCTGAAGCACATCGAGAAGGCAACGCGCCAGCAGCCGACGCAGATGCAGCTGCCGACCACCGAGGACGTCAACACCACACGCCTCGCCCGCTTCGACGACGCCATCACCGCAGCGCTGGGCGCTGGCGACCGCATCGAGAAGTTCCGCGACATCATCGCCCACTACGTGCGTAACCACGACGTTCCCGAAGCCGATGTCGCCGCAGCGCTCGCCGTCGTCGCGCAAGGGGACACTCCCCTGTTGCTCGATCCCGAGAACGACGCGCTGACGGCTGCGGTGGCCCGCGACAACCGCCCGCCGAGGGAAGGGCGCGATCGGCCGGCGCGCGAGCCGCGTGAGCGGCGCGGTCGCGGCGACTACGCACCGTATCGGATCGAGGTCGGCCGCCGGCACCGTGTCGAGCCGCGGCAGATCGTCGGCGCGCTCGCCAACGAGGGCGGACTCGGCCGCGACGACTTCGGCGCGATCAACATCAAGCCAGACTTCTCCATCGTCGAGCTGCCCGCGACGATGGATGCGG
>NZ_JAJUFV010000208.1 GCF_029263575.1 Microbacterium sp. | reverse complement strand
GTGGTTCCTCGAGTACGCAGCCGGCGAACGTCGCATCTACCGGTATCTTTGCGCAAGCCGGAACCTCACCGACGATCGCAGTTGGGACACCATCGTGCGTCTCGACGGCACTCCCGCTGAAGGCGGCGTCGCTCGCGATGAGAACAGCCCACTCGTCGATCTGCTCGCCTTCCTTCCGGGACTCGCGGTCAACGCTCTACCTGCGGAGCGTCGCACCGAGATTCTCGCGTTCGCCGGACGCCTCCGCGCCGTGAAGTGGGAGCTACCGACCGCCGCGCGGGACGTGCAGTTCCACGCAGTCGGCATGCCAGGATCGGTATTCCCCGACTTCCGCGGCAAGCGAGCGCTGATCATCTCCCCTTTCGCAACCGATGAGGGCTTGCGGATGCTGCGATCCGATGTTCGTTCGACGACGCATTTGGTGTCGCGCGCCAAGACTCTCGACGCGCTCCCACCCACAGCGCTCGACAAGAAACTCATGACGTACGTGCTCGACGACGCGGCGATCGGCGAGGACGCGAATGATGCGAACAGCCAGTTCGACCGGCTGAGCGGTCTGCACGCCAAAGTGATCGTCGTCGACCGGTTCGACGGTTCGCACGTCTTCCTCGGTTCGGCGAATGCCACGGATGCTGCGTGGCGCAGCAATGTAGAGGTCATGGTGGAATTCACCGGACCCGATTCGAAGTTCGGCGTGAACGCGACGCTGGAGGCGCTCGGCGACCTGAAGGAGGAATACATCACCGAGGGCGGGGCCGTCGAGTCCGAGGATGAGAAGGCCGAGCGGCGTCTTGAAGCGATGGTGCGAAAGCTCGCGGGGGCACGCCTCGTCGCGCGCGTGCTCCCCGGTACCCCGCATTCTCTTCGAGTGTGGGGCGAGCCGGACCTCGAAGCTTCTCTCTCCATCCTCACCGATGCGGGAATCTCTTTGCACTGGCGCCTGCTTACGCGAGCCGACCTCGGTGCCGGCACCCTCGCGACCGACGAGGCCACTGCCGTCACGATCCACGACATCCCGCTCACCGACATCACGCCCTTCATCGCTCTCGTGGCTCAAGACAGCGAGGGCCGCAAACGCCGCACCATTGTGCTCGCGCGTCTGCTCGACGACGTCCCCTCGCGCAAAGACGCCATCGTCGCGCGCCAGCTCACCGACCGTGCGGCCTTCCTCCGCTTGCTGACACTGATGCTGGAACTGTCAGGTGACCTCGTTGGCACGGGTACCGGCTCAGGCGACTTTGCTTTCAATGCCCCGGCGTCCGACGGATTCGACGGGTCGGGGCTGTTCGAAGCGCTCGTGCGCGCGCTTGGAGCTGGCCACCATGGCCTCGCCGACGCGCGCCGCGTCATCGACTACGTGCGCGAACACGGCGACGAGCAAGATCTATTGCCGGAGGGGTTCGATGAACTCTGGTCGAACGTCTGGGACGCCCACCATTCGTTGATGGGAGGTCGGCTGTGAGCAGCGTCGACGTCGACGCGGTGATGAGCGGACTGAAATCTTTTCAGCGCGACACCGTGAACCATGTCTTCGATCGTTTCTACGGGCCCGAGAGCGACGCGGCATCCGGTCGGTTTCTCGTTGCCGACGAAACGGGTCTCGGCAAGAGCATCGTCGCCCGCGGTGTGATCGCCCGTGCCATCGAACACCTCGAGCACGACGACAAGATCGAACGTATCGACATCGTCTATGTCTGCAGCAACGTCGACCTTGCGACGCAGAACCTCCGCCGGCTGAACGTCACAGGTGACGACCACATTGGCATGACGACACGACTGACGATGCTCGCTCGTGAGAGCAAGCGGCTGAGTGGAGTGTCCGGCGACGGTCGCAAGAAGGTGAACCTCGTCTCGTTCACCCCGGGTACATCGTTCAGCGAAGGCGGGCACCGACAGGGCTCTGCACCCGAGCGTGCGATGCTCACGCTCATCCTCGACCAACTGTTCAACAAGACCGACTCAGACCGGCGCATCACACGCGTGCTCATGCAGGGCACGGTGCACACCCGAGCAAACTTCGAGTACCGCATCGCGCATCTACGTAAGGAGCTCGATGGCGAGCCCGACCCAGTGATCGTCTCGGCGTTCGAGAAGCTGATTCGCGAGGATGGCTCGCTCGACCTCTTCTTCGAGCTGCGCGCGAAGCTGTGGATGAAGAAGAAGCTCCCGGACGACCTGTGGCATGACACACAGGAGCTGATGGGTCGGCTGCGACACGCGCTGGCGAAGGCCGGCGTCGACACGCTCCAACCTGATCTGATCATCCTCGATGAGTTTCAGCGCTTTCGTCAGCTCTTGAACCCTGAGTCGGGAGACGCCGGCGAGCTGGCGCACGCGCTTTTCGACCATGAGGATGCACGGGTGCTGTTGCTGTCGGCGACGCCGTACAAGCCGTTCACGAACGCCGAGGATTCCGAAGACGATCACTACAAAGACTTCCTCGCGACGGTGCGTTTCCTCGCGGGTGGCGGAGCGGGTTCTGAGAAGGCGGCATCCGACGCCTTGGCCGCCTACCGGCAGGCGCTGGTACTGAATCAGGATGCGGACGCCGCTGCTCTGGAGGTACGCAATCGACTGCTTCCTCTCATGAGCCGCTGCGAGCGGCCGCCGATCGCAGCAAACGAAGACCTCGTCGCGGTGCGTGAGCTGGCGACCGAGACACCCAGCGTCACCGATATGAAGGGCTGGGCGGCACTGCGCAACCTCGGCTCGACGGTCGATGCGCCGATAGATGTGGAGTACTGGAAATCGATCCCCTACTTCGCAAGCTTCATGGACGGCTACAAGCCGGCAGAACGCACCAAGCGTCTGCTCGCGGAAGGCAGCGCGAAGACGGCGAGCGCTTTGCGCAAGACACGCTCGCTGAACGCAGATGCAGTGGCGGCATTCGACCCCGTTGATCTCGGCAATGGCCACCTGCGTGCACTGGCCAACGAGACGGTAGAGAACGGTTGGTGGAAACTGCTGTGGATGCCCCCGACGATGCCGTATCTCGAGCCGGGCGAGATCTTCGGACCGCTGTCGGACGGATCGGTGACGAAGCAGGTGTTGTTCTCGGCATGGAGCGCAGCCCCCACAGCCATCGCATCACTGCTCAGTTATGAGGCTGACCGTCTTGCCGCTGGCGATCGTGAACTCCTGCGCGGCAACAACCCGGAGGCGCGGCGAGCAGCCAGTGCGCGTCTGCAGTATCGACTCGCAGAAGGACGCCCTGCCGCGATGTCGACGCTCGCGATGTTCTGGCCCCATCCGGGACTCGCCGGTATGAATGATGAGCTCGCGGCTGCGCGCGGGCGCGGTTCGCTCGTTGGCGCGGCGGACTTCGCGGCATCTTTCGTTCTCGATGACGCACCGGCTGCGGAACAGGTGGCGGATGCGTTCTTCACTGTTCCTGGCTTGCTGCCCGCGGAGTTGTCGAGGGTGAGCGCCGAAGAGTTGACCGCGCTGGTGGCAGCGGACGAAGACCGCGCGCGAGGTGTGACGGAGCATGTGCGCCGGGCGCTTGAAGAGCAAGGCACGAACCCAACGGCGCACCCCGACCTCGGTGATGTCGCTGCGTTCGCCCCCGGCAACGTGACACTGCGAGCTCTACGCAGCGTCGCCGGCGCGGATGCCACCGAAGCCGGCCTGTGGCGCAGCGCGTTCGTCCTCGCAGAGGGGCTACGCACGCTGTTCAATCGCACCGAGACGATCGCGCTACTGACGACGTTGTACGGGCAGGAGCAACCGTATTGGAAGAGCGTGCTGGCGTACTGCGCCGACGGCAATCTGCGCGCGGTCCTCGACGAGTACCTCTTCCAATTGGTGAGCGAGCTGGGCGCCACCGAACTTGACGATGACTCATTGATGCTCGTCGCTCGGCGCGCTGTGGACGCGATCTCTCTGCGCTCGACGCGCTATCTCGCGCACGACAATGCGGCTGAGCGTCGTGACATTTCGTTCACCGCCCGGTTCGCGCTGCGGTACGGCGGCAAGCAAGAGTCGGCCGACGAGAAGTCGGGAGTACGCCAGGGTGAGGTGCGAACTTCGTTCAACAGTCCGTTCGCTCCGTTCATTCTGGCATCGACGAGCGTCGGTCAGGAGGGCATCGACTTCCACTGGTGGAGCCACTCGGTCGTGCACTGGAACCTGCCGTCGAACCCGGTCGACTTCGAACAGCGCGAAGGCCGGGTGAACCGCTTCGCCGGACACGCTGTACGGAAGAACGTCGCTCACAAGCACTGGGATGATGTCCTCACATCGGACGATCCGCGCGCGTGGCGCGCCGCTTTCGACGCAGCGATCCAGGCTGAAAACGATCTCGGTGAGTTCTCCCCGTGGTGGATGTACCCGGGGCCAGCGCGCATCCATCGCGTGCTCGCGCGCTATCCGCTGAGCCGCGATATCAAGAAGTATGAGCGGCTGAGGTCAGCGCTGACGCT
>NZ_JAJUFV010000207.1 GCF_029263575.1 Microbacterium sp. | reverse complement strand
CGTGCTCGTCGAGACCTCGCGCACCGGCGCCGAGCTCGCCGACCGCTTCGGAGCTGAGATGGCGTCGACCATGCGCGACGAGGCGGACATGCATCGCCTCTGGTACGACCTGCGCAATCAGGCGATGTTCGAAAGCGGGTTTCGTGACACGATCATCGCGATCGATCAGTTGCTCGCCGACATGGTCTGGGCGGTGGTCGCACGATACGGCCAGCTCGAGCATGCGCAACCGGCCGTCGACCCCGTCTCGGCGTACGCGCTGTTCGATGGGATCTTCCTCAACACGCTCATCGCATTCCTGCGAGGCGACGTCGACGCACCCGAGCGCGTGCGTCACGCCAGCGTGAAACTGCTGCACGACGCGTTCTGACGGCTCTATGCCAGAGATGCCAGAGGTTCAGGGGCTTGTCCGCTTTCTCGGCGAGCGCGCCGTCGGCCGAACGATCACCCGCACGAGTGTCGGCGCCATCGCGGCGCTGAAGACCTTCGATCCGCCGATCACCGCCCTGCACGGCGAGCCGATCACGGCGGCCCACCGGCGCGGCAAGTTCGTCGTTCTCTCGTGCGGACCGGGCCTGCACCTCGTGTTTCACCTCGCCAAGGCCGGGTGGCTGCGCTGGTACGAGCTGCTGCCGACGACGCTCATCAAACCGGGAAAGTCTCCGATCGCCCTGCGCATCGCGCTCGATGACGACAGCGGTTTCGACCTCACGGAAGCGGGCACCAAGAAATCACTCGCCGTGTCCGTGGTGCGCGATCCCGCCGAGGTGGCCGGAATCGCCCGGCTGGGCCCCGACCCGCTGGACGAGTCATTCGATCGCGATACCTTCGCCGCGCTTCTCACCGGGCGGCGAACCCAGATCAAGGGTCTGCTGCGCGACCAGTCCGTCATCGCGGGGATCGGAAACGCCTACTCCGACGAGATTCTCCACGCTGCACGGCTGTCGCCGTATGCGATTGCGGCGACGCTCAGCGATTCTGAGATCGATGAACTCTTCGGCGCGATGCGGCGGACATTGACGGATGCCGTGGCCGAGGCATCCGGAAAACCCCCGGCCGACCTCAAAGACGCCAAACGCGCTGGCTTCCGCGTGCACGCGCGGCGCGGCGAGACATGCCCGGTATGCGGCGACACGGTGCGCAGCGTCTTCTTCGCCGACCGATCGCTCGAGTACTGCCCCACCTGTCAGACCGGCGGCAAGATCCTCGCGGACCGGCGGCTGTCGCGGCTGTTGAAGTAGTGTTCGGCAAATCGGCGAACAGTAGCGTAGAACGCCTGCTAATGGTCGCTTAGGGCGATGCCCACCTATGTTCCTCGGTTGGTTGACGACCGGCTGCGAGCCATGCTCAATGAGCGTCCGGCGGTCGCCCTCAACGGCCTCAAGGGTGGAAACATATGCAGCCCACATCGGTGCTCGTGTGGGCCATCTGCGAACCAGAAACGATGATCACGAAATCGACTTCATCGTGCACCGTGGTCGGCGTACGATCGCCGTCGAGGTCAAACTGGCCGCGTCCGTGACGGACGAAGACGTACGGCATCTGCGCTGGTTGAGCGAGCGAATGGGACCTCATCTCACGGACGCACTCATCGTCACCACAGGTAACACTGCGCATCGACGCAAGGATGGTATTGCTGTTGTGCCCGCGGCGCTGCTTGCACCCTAATTCGAGGGGTCAACGCCGCATCCGCCCGACATGGAATGAAATGCGTGCGCATACGTTGGGTACACTGAGCATCAACGTGCTCCGGGGTCGGTGTGAATCCGAACCGGCGGTGACAGTCCGCGAGCGTCTCAGGAAACCGAGATGCTGATCCGGTGAAATTCCGGAACCGACGGTGATGTGGGAGAGATCTCACTAGTCCGGATGGAAGGCAGCACGAAGCGCGAAGGCGCTGTGTCTGTCATCCCCGGGGCCAGAATCGAAGGACACCGGATGGCAGTGCACGAGACAGAGCGCCGCGCGATGGCGCGGGCGCTCGAGATCGCCGCCTTCGGTCCGCGCGGAGTCAACCCGCAGGTGGGCGCTGTCATCATCTCCCCCACGGGCGAGATTCTCGCCGAGGGATGGCATCAGGGCGCCGGCACGGCGCACGCCGAGGTCGACGCCCTCTCCAAGCTCGCCCCGGGTGCAGCGCGCGGCGCCACCGCCGTCGTCACGCTGGAGCCGTGCAATCACACCGGCCGCACAGGCCCGTGCGCCCTCGCGCTGGTCGAGGCAGGCGTCAGCCGCGTCGTCTATGCGCTCGACGACCCCGGTGCCGTCTCCGGAGGGGGCGCGGATCGCCTGCGCAGCGCGGGCGTCGAGGTCGAGGGCGGTATCGCGGCAGAAGCCGTTCGCGCGCTCATCGAAGACTGGCTCACAGCCCAGCGACTCGGTCGTCCGCACATCACCGTCAAATGGGCCCAGAGCCTCGATGGCCGGGCCGCTGCCCACGACGGCACCAGCCAGTGGATCACCGGGCCCGCCGCGCGCGCCGATGTACACCGCCGCCGTGCGGCCGCCGACGCCATCGTGGTCGGAACCGGCACGATTCTCGCCGATGATCCCTCGCTCACCGCCCGCGACGGCGAGGCGCTCTATGCGCACCAGCCGGTCCCCGTCGTCATCGGGTCACGACAGACCCCCTCGGATGCCGCCATCCACCGCCATCCGCACGATCCGCTGTTCTACAGCACGCGCGACCTGCACGCTGTCATCGCCGATCTGCACGGCCGCGGCATCCAGCGCGTGTTCATCGAAGGCGGCCCGACGCTGGCCAGCGCCTTCATCGCAGCGGGCCTCGGCGACCAGATACTCGCCTACATAGCACCAGTGCTGCTGGGCGGTGATCGCCTCGCGCTGACCGACATCGGCACCGCGACCATCGCCGACGCACGGCGACTCACGATCGAAGAATGGGTGCCGCTCGGGCCCGACATGCTTGCGATAGCACGACCGCAAAGAAACGAAGGAGTCCGCTGATGTTCACCGGAATCATCGAAGAGATCGGTGAGATCACCGCGATCGCACCCGCTGGCGACGGCTGGCGATTGACCGTCCGCGCCCCGAAGGCTGCCCACGACGCCATCCACGGCGAATCGATCGCGATCTCCGGCGTGTGCCTCACCGTCGTCGGCTCGACAGCCGACACGTTCGACGCCGATGTCATGAAGCAGACGCTCGACGTCTCGGCTCTGGCCACGGCATCCGTCGGCACTCGTGTCAACGTCGAGAAGGCCATGCAGGTCGGCGCACGCCTGGGCGGGCATATCGTGCAGGGCCATGTCGACGGAACCGGAGAGGTCATCCAGGTGCGCCCCGGGGACGAGTGGAGCGTGCTGCGCATCTCGCTTCCGGCGGAGCTCGCACCGCTGGTCGTCGACAAGGGCTCAATCACCGTCGATGGCACGTCACTGACCGTGTCGACGGTGTCGGAGCCTGCGACCGGTTCCGGGGCCAGCCACTGGTTCGAGGTCTCCCTCATTCCCGAGACGCTCGCGTCGACCACGTTCGGCTCCCGCGTCAGCGGCGATGCTGTGAATCTTGAAACCGATATCGTCGCCCGCCACGTCGAGCGCCTCCTGGCGTTCCAGGCCGCCCCGGAAGGAGGCTCACGATGAGCCTTTCCACCATCGAAGAAGCTCTCGCGTCGCTGCGCGCGGGGCGCCCTGTCATCGTCGCAGACGATGAGAATCGCGAGAACGAGGGTGATGTCATCCTCTCGGCAGAGCTCGCGACACCCGAGTGGGTCGCCTGGACCGTGCGCTGGTCGTCGGGTTTCATCTGTGCTCCGATGCCCGCAGATCTCGCCGACAACCTCAACCTTCCGCCCATGGTCGAGGCCAACGAAGACTCCCGTTCGACGGCATACACCGTCAGTGTGGATGCTGCGGACGGTGTGACCACGGGCATCAGCGCCGCGGACCGCTCGCACACGCTGAACGTGCTCGCTGATCCGCAGTCGACCGCGACGAGCGTGATTCGCCCCGGCCATGTGCTGCCGCTGCGCGCCGTCGACGGTGGAGTCCGCGAACGCAGCGGCCACACCGAGGCGGCCGTCGATCTCATGCGGCTGGCTGGCCTCCAGCCGGTCGGCGCGATCGCCGAAGTCGTGGCTGAAGACGGCAGCATGATGCGGATGCCCGGCCTCATCGAGCTCGGTGCGCGCGACGAAATCCCCGTCATCACGATCGAGCAGCTGATCGCGCACCTCAACGAGGTCGATCCCCTCGACGGGCCGGTCGTCTCGTCACGCGCGGGCCGTCGCCGCGTGAGCCTGCGGGCGGATGCCACGGTGCCGACGTCGCACGGAACCTTCCGCTTCCTCGCCTATAAGGACCGGGTCACCGGCACCGACCACATCGCGGTCGTCTCAGGCGAGCTCGACGAGACCGCGCTCGTGCGCGTGCACTCCGAATGCCTCACCGGTGAAGCGTTCG
>NZ_JAJUFV010000206.1 GCF_029263575.1 Microbacterium sp. | reverse complement strand
AGAGAAAGACCGGGCCGCAAGAACGCCTCTCGGCGGAAGGCCGCTCGAAGCGGCAAAAATTGGAGCCCGGGGTTATGCGGCCCGGCTACTCCATTGTAACGCCCGAATCGCGTGAGTATTCCCCCGTGGCTGTGCGACGTAGAGTCGTTGCATGACCCAGCGCTTCGCTCTGATGATCGATCCCGCAGATGCCGCCGCTGAGCGAACCGATTACGCCGACACCTTCACGATGGTGGATGCCTCGGCGCCGGCGCTGAGCGTCGGAGAGCTCAGCACGCAGCGCGGCGACGGCGTCTTCGAGTCGATCGGCGTCGTCGACAAGCACGCGCAGGAGGTGCTGCCTCATCTCGAGAGACTGGCGCACTCCGCACGGCTGTGCGATCTTCCCGAGCCCAACCGCGAGCAGTGGCGTCAAGCCATCGCCGCGGCGGAGGCCGCGTGTGGTGCCGGGGAGTCGGTGATCAAGCTGATCCTCAGTCGCGGCGTAGAGCACGGACCCACCCCGACGGCCTGGGTGACGGCTGCGCCGGCATCGGATTTCTCCGCTGTGCGCGAGCGCGGTGTGCGGGTGGTGACCCTCGATCGCGGATACGACCTCAGCGCCGCCGAGCGGGCGCCCTGGCTGCTGCTGGGGGCCAAAACGCTGTCGTACGCGGTGAACATGGCGGCGCTGCGCGAGGCGCGCCGCAGGGGCGCTGACGACGCGATCTTCCTCTCCAGCGACGGATTCGTGCTCGAAGCGCCCACGGCTTCGCTCATCCTTCGATTCGGTGACCGCTTCGTGACCCCGGCGCCGACCGGCGGGATCCTGCATGGCACGACCCAGCTGAGCGTCTACGAGTACCTCAGTGGACGAGGCTTCGACGTCGAATATGAGCGGATCGCGGCCTCTGAACTGTCTCGCGCTGATGCCGCGTGGCTCGTCTCGAGCGTGCGCCTTGCCGTGGCGGTCACCGCGATCGACGACGTCTCGGTTGTCGCGGATCGAGAGCTGACGCAGCAGCTCAACGCGTATCTGCTGTCGCCGCGCGACTGAGTGGGGCCGTCTGGCTGCCGTGGGCGGATTACCCGAACCGGCCGGAGACGTAGTCTTCGGTCGCCTGCACCGAGGGCGTGGTGAAGATCGCGGTCGTGTCGTCGTACTCGATGAGCTTGCCGGGCTTGCCGGTGCCGGCGATGTTGAAGAATGCCGTCTTGTCGGAGACGCGGGATGCCTGCTGCATGTTGTGCGTCACGATCACCACGGTGTACTCGTTCTTCAGCTCGCTGATGAGCTCCTCGATCGCGTAGGTCGAGATCGGGTCGAGGGCCGAGCACGGCTCGTCCATGAGGATCACCTCGGGCGAGACGGCGATCGCGCGGGCGATGCACAGACGCTGCTGCTGACCACCCGACAGGCCGGAGCCGGGCCGGTCGAGGCGGTCTTTGACCTCGTTCCACAGGTTCGCGCCCGTGAGTGCCTTCTCGACGAGGTCATCCTGGTCGCTCTTGGACATGCGCGTGTTGTTGAGCTTCACACCCGCCAGTACATTCTCTTTGATCGACATCGTCGGAAACGGGTTGGGGCGCTGAAAGACCATGCCCACCTGGCGACGCACCAGCACAGGATCGACGCCGGGCGCGTAGAGGTCTTTGCCGTCGAGGAGCACCTCACCCTGCACACGGGCGCCGGGAATGACCTCATGCATGCGGTTCAGCGTGCGCAGGAAGGTCGACTTGCCGCAGCCGGACGGGCCGATGAACGCCGTCACGCTGCGCGGCTGAATCTCGAGGGAGACGCCCTCTACCGCGAGAAAGTCGCCGTAGTAGACGTTCAGGTCGTTGACTTCGATGCTCTTGGACACGGGAGTTCCTTCGGGTCAGGTACGGCTCAGCGGCCGGAGGTCTTCGGGGCGAACCACTTCGCGATCAGGCGCGAGAGCAGGTTCAGCACCATGACGATGAGGATTAGCGTGAGTGCAGCGGCCCACGCACGGGCGACAGCAGAGTCGGGGCTGGTGCCCTGGTTCATGTACTGGTTGTATGCGAACACCGGAAGGGTCATCATCTGACCGTCGAAAATGTTGAGGTTCATGCTCGCCGTGAAGCCGGCTGTGAGTAGGAGCGGTGCTGTTTCGCCGATGACTCGTGCGATCGAGAGCATCACCGAGGTCATGATTCCGGCGATCGAGGTGGGCAGAACGACCTTGAGGATCGTCAGCCACTTCGGGACGCCTAGCGCGTAGGACGCTTCACGCAGCTCATTGGGAACGATGCGCAGCAGCTCTTCGCTGCCGCGCACCACCACCGGCGTCATGAGCACGGCCAGCGAGAGCGCACCCATGAAGCCCATAGATATGCCGGGGCCGAAGATCAGCGCGAACACCGCATAGATGAAGAGACCGGCAACGATCGAGGGGATACCCGTCATGACGTCGACGAGGAACGTGATCGCCTTGGCGATCTTTCCGCGACCGTATTCGACGAGGTAGATCGAGGTCATCAGGCCGATCGGCACCGAGATGACCGCTGCCACCATGGTGACCATGAGCGTGCCCCACATCGCGTGAACGATGCCACCGCCTTCGCCAACGACGTTGCGCATCGAATAGCTGAAGAACTCTGCATCAAAACGCTCAAGGCCATTGCTGACCACTGTCCACAGCACGGATATCAACGGCAGCAGGGCGATAAGGAAGGCAGTCGCAACGAGTGCTGTCATCAGCCGGTCGACGGCTTTGCGGCGGCTCTCGGCGATCGTTGAGATCGTCGTGATCAACACCATGTAGATCAGGATGCCGACGATCGATGCTCCGACGATGTTGAAGTCGGCGAGGTTTTGTCCGACGCTTGCAACACCGAAGATCGTGAATGAGATCACAAAGGAGACCAGCAGCAGGCCCCAGGGGGCCCACTTGGGGAGCCTGCCGGAGGTGAGCGATGCCGAGGGTGCGGGAGCGGTGAGGACGGTCATGTCAGTTCGCTCCTGAGAACTCGGCGCGGCGGGCGACGATCCACCGAGCCGCGGCGTTGACCGCGAAGGTCACGATGAACAGGATCAGGCCGGTCGCGATGAGCGTGTTCACGCCAGTGCCATGGGCTTCGGGGAACGCGAGCGCGATATTCGCCGGGATCGGTGTCGGGTTCGTTGAGGTGAGCAGCAGGAAGCTGACAACGGCCGACGGTGAGAGCACCATCGTCACGGCCATCGTCTCGCCGAGGGCGCGTCCGAGAGCCAGCATGGCCGCGGACACCATGCCACCCCGAGCGAACGGCAGCACTGCCATGCGAACCATCTCCCAGCGTGTGGCGCCGAGGGCGAGGGCGGCCTCTTCGTGAAGTGTGGGCGTCTGCAAGAACACTTCGCGGCAGATCGCGGTCATGATCGGAATGATCATGACCGTCAGTACGAGGGCCGCGGTGAGGATCGTGCGGCCAGTGGGGGATACCTGTCCCCCGAAGAAGGGCACCCAAGCCGCATTCGCATTGAGCCACGCGTAGAGAGGCTGAATGAGCGGGGCGAGTACGAGCCCGCCCCACAGCCCGAACACGACAGAGGGTACGGCTGCGAGCAGATCGATGACGTAGCCCAAAGTCGCAGCAAGCTTTCGAGGCGCGTAGTGCGAGATGAACAGGGCAATGCCGATCGAGATCGGCGCGGCGAGCAGCAGAGCGATGAACGATGCCCAGAGGGTGCCAAAGACCAGCGGCCACACGTATGCCCAGAACGGTTGCCCGTTGAGAATGTGGTTGTCGCTCGTGTCGGGTTCGAAGGCTGGGATGCTCTGGATGATCAGGAAAGTGGCGACCGCCGCGAGGACGATCAGGATGACGATTCCTGCGCCCAGTGCTGTTCCGGAGAAGACGCGGTCGCCGAGTCTCTGCTTGGCCTTGATGGGCATCGGTCGCGCGCTTCGTACCGGCTCGCGCTGTGCCTGCTCGGTCGTACTCATGATCTCCGTTTCGGGCGGGAGGAGTCGGGATGGAGGGCCGTGCTCGTCGATGCCCTCGCGCCCGTTCAGGACGCGAGGGCATCGACCTCAATTATCGGTGATCAGCCGACCTGGATCAGGTCGATCGCGGCCAGAGCCTGCTCGCGCAGTCCGTCCGAGATGGGGGCGTTGCCGGCGTTCGCCTCAGCAGCCGTCTGGCCCTCAGCGCTGGCCATGTACTCGAAGTACGCCTTGACCAGTGCAGCGGTGTTCTCGTCCTCGTACTGCTCGCAGCCGATCAGGTAGCTGACCAGGGCGATCGGGTAGGCGCCACCGGTGGCAGCAGCCGGGTCGACGTCGAAGACCAGGTCGCCTTCGCCACGGCCCTCGACCAGCGGCGAGTTCTCGACGAGCTTGGATGCCGCCTCTGCCGAGTACGCGACGTACTCGCCGTCGACCTCGACGTGAACCTGACCGAGGTCGCCGACCTGTGACGCGTCGGCGAAGCCGATGGCTCCGTTGCCGGCGGT
>NZ_JAJUFV010000205.1 GCF_029263575.1 Microbacterium sp. | reverse complement strand
CTGTGCACCGAAGCAACAGCGCGTGCATTGAGCTCGGCTCGCCCCGAATAGGGCACGATCATCGCATTGACGTCTTCGAGCAGCGCAACGTTGGCGGGGTCGTGCTCAATGCGCAGGTAAAGGTCGTCGTCCGCGACGAGAACCGACCGCGGACGAACGACGTTCGCAGATTCTGTCTGCTCCATCAGAGCTTCCCCCTTATTTGGTCGCGCAGCTTCTTCGCGTCTTCGGGCGTGTGAAGACTGCCCACGACGACGCGTGCGCCGATCTTGAGCGATGCGACCTTGATCGCCTCTATCTCATTCATCTCTTTGAAAATCTGCGAGAAATCTCCGGGGAATCTCGGGTGCAGATCAGCGTGGGTTCCGACCAGAATCACCGTCGCCTTCGAGCCGGACTCCTTGAGCCAGTGCGTCAAGCGTCGCAGGTGCTTCGCGACCAGCTGCGCGTCTTCGGAATCTGGGATGTCGACCCGATCGGCTCGAAACAGATACCAGATGTAGTGCGCGTCTTCGACAGCTTTGCGCCACTCGAGATAGCTGGGGCCCTGCGTGCCCGACACGTCACGCGTAACGGAGAAGGCGACGGTGGCACCGTCAATGTCAAGCTCGAACGTGCGGCCGCTCTTGTCGACATTCGGGGATGGCGTCGACGAATCCAGCCACGTCCCTTGCTCGAGATAGTGGAGCAGCGCGGTCTTGCCGGTCTGCTCTCCACCGATGACGGCGACTTTCTTGCCCTCGAGCTTCTTCTTCGCCTTCTGGGTCTGCACCACCGCGACACCGCCCGCGGCGAGGGCGACCACTCCTGCGACGGCGAGCGGGATCAAGGGAAGCGGCATTGCGACATCCTCAGGGTCAGTGCGGACTCGACGTCCAGGCGTATATTCCTTCTAGCTTATCCGCGCGCATGGACAATCGAGGGTCGATCGCGTCAATTCGCGATCACCACACACCGGTACCGCGCGCGGGTGAGTCCGACGTAGAGCAGGTCGAACCAGTCGAGACCTTCGCCGCGGATGAACGCCACACCGGCGTCGCCGATGTCGGTGAGGATCACCGCTTCGGCGTCGAGTCCTTTGTACTTGAAGATCGAGCCCCAGCGGATGCGGCTGCGGGGCGCTTGCGGCACCGCAGCAGTCGGTGACGACGGGGTTTCGGTGACCGCTCCGGTGCTCGTCGCGTCGACGACGCCCACGGTGCTCGTAGCATCCGTCTCGACCTTGAGTCGATCACGCAGCCAACGCTCTTCTTTGGTGAAGTGCTCGGCTGCGAGCAGCCTGCCCACGAGCGAGTTGCGCGCGCCGAACGGGCTGAGAATGACGATGTCGTGCGCCTGATAGCTCACCGTCGTTCGCGCGAGGAACGACTCGAGGTTCAGATCAGGTCCGGTCAGCTCGCTCGGCTTCCGCCAAGAGCGTCTCTAACGTGTTGAGAACAGCAATTAGCTGGGGGTTATCGTCTGACAGTGAGGCCAGAGTCCGAATCTGCTCATCAAGAATCTGCGGAGACGTAACGTGTTCAGACTCAAGCAGATTGAGCGAGTCTCGCGTGAAAGTCTCCCACTGCTTCTTAGCGTCTTCATTTCCGGCATGCGAACGCCCGCTCATTTCAAGTAACAGCGCTTCCGGATTGAAATCGCCCGGCAAATAGTCGACGTGTGAATTCACCCATTCAAGTGCCTGACGGCGGACGGCAATCAGATGTTCAGTTTGATCGCCGTCACCACCATTGCGCAACAGGGCTTCCTTTTTCAACCCGATCTTGTCAAGCTCGCTCTGAAGCTGCGCATCCGTAACTTCGGCGGAGTCACGAATCGACTCGGTCGGCCGAGCATCGCCGTCGAAAATCACAACACAGGAGGCGTGGAGTGGAGCTTGCACCGCAACAACCCTTCGCGCAAGCGTCTCCGCCCCACCCGGCACTGCGGCGATTGAGACGGAGCCGAGAAAGTCGTCGCCGCGAAGCCGGCAGGCCCGCCGCACTACCGCGACAGCAAGGTCGTCTTCGACTACGATTGTCCGCGACGCTATTTGTGCGCCGATACGGGAAAACGATTCATCCGATGATGCCTTTTGCGTTACCACACGGACGCGCCCGCTAACGGGGTCCAGATCGAGAAGTTTTCGGCCCTCGTCCGGCAGATCAGTCACCATGGACGGAGCGTGCGTGGCGAGGACCACCTGATGTTTCTTCGCCACACGCTCCATCGCGATGAACCGCATCAACTCACGCTGGGCTCCCGGGTGGAGTGAAGTCTCGGGTTCGTCAAGGAGAATCAGGCTACGGTGCGCGGCACGTGAGATAGATCGAACAAGCATAATCGCTGCAAACTCTCCACTACCCGCGTATGCTTCTGAATATTTGCGGCCGTCGACAGATAGTGCGGCGGTGTAGCCCTCGACGTTGAACAGGTCATGCTTCACAAGTCGAACCGAGCGATATTCACGCTGAAGAATGACGCTTAGCTTCTTCAACTCGTCCGGGCTCAATTCATCAGCGGGCTCAAGGATGCGGTTAGCGCCATACAACTCGTGCTCCGATTCAAGCCCACTGAGCGCTGAATCTACATGTGGAGCACGTAATCTAATTTGCCTCTGCCGGGCGATCGTGGTCTTCGAGCCAACGAATCGATGTCCGGGGGGGGAACCCCTGCAGCACTGCCGCTTCGAAATGCGTGATGGCCCGGTTCTCCGTCGGGTGCAGATAGCGGCCTTTTTCTGGTTTGAAGAACTCGGTTCGGATCGCAAGATGGCACTGACCGCAAACTCCACCATCGGCGAATGGCTGAACGATCCCACAGGCGGCGACCTCGTCCGCGGGCTCCTCGCGCAGACCGGCGCCGACCCCGAGTCGCTCACCCCCATACTCGGCCTTCCGTTGCAGCAGCTCGTCACCCTCAGCCAGGGCCAGATGCCCCAGTCGGTCGTCGACGACCTGGTCCGCGCCGCGAACGGCGGCGAGATCCCCGAAGAGTCCGCCGCGACCGGTTGGACCGAGACGGTCACCTCAGGCCGCTTCGCAGGCAAGACCGGGATCGTCACCGGCGCAGCATCCGGAATCGGCAGGGCCACCGCATCGCGCATCGCCCGCGAAGGCGGCCGCGTCATCGCATCCGATATCGCCGGCGACAAACTCGACGCCTTCAAAGCAGAACTTGCGGATGCTGACATCATCACCGTCGCCGGCGACCTCACCAAGCAGGATGCCGTCGACGGCGTCGTGGCCGCAGCAGGTGAGCGCATCGACGCCCTCGCGAACGTCGCCGGCATCAACGACGACTTCTCGCCCGCTGGCGAAACGACGGATGCTGTCTGGGACCGCGGCATCGCCATCAACCTCACCGCGCCGTTCAAGCTCATGCGCGCGGTGCTTCCTCTGATGGAGGCGGCTGGTCGCGGCGATCCTCAACGTCGCCAGCGAAGCGGGCCTGCGCGGCAACGCCTCGGGCAACGCCTACACGGCCAGCAAGCACGGCACTATCGGAGTCACCAAGTCGGCGGCGTTCATGTACGGGCCGAAGGGCATTCGCGTGAACTCGGTTGCTCCCGGCGGTGTGGCCACCGGCATCCCGATGCCCCCGAACATGTCGGAAGCCGGCTCGGCACGTCTCGCGCCGTTCCAGCAGGCAATCCCCACGGTGGCGACCGCCGAGCAGCTGGCCGCGTCGATCACGTTCCTGCTGAGCGACGACGCCGTGAACATCAACGGCGCGATCGTCGCATCCGATGGCGGATGGTCGGTGCAGTAGCCCGTCGCCTGAGCCAGCGATGCTCGTGGGAGCACAATCTGTGGTCGTCTGCCTCCACAGTTTGTGCTCCCGCGCGGCTTATCCCCAATCGCGGGTTCCGACAGCCGACCGCATCCGCCGGCGCGCGATCGTGGATGCATGGGAATCAGATACTTCGCTTACCCCGTGTCGCCGAGACAGATCGCTCAGTCGCATGCGTGCCCGAGAGGATGCTTCGATGGCGACGATGCGTGGGAGCACTGGGGGCCGGGCGACGAGCCGACGCTCAATCTCGATAAGTGCTATCCCGAACTGCAATGGATACTCGGTGGCGACGAGCCGCGAGCATCGTTCGCCTTGGTGGAGGGAGCTGTGACGCACACCGGGTTTGGGTGGCAGTCGTTCCGACGAACGCTCAACGTCAACGAAACTCGTACGGTCGCGGATGACCTAGATTCACTTCTCGCTGTGCCCAATGCGATCAGCGTCCCGAAATGTCGATTCGGCAGTCCACACGACTGCGCGAGCGAAAACCTGGTGCGGGCTCGCGACTTCGCCCGCCGCGTCGCAGATGCCGGCTTCGGTATCCACTACTGCATAGGGTGATGACCGCGTACAATATGACTGCATTGACAGCAACGCAGTCAGGAGGGATCATGCCCACGATCACGGTCCGAGGTCTCGACGACGGCGTGATCCGCGCACTCAAGGTGCGCGCTGCACGCGAGGGCCGATCGATGGAGGCCGAGGTGCGCGACAT
>NZ_JAJUFV010000204.1 GCF_029263575.1 Microbacterium sp. | reverse complement strand
CGTACGCCCGAACCAGCATTGCACCTAGTGCATGTTTCGACTGTGACATACGATTCGGTTATGAAGTGGACGCTGCGCGATCTTCGCTTCTTCGTCGCGGCCGCCGACGCGGGCTCTTTCACGGATGCGGCGGCGCAGCTGTTCGTCTCGCAGGCGGCCGTTTCGCGCACGATCGCGGGGTTTGAGAGCACGGTCGGCGAGATGCTTCTTCGCCGCGTGCCGCGCGGATGCGAGCTCACGGCGGCCGGGCAGCAATTGCTGCCCGAGGCGCGACGGGTGCTCGCCGAGGCCGACAGCTTCACCGAGTTCCTGTCGACTCGACGAAACGTGCTGCGTCTCGGATACGCCTGGGCTGCAATGGGCCGCTTCACTGCGCGCCTCCAACGCGAATGGGCCCAGCGGTACAGCAGCATCGAGCTCGACCTCGTGCGCCACAACTCAGCGACTTCGGGACTCGCCGAAGGACTCTGCGACATCGCGATCGTGCGGCGCCCCGTCGACGACGCACGCTTCGATTCCGTCGTGGTGGGCCTGGAGCGTCGCCTGGTCGTCTTCGCCGCCGACGACCCGAGCTGGGCACGGCGCAGACAGGTGAGCATGGCTGAGATCTCCGACCGCACCGTGCTCACCGACCGCCGCTCGGGCACCACCAGCAGCGACCTCTGGAGCGGGTCAGATCACGCACCGCGCTTCGTCGACTCGTTCGACGTCGACAGCTGGCTCGACGCGATCGCCGCCGGACGCGGCGTCGGCACCACCGCCGAGGCGACCGCGCATCACCACCCCCGCCCGGGGGTGACGTATCGCCCGATCAAGGACGGGCCCCGAATCCCCGTGCGGCTCGCCTGGTGGCGTGACCATCGGCCCGCAGGTCTAGCAGAGCTCGTGGATGCCGCCACCCAGCTGTATGCGAACGGGTGATGCCCGCCTCACGCAAAGACGGTGAGGCCGTAGACGGCGAAGACCACGAGGTGCGCGGCACCGTGCACTGCCGTGACCTTCTTCGCCATGAAGGTCGCCACCGACAGCAGGAACGTGACGCCGAGGAGCATCAGGTTGGTGAGATTCTCGGCGAGCACGACCGTCTGCCCGGTGAGCGCCCCGATGATGAGCACTGCCGGGATGGTGAGGCCGACAGTCGAGACCAGGGCCCCGTGACACAGATTGCTGACGCGTTGGATCTCGCCGCGCAGGGCCGCGCGCACCGACGTGATCGATTCGGGCAGGAACACGATCATGGCGATCAGGATGCCCGACAGGGCGACCGGTGCGCCAGCGCGACCGAGTCCGTCATCGAGCAGCGCTGCCATGTCATGCGAGAGCAGCACGATGGGCACGACCGTCACGATCAGCAACAGCAGGCGCGTCACGATCTCGGCGCGGTGCTGGGCGATGACCCTGAGGACGCTCACGCGGGCATGGGGCGAAGCATCCGTCTGCGACTCGGAGGCGACGGATGCCGGCAGCGAATCGACCTCGCGAAAGTCGTCGGCCTGCCGACCCATCTGTCGGAAAAGGAAGAAAGCGTAGAGGGCGACCGTCAGCACGATGATCGGGATCTGCTGGCCGGTCGTGTACGACCCGTCTTCGCCGATGAGGGCCGGCAGCGCGAAGGCGAGCGAGCTGAGCACGATGAGCATCGCGAGATACAGCAAGACGCCGGTGCGGTTGGGGCGCCTGCCTCCGCGGGCGATGCCTCCGACGAGCAGGGAGAGCCCGATCACGGCGTTGAGGATGATCATCGACACGGCCATGACCGAGTCGCGAGCGATCGTGGCGTGCTCGCCCGGGCCGAGCATGACGGCGGCGATGAGCACGACCTCGATCAACACGATCGAAAGGGTGAGGACGAGTGAGCCGTAAGGATCACCGAGGCGGCGCGCGAGGTGCTCGGCCTCATGGACGACACCGAACGCACACACGAGAATGATCGCGACGATGATCACGAGCGCGATGATGAGAAGCGGCGCCGGGACGGGCGGTTCAAGCAGCGGCCCCGCGAGCGCCAACGCGAGGAAGACGCCCCAGCCGAGTACGAGGCGGACGATGGCGACAGGAGTGACGATAGATCGCAGGGTGACAATCCGGTTTCCACGAGGTCGTCCCCGTGCCGATCGAACGAACGGGCCGTCCCGCTCGCAGGGTCTTTGTCGAGCCTGGTACCGATTCTAGTACGGACGGATGCCTCGGCACCCCGGTACCCTGGAACCATGTCCGATCCGGTTGCCTCCCCCGAGTCGTTCGCGCTGCGCGACGTGCTCGACGCGCGCCGGGGCGAGCTTCAGTGACCGACAAGCCGAAGGGCTGGTTCTTCCTCGTCGGCGCGATCGTCGCAGAGGTCACCGGCTCGCTGTCCCTCAAAGGCGCGCTGGAAACGCCCGCCCTCTACGTCATCGTCGTCGTGGGTTACACCGCCGCATTCGCGCTCCTCTCGCTTGTCTTGCGCACTGGCATGTCGCTGGGCGCCGCCTACGGCATCTGGGGTGCGTGCGGCGTCGCGCTCACAGCGCTTCTGTCGCTCGTCATCTTCGGAGAGCCTTTGACGGTGCCGATGGGCATCGGCATCCTGGTCGTGATCGCCGGAGTGCTGTGTGTCGAATTCGGCGCGCAGGCCGCCCGCAGCACGAGCACGGAGGACGCGTGATGGCCTGGCTGTTCCTCATCTGCGCGATCGTCTTCGAAGTCGGCGGCACACTTTCTCTTCGCGTGGCGGTCGACAAGAAGCGCTGGTACATCTTGGTGGTCGTGGGCTACGTCCTCGCGTTCTCGATGCTCAGCCTCGCCCTGGCCAGCGGCATCCCGCTCGGCGTCGCCTACGGGATATGGGCCGCGGTGGGCGTGGCGCTGACCGCCGTCCTCAGCACGCTCCTCTTCAAAGAACCCTTCACCTGGCTGATGGGCCTCGGCATCGTCCTCATCGTCGGCGGTGTTCTGCTCATCGAACTCGGCGCCGCGCACTGACGCTCGCTGCGCAGTCTAGGAAACTGCCGCGCGGACGATCTGTGCGATGCGTTGCTCTGTCGCTTCGTCAATGCTTTCGAAGTACCACGCAGCCGGCATCAAGCTGCCGTCGGAACCGCCCGCAGGACGAAGCTCGACCTTCTCGGTCAGCGCAAGGTTGACGCGTTCATCGTTGCGCAGCGTCACCAGTGCAGGCGTGCTCGCCGACTGCGCGTACGCAGTCATGCCGTACCAGATCCGCGGCTTCAGCGACGGTACAGCGGTCATGATGACCTCGTGCACACGCTGCACAAGGGAGCGCTGCGGTTCGTCCATCTTCGCGATCTTGTCGGTCACCTGGGCAAGGTTCTTCTCGTCTTTCGATGCCATGTTCATGTCCTCTCATCAACCGACGCTCGCATCGGTGGTTGAAGTCGGCACCCGAGCCCTGCACGGCGCTGTCCGACCTGCTCATCGCCATCGGGGTCGAGGCGATGCATCGAGGCGACGTCGTGGCGCTCGTGCACATCGTCATCACGCGCGAAAAAGTCGACTGAGGCTGGTACAGCGGTGCGCGCCGGGAGGCACGAGCTCACGTCGAGCGCATCCTCAACCGCCTCCCCACACGTGAGCGGGATCCTCTGGCAGCTATGTCTCATTTGGATCCCGAGGACGCACCGCGACTCGAATCGCCAAGGAACTTGGACTGGCGAAGGCGAACGAGATAGGCCCGATCGCGCAGCGACTGGCCGGATGCGTGACGTCGCGCCGCTGGAGAACGGACAGGGCAACTCCTCACCAAAGATTCCCGTAACCAAAACGTTGCATTCGTTACCGTGCCGTTATACAGTAATCACACGGTGAATGTTTGCTGTGGCATCCACCGAATGTGATTGCAGGACACTCTTGGTGCAAGGGATAAGGGCCAGTCGGGAGCCTCTCCGACTGGCCCTTCACCGTTCCAGTAATCTGAATGCATGACGGATCGTAAGCTCGCCCTTGAAGCGTGGGAGAGCCTTTTTCGCGCGCAGCATGAACTCTTCGCCGCGATGGCCGCTGATTTCGAGGACACCCCGATCACCCAGGCCGAGTACGACGTGCTGCTGACCGTCACCCGTGCGCCCGAGATGACGGCACGGCTGCGCGATGTGACCGGCAATATGCTCATCAGTCAACCCAGCGTCTCGCGCCTCGTCGACCGGATGGTCGCCCGCGGGCTTCTCGCGAAATGCCCCGACCCCGAAGACGGTCGCGGTGCGCTTCTGCGCGCGACCGAGGCCGGAGCACGAGGCTTCCGCGAGGTCGCGACGGTGCACGGTCGGTCCATCGCTGAGCAGATGGGGTCGCTGGACGACGACGAGCTGCGCACGCTCAAACAGCTGACGAACAAGCTGCGCGGCCTCTGACCGACCCAGGCTGGGCCCTTCTCCCCCTCGGCCTGTCGCGCTCGATCTGGCATAGTCAATCGTGACGTCTCCGCGACGAAGTCGGAGGCTCGGAGGGATACAACTATGGAGATCGCCGGACTCGTCGGCATTCTGGTTCTGGTCGGCATCGG
>NZ_JAJUFV010000203.1 GCF_029263575.1 Microbacterium sp. | reverse complement strand
CGCTCGCCGTCGTCACGCGTGCCCGACACCGTGAGCAGCACGTCGCCGTCCTCTCCCGGCTCGGCATACGCGCGCCCCTCGATCGTCGCGACGACCGTTTCTGCGCTCACGTTTTCGCCATGTATGCGCACGACACTCACCATCCCTAGTAACTCCCTTCATGCGACGCTTCCGCGCGTTCTGCGCCGTTCTGAGGCGCGCTGCAGGCATGTTCGCGATAACCACCCGCGACCGGCGCGGTCGCGCGCGTCGCGGTGAAGTCGTGCCGGATCACCCAGTCGCCGTCCGGGTGCGGATACGCATCGAGCACGATCCACTCGTGCTCGGTCGCGCGCGTCTGCACATACGCGCTGCAGTGCTCGCAGCGCTCAGCGACCTTGACCGGATTCGCTACGCCGTCAACGAATGCCACGAGACTTCTCCTCCTGACGTACCAGCAGCAGGATCGCGATCATCATCGCCGCGATCGCGAAACCGGTGATCATCACGTCATGCGCGCCGACGATCGCGCCCAGCACGCCCTCAACGAGAAACAGCACAACGAACAGCCACATCACGCGTTCTCCTGCATCGCGCGCTCAATCAGCGCGACGCGCTCGCTCACGGTCGCGCTCGTCTGGATCGCGCCGGTCAGGATCAGGTCGGCAAGCGTTTCCGGAAGCATCTGCCGGAACTCGCGTGCGAGCGCGAACACGCGGTCATACAGCGCGTGCGCGTCGTCCTCGCTGATGCCGTCACGCTCCACGACCTCGCGCACCCAGCGCGCGCGTCGATCTTCCTGCTGCTGGTACGATGCGAGCTGCGCCCACATCAGCTGACGAATCAGGCTCATGCTGCATCTCCTGCCACGCGCGCCACCGCATCGTTCAGCGCGGCATCGGCTTCCTCCAGCTCGTTGATCGCGTTCTGATACGCGCGCTGTGCCGCGCGCGCCTCGGCCTCGGCTGCGTGCGCGGCGTCCAGCGTCGCTCGCACGTTCTCCTGCGCGTCGAGCTTGCGCTGCAGCAGCTCCGCCAGCTCGCGTTTGTTCATGTCATCCATGCGTGTTCTCCTCTTGCGCGTGACCGGGCACGCCCAGCCGCGCACCACATCGACCGCCACTAGAACAACCATCCCCCGATCGTCAGGAACAGCTTTTCGATCAGCTGCCCGAGCGACCAGATCACGATGCACAGCCCGACGATAAAGACACCCCACGCGATGCCCTCGGCGATCCGCTGCGCATTGCTCTTGGTCATCACCGCCCGTTTCTCGTTCATCTCGCTACCACCGTCCTTTCGTCGTGCGCGTCATGATCACGCCGGGAACCGCGCCCTCCGCGTCCGGCAAGACCGCGAACGCGAGCACGACAGCCTCGGCGCGGTCGGGCGATCGCACGCCCCGACGCTTCGCCTCGTCCTTGCTCTCGATCACCGGCATGGTGAACCCACTCAGGTACTTGAACTTGATGTCCGACAGCTGTGCCATCGTGATCTCGTCGAAACCGCGATCTCCCGGCGCGATCCGCCCTTCCGCGAAGCGCTCGCGCAGCTGCCACCACATCTCGTCGCGCAGCATGCGCCACTGCTCGCGGTCGCTCGACTTCGCGCCGTTGTGGACATCGCGAACGTTCCAGCCCAGCTCACGCAGCCGGTCAGCCACGCCCGAGCCGATGCCGGTCGCGTCGACCTTCACGAGCGTCGTGTCCTTGTCGAGTCCGAAGCGCGTCATGATGTGATCGCAGCGTCCGGCGCTCTCCATCGTGTCGAGCTTTCCCCAGCTCTCTTGCGCGAGCAGCACCGGGCCGCGACGGATCGCGATCGATGTCTCGTCGTCACCGAAGCGCGCGACGTCAATGCCGACCTCGTAGTTGCCGGTCGGCTGCAGCTCGCCTGCGTTCGCCTGCGCCGCTTCGATCTGCGCGAGCGAGATCAGCGTGTCTCCGGCGTCCTCAGGGAACTCAGCGTCGATACGCGAGGTCACGAACGCGCTCTCCGCACCGTGTCGCTGTATCTGACGTGCCACCCAGCCGGGATCGATCAGCGCGGGATACGGCATCTGCTGATCCGCGACCTTGCGCTGCCATGCCCCGCTGAGCATGTCGCCCTTCGTCACACCGAACGTGGTGAAGTTCGGTGTGTCGTATGCGCTGATACTGATCTGGTGCCACAGCGCGCGATCCTGATGAAACGCGCGGCGGAACGTCCCGCTCGGACTCGTCGGGTTGCCGATCAGCAGCGCGCTCGCGCCCTCGCCGGTCAGGATCGCGTCAGCTGCATCGAATACCTGTTCGCTGACTCCGGCGGCCTCATCGACCACGAGCAGCAGATGCTCCGCGTGGAATCCCTGAAACGCGTCGCTGTTGTCGTCGCTGCCCTTGAACCCGATCGCGTACCAGTCCGGCGCGATCTCCCAGCTCATCTGCAGCACGCGTCCCGGCAAGCGGTCGCCGTGTCGCGCCGCGATCGCGTTGATGTAGCGCCACAGGATATTGCGTACCTGCCGGTTGGTCGGCGCGGTCGTGACGACGATCGAGTGCGGATGCAGGATCAGGTACGCGGCGACGATGCGCGCAGCGGTGAAGCTCTTGCCAGCCGCGTGACAGCTCTTGACCGCGACGAACCGATGGTCATCGAGCGCGTTGGCGATCGCGCGCTGCTTCTCCCACAGCGGATCACCCAAGTCCTGCTCGATGAACTCCACGAGGCGCTTGCCGACGTGCTCGTGCATCGCTGGCGAGTCTTGTCCGTCGATGCCGCGCGCCACAATATCGCTGAGCACGCGATCGAACAGCGTGCGCATGTTCGGCAGCTCAGGGAGATCGATCGCGAGGCTCATCGCGCGATGCCCCCGGCGAGCTTCGCCATAGCGTTGTTGAAGCGTGCGCGCTCGTCACCGTTCGAGATGATGCGACCGGCCTCGGCCATGATCGCGCTGAACAGCATGTAGGCTTGCTCAGCGGTCATCATGTGCTCCATCTTCGTGAGCCGATCGATCTCCTTCTGCGCGATCGTCGTGCGCTCTTGGATCAGCTTGCGCGCTTCCACGCGTGCTTCCGCGTCGCGCAGTCCCTCGCTGATCGTTTCGCGCAGATGCACGAACGCTTCCTGCTGCTTGCGGTTGTCCTTGCTGCGCACACCGATCTCGAAGTCCAGCAGGTGCTTCTGCGCCTTGCGCCACAAGCGCTCGGCAGCTCCGGCGTCGTGTCCGATCGCCGCCAGCGCGTCATCGAGCAGCACGTCCAGCACCGCGATCTCGTTGCGGAACGCCAGCAGCTCCGGGTCGTTGCGCGCTTCCTCGTAGCGATCGCGCAACGCCGGGTTCAGGTACTTCGAGTGTCGTCCGTGCTTGTAGTTGCCATTGCCGGTCCCACGATTCGCGAGCGCGGCTTTCCCGCCGTGCTTGGCACAGACAGTCGTGCCAACCATCGCGCGGTTCTTGCACGGCTCACCCTTGCGCTCTCCGCTCTTGATCGTGGCGCGGCACATCGGTTGTTTCGCCATACGCGTCCTCGCTCGTCCTTGGAGTGTCTACCCTTCATGCGCTGATTCGTAGCTGTTCGGCTACTCCTTGATGCCGACCCATGCCGCGAAGTTCATCCAGCGCCAGATGCATTCGATACGCGTGAACCCGGCTGCGCGCAGCATGTCCTCGTTCCACTCTGCCGTGACCGGCACCTGCACGCCTTCGAGCGCGAGCGCCTTGCGATCGATCTCCTCTTGCGTGTAGCCGTTCGCGGCTTTGAGTGCGTGATAGTGCTTTACCATCAACTCGTCGGTCGTTGCGTTCGAGCCGATCAGTTTCTCCACGAGAATGACCGCGCCGCCCGGTCGCGTGTGCTGTGCGATCTTGTGCATGATGCGCTGCCGGTAGTTGATCGGCACGAACAGCAGCGTCAGGACGCACAGCGTCAGCGATGCATCCACGAACGGATAGTCCCGGCGCAGGTCCGTATCGAGCAGTCGCACGATCGAGGACGGCCAGTCCTTGTAGCGCTCGCGGAACGCAGCTCGCATCGGCTCGGAGACTTCCACGCCCACGTAACGGTTCTGCGCGCCGAATCGACGCATGAACGGATCGAGCGCTTCGCCGCGACTCGTGCCGAGGTCAACGATGTCCGTGTTTGGCTGCACGAACTCCATGCCGATCTTGGTCGTGACATCGCGCATCACGTGATACTGCGGGATCGATCGCTCCAGCATGTCGTCGAACACATCGGTCACGCTCGCATCGAACTCCCATTTGTCGCTGCCCGGAAAATGCCCGAGCGATGTCTTTTTCATCGGTGCCGTGTCTGTACCCATGTTCTGTCCTTTCGTGCGTTCTCGGGCCGTTTCTAGGCGTTCTGGACGGCTGTTTGCATGATCTCGCTGAGCACGCGCGCCATGCGTTCGCCGTAGTGCTGCACCGTGTCGCGATCTTGCGCGCACAACGGGTGTCGCTCGTCGAACAGGATCACCGAGTGCCGGACGATGAACCGTGCCACGACACAGCTCTCGGGATGATTGCCGTACACCGCGTCCTCGCACAGCGCTGCCGTCTGCCAGCGACCAGCCGGGAGTCCAGCCTT
>NZ_JAJUFV010000202.1 GCF_029263575.1 Microbacterium sp. | reverse complement strand
GGCTGTTTCCCGTCGACGGCCAGCAGCGCATCGCGCGCAGCATCCCGAACACGCTCGACGGCAACGAACCGGTCGTGCTCGTCAGCGACTTCGGCCATGACGGCTTTCTCATCGAGACGGACGCGGTGGCCGCGCACCTGCGCCGCCTGCTCAGCGCATAATCTCGTCAGCGCAGAGCCTGCGCGGCTGTGCGCACGTACGTCCACGGGCGGGTCGCCGTCTCCAGCCGGTGCGTTCCCGTTCCGCCGGTGGGATGCTCGCGGTCGCCGGCCCAGACGAACGTCCGGCTTCCGGCGCGCTGCAGCATATGGGTCTGAAAGTGCTCGGGATCGGATGCCGCGGCCACCGCGTCGGCGATGCGTTCCATACCCGCCAGCAGATGCAGCGTGACCCAGGTCGGCGGAAACAATTCGATCTCGCCGCGCGCGTGCTGAGCGAGCGCGTCGATCGGACGCACCCACTGCCAGTCGGCGACCTCGTCGGGCGCCGGCGTCACCGTACCGCGCATGTCAGAGCACAGGAAGAACCACGTGCGCACACGCTTGGGCGCCTCGGGCGGCGGCGTCCACTGCGACAGCACCGTCAGCCCGGCCGTTATGAGGGCGACCTCTTCGCTCGTCTCGCGCACGGCCGCCCGCGCGGCGGTGTCGATCTCGGATGCGCCGGGTCGAACGTCGGCGGGCTCGACCATGCCGCCGGGAAACACCCACGCGCCGGCGAACGATCCACGATCAGGCCTGCGGATCAGCAGAACGTCGAACCCGTCCGCCGCGTCGCGCGCCACGATCGCCGTGCCCGCAACCGGGAGATTCCCCACCATGACTACTCTGTGTCTGCCGCGTCGATAGCGCGCTCGAGGCGGTCAAGCTTGCCGTCGAGCTCGCCGGTGTAGCCGGGTCGGATGTCGGCCTTGAGCACGAGCGATACGCGCGATCCGAAGGGCATGACCGCCTCGGTCGCTCGCTTGACGACGTCCATGACCGTGTCCCAGTCGGGACCTTCGATCTCGGTGAACATGCTCGTCGTGCGGTGCGACAGCCCTGATTCGCGCACGACGCGCACAGCCGCGGCCACGGCGTCGTGAACGGATCCGTCGGTGTCACCGGTGCCACTGGGGGCGACGGAGAATGCGATGAGCATGGAGCTTCCTCTCTCTCAGGTCTTTCTCGATGTCATACGTCCGGCCGGAACCCGTGCCACGGCGCGGACCGCGACGGCGAGCAGGGCGATCAGCAGCAGGTTACGCACGGTCAGCAGCAGCAAGGGAAGCAGCTCGGCGCGAAGCAGGGCGTCATAGGTCAGCGGGTAGATGAGGCAGGTGAGCCCGCACAGCACCAGCACGAGGCCGGCCGCGACGCCTGAACGGGTCCGATCGAACACGATCCACAGCACGACGGGCGCGATCAGCCAACTCTGGAACTGCGGAGAGCCCACCTTGTTTGTCACGATGAGCACGGTCACCAGCGCCAGCGCGAGCGGTGGAACCAGGCGGTGAGCGGATGCGCCCTTCACCGCTTTGACGACCCCGATGCCGACGACGGCGAGCACGGCGACGACCATGAGCGGTGTCAAAAGGTCCGCCAGCACGTCGATGCCCGGTGCGCCGATCTGGAACGTCAAGATCTCGAAGCTGTAGTCGACGGATGCCGCGCCCACATGCGCCATCCACATCGCCGGCGTCGCCGCGACCGCTTCGATCTGCACGCCGCGGCCGGTCTGCTCGCCCAGGAACGCGAGCAGATGCCGGTCAGCCCCGAGCAAGAACAGCACAGCGACGATCCCGCCCGTGACAGCGACGGCGGTCAGAAGCATCCGCCACCGGCTGCGCACTCCCACGACGGCCGCGAGCAGCAGAGCGCCGGGCCAGATCTTGATCCACGCGCCGAGAGTCAGCAGCGCCGCAGCGACGGCAGGTCGACGCACGAGCCACGAGCCAGCCATCACTGCCAGCGGAACGGTGATCGCGTCGATACGGTACATCGCGATCGGACCGAGCAGCAGCAGCGCGGCCGTCCAGAACCACCCGGCTGAGCGGCGAGCGGCGGAACCGGTGCGACCGACGAGCACGCCGAAGCCGACGGCATCCACCGCCGTGACCACCCCGGCCCAGGCGATCAGATACGCGCCCGAGGTGCCCACGACGCCGACCAGAGGCCACGACAGCACGTGGGTGATGAGCATGGGCACCAGCGCCAGCTGCGGGTAGACCCAGGGCTCGTTGATGCCGACGATCGAGCCGCCGGAGAGCGCCGCCGTCGACCAGGGCTCGTAGACCAGCACGACATCGCCCATGGGCTGGCTGGGATACACCCACCCCAACCAGGCGATCAGCACATGCACCGCGAGGAACGCACCCCACAGCCCGATGGTCCGAGCTCTCACGACAGCAGATCTCCGATGGCGATGGGCAGAGCCTGGGCGACATCGAGCGCGACGATCGGATGGCCTACGCGGGTGTCGTGCATCCCCGCTGCCCATGCGGCAGCGTGCCCGTGCAGCCATGCCCCGGCGGCGGCGACCTCGGCCAGCGGAGCCGTCGGATTCGCCGCGATGATGGCGCCCACGACGCCCGCGAGCACGTCGCCCGCGCCGGCCGTCGCAAGCCAGCCAGGAGCCGAGCGGATCGAGCGAATCAAACCATCGGATGCGGCGACCAGCGTAGTCGCGCCTTTCAGCAGCACGGTTCCGCCCAGCTCGGCAGCCACCTGAGCCGCAGCGTCCGCTCGGTCGGCGATGGCGGGATCGAGACCGAGCTGCTCGCGGAGCCGGGCGAATTCGCCAGCGTGCGGGGTGATGACCAGCGGTGCCGTCGCACCGGGTGCGAGGTCGAGAGCTCCGGCATCCACGACGACGCCGACGTCCCCGTCGAGGATGCGTCGCAGCGCCGTCTCTTCCTGAGGTGAGCGGCCTTTGGCATCCGTTCCGGAGCCGATGACCCAGGCATCCACGCGTGTCCGGCCGACATCAACGGCGGCAACCGTCTCGGGCCGACGCGCCAGCACAGCGTCAGCTGCCCGCCCGGAACCCACGAATCGCACGAATCCCGCACCGGCGCGCCAGGCGGCTTCGACACCGAGCACGGCGGCGCCGGGATAAGCATCCGTCCCCGTGCGAACAGCCACGACGCCGCGCGAATACTTGTCGTCGTCGGCGCCGGGAATCCGCAGCCGTGCTGCTGTGTCCGCCTGGGACCACTCGCGCACATCGACCATGTGTTCCACGCTAGCGCTCCGGTGCCCTCCGGTCGTACTACGGTCGAAGAGTGGCCCTTCTCTTCTCTCCGCTCAGCATCCGCTCCGTCACCTTCGCCAACCGTCTGTGGGTATCACCGATGTGCATGTACAGCGCCGTCGACGGCGTCGTGCAGGACTTCCACCGCACGCATCTGGCGCAGTTCGCCGCCGGCGGGGCGGGGCTGATCGTCGCTGAAGCCACCGCGGTCGCCGCAGTGGGGCGCATCTCACCTCGGGACGCCGGCATCTGGAACGACGCCCAGCGCGACGCCTGGGCCCCGATCGTGCGCGACATCCACGAGCGCGGCACGCTCGCCGGAATCCAGCTCGCGCACGCCGGCCGCAAGGCCTCGACCTGGTGGCCGTGGGCCGATGAGCGCGGATCGGTCGCACCCGCCGACGGCGGATGGCAGACTGTCGCCCCCTCCGCCGTGGCGTTCGAGGGCTTTGCCCAACCGATCGCGATGGATACCGCGGCCATCGAAGAGCTCGTCGACGACTTCCGCACCGCTGCCGTCCGCGCGATCGACGCGGGGTTCGATGTGATCGAGCTGCACGCCGCGCACGGCTATCTGCTGCATGAGTTCCTCTCCCCCCTGTCGAACCAGCGCACCGACGAGTACGGCGGGTCGCTCGAGAACCGCGCACGGGTGCTGTTGCGCATCGTCGAGGTCGTGCGCACGGCCATCGGCGAGACCGTGCCGCTGTTCGTGCGCATCTCGGCCACCGACCACGCCGCCGGCGGGTTCACGCCGGACGAGGCCGCGACCGTGAGCGAGTGGGCGCTGGGCCAGGGCGCCGACCTCATCGACGTCTCCAGCGGCGGACTCGTCGCGCATCAGAGCATCGACGTGCACCCCGGCTATCAGGTTCCCCTCGCGCGCACCGTGCGCCGCGGCGGGCGTATCCCCGTGAGCGCGGTCGGCCTCATCACCGCAGCTGCGCAGGCCGAACAGGTGCTGCACGAGGGCGCGGCCGATGCGATCTTCGCCGGGCGCGAATGGCTTCGCGATCCCCACTTCGGTCTGCGCGCCGCGCACGAGCTCGGAGCATCCGTCGCCTGGCCTGCGCAGTACGTCCGCGCCCGCTGGCGCTGACGCGACGCCGCGCCGGCGCTAACGCCCCCGCACGCGACGTGTGGCGTCCTGCACCTCGCCAACCAGCTCCTCCAGGATGTCTTCCAAGAACAGCACGGCCGTCGTCTCGCCTCGCTGATCGCGCACACGTGCCAGGTGCCGGCCGGCTCGGCGCATGACAGCGAGAGCATCCTCCAAGTCGGTGTCCTGCTGAACAGGGACCATGTGGTGGATGCGCTTGGACGGAATGGCCACGGTCGTCATGGTCGCGGCAT
>NZ_JAJUFV010000201.1 GCF_029263575.1 Microbacterium sp. | reverse complement strand
TTCCCTGGAGAGGCGCGGCTCCTTCCGCAGCGCGCTCGGGTAGCTACGCAGTCATCCGTCGATGCCTGCCGTGATCCTCGCCAGTTCCGCAACGACATCGCTGAGCTGACCGGTCTTCTCGAGCATCGCTCGTTGGCGCATGGCGCCGTTGCCCCGAGTGAAGATCTCCTCGATCTGGTCATCGACGAGCGCCTCATCGCCACTCGCGCGCAGCGCTGGTCGGATGTGGTCGACGAGATCGCCGATGACCTCACGCGCCGGCCGGGGGCTGAGCGTGCTCGGGTCGACGAGTTCACCAGCTATGCCGAAGCGTCCGGCCTGCCAGCTCATCAGGCGAAGCATCGAAACCGGCACCGGCACCGGCTCCTGTTTCTCCCGCCACTCCTGTGCGGCCGTGTCGACCAGCCCGCGACACAACGCCGCGATGAGCACGGTGTCGCTGGCATCCGCGCAGACGTCCGCGACGCGAATCTCGACCGTCGGGTAGTGGTGCGACAGCCGCGCATCGAAATAGACCATGCCCTCATCGAAGATCGCGCCGGAGCCGATCATCGAAGCGACCTGTTGGTGATAGCGCTCAGCGCTTCCGAACACCTCGGTCGGCCCGGCCGTCGGCCAGCGCACCATGGCCTGCGAGCGAAAACTCGAGTACTTCGTGTCCTCGCCGTGCCAGAAAGGTGAGTTCGCACTCAGTGCGAGCAGCGCCGGAAGCCAGCCGCGAATGCGATCGAGCACCGCCACCCCCTCGTCGTCGGACTCCACCGAGACGTGCACATGGCACCCTCCGGTCAACTGCTCGCTCGTGGTCAGTCCGAAGTGCTCGACCATCTGCAGATAGCGGGGTTTGTCGACGATCGCGGTCGCCGCCGATACCGGAGAGGTTCCGGAAGCGATCACCCGAGCACCGGCATGCCGTGCCGCCGTGATGGCGTGATCGCGCCAGGTCCGCACATCATCCCCCAATGCCGCCATGTCGGAATTCGGAATGGTGTCGGTCTCGACCTGTTGCTGTTGCAGCTCGTGCTCGAGCGAACCGCCCGGCACATCGGCTTCACTCGACCCCGGCTCGTCAGAGCCTTTCGAGTCATCACCGCCACCAGGCTCGACCGGGTTCGCCGCTTCTGCGAGATACCGCAGTGTGCGCGCAGCCACGGCTCGAGGTCGACCGCTTTCGGCATCAACGAGCAGCAGTTCCTCTTCAACTCCGACGGTACGCATGCGCCCAGTCTCGCAGGCGGCTTCCGCCTTTACCGCAGCCGTTTCGCGCAGAGCACAAACCGTCCCGTGCGGTTGCCTACGCACATCGAAGGGAGAAAACTCGGATGAGCAACGAGAGGAGAACCGCCCCGTGTGTCGATTGCTTGGATACGTCACCACCCGTCCGACATCGGTCGTAGACGTCCTCGGACCCGACGATTTCGAGACCTTCACCGCGCTCACCGAGGTGCACAGCGACGGGTGGGGAATGGCCTGGCACCGAGCGTTCGGCGACAGCACCGAATCGGTCTCATCCGCATGCAATGCGTCGATCGACCCGCAGTACAAGACTCTTTCAGAGCAACCCCTCGGATGCTGCGGGCTCGTGCATCTGCGCTGGGCCACGGGCGGACTGCCCGTGTCTGCTGAGAACACCCACCCGTTCACCGATGCCGGTTACGCGTTCGCTCACAACGGCCATATCGCCCCGATCGCCCACCTCGAGGCGCAGCTCGATCCGGCTTCGCGCGAGAAGCTCATCGGCGACACCGACAGCGAGCGCTACTTCCGCCTCATCATGCAGTGCATCGACGAGGCCGCCGGCGACGAAGCGGACGGCGTCACCCGAGCACTCGAGATCCTGGTGCGCGAGTTCCCGAACTCGAGCCTCAATGCTCTCCTGCTGACGCCGAGCAATCTGTTCGCGATTCATATCAACAGCCGCGTCGACTCGCCTGTCGAAGCGCTGCGCGAGATGTTCGAGTCGGTCGAGGCGATACCGGCGAGCCACGCAACCGAGTACTACGCCATGGACTACCGGATCACCGATGATGCCGTGCACGTGATCTCAAGCGGCGTCGACGCAGAGGGCTGGACTCGAGTCCCCGAAGACGCCGCGGTGATGATCGACCTCGCCACGCGTGAGGTGACGCGCCTGCATCCGGTGCCGCTCGCCTAGACCGGCCCCGAGACGGAGCACAGACGTCAGCGAAGCTCGCGTCGCGAGTAGACCCGTATGGCGACAACCGTGCCGATCACGATGCCGAGCACTCCGATGGCGACGCAGACGCCGAGCCCGAGTGTGGGAGGTATCGAACCGATGACGTCGCCGTCGACGCCGAAGGCCTGCGCAATCCAGGCTGCGCCGATGATGACGACGGCCGGCGCATAGACCATCAGACGTCCGCGCGAGTAGCCGACGCGGAACAGCACCGGCAGCTGGACGCCGATCGACAGGCCGACGATCGCGAGCGCGGCGGCGTATCCGACCATCAGCAGCTCGGGAGTGATCGTACTCCCGCGAACGCCTGCGATAACCAGCGTGGTGATCGTGGCGATGACCATCGAGATGAAGCCATAGACGAGGATCGAGAGCGCGCGGCCCACGACGATCGCTCGTCGGGAGATGGGCAGCACGCCGTAGAGAGTGTCGAGGCGGTCGCGTTCGTCGCCGAGGAACGGCGCAGAGAGCATCAGCGAGGTGACGAAGGCAGACGCGGCAATCGCCATCCCTGGTACGGGAAACAGGATCCCAACCACGACGATGAACGCCAACGGGATCAGTGTCTGCCGACGAGGGAACCATGACATCAGGTCGAAACGGGTGAACGCGAAACTCATGCGATTGCTCTCTCGTGCTCGGCAGCCAGGTGGATGATGATGTCGTCGATGGTCGCCTCGTCGATCACGGCCTCCGGTCCGAACTTCGCAGAGTCTTCCGTGCGGATCAGCGCCGACCACTGTTCGCCCGAGCGTTGCGCGCCGAGTGCGGAACCGCCGGGGAGCTCGCCAGCCCCACGCGCCATCGCAAAGTCCCCCTTCACGTCGGCAAGGATGCCGTGATGCGCGATCTGTCCGCCGACGAACACGATGAGTTCGTCGGCCAGGTCATCGAGATCGGTCGTGATGTGCGTCGAGAACAGCACGGCGTGGCGCGGGTCGACCATGAACTGGCGGATGACGTCGCCGATCTGGCGGCGAGAGCGGGGGTCGAGGCCACTCGACGGCTCATCGAGGATCAGCAGCTCTGGTCGCTGCGCAAGCGCGGATGCGAGGGAGAGTTTCACCTGCTGACCGCGAGACAGCTCGTCAATACGCTGGCCCTGCGGGACGCCGAACCGTTCGAGAAGCTCGGTGAACAGTTCCTCATCCCAATCCGGGTAGAAAGGAGCGAGACGGCGGCCGAGCGACTGAGCCCGCCAGTCGCCTGCCGCGGTCGGCTGATCCAGCACGATGCCCGTCTTCGACAGGGCTGCGCTCGCGCCAGCGGGATGACCGAGAACTTCGATCTCGCCGGCATCCGCAGCGAGCAGCCCCAGAAGCGAACGGATCACCGTGGTCTTGCCTGCGCCGTTCGGCCCGACAAGCCCGACCACCGCGCCGCGCGGGATCGTAAACGAGACCTCGCCGATCTCAAAGGTCGGGCGGTTGATGCGCAGATTCGAAATCCGCACCATATCGTCATTCATCAGTCTCACTCCTCCAGGTCTCGTCGATTCGGCGGTGTACTTCGTCAAGGTCGATTCGGGCGTGACGCGCTGCTGTTCTCAACTCACGCAGCGCCGCGTCGACCCGCTTCGCGAGTTCTCCGCTGGCGACAGCCGGATCGATCTCGCACACGACGAAGCCGCGCCCGTGTTCGTTGCGCACCAAGCCTTCGGCCACCAAGTCGTTGTATGCGCGGGTGACCGTGATAATGCTCACGCGCAGATCTGCCGCCAGCTGACGCAGCGACGGCAGCGTGCTGCCCGACACCACATCACCCGACAGGATCGCGGCGCGCACCTGAGTCTTGATCTGTTGATAGATCGGCGACGATGCGCTCGTCGAGATCACTACACGCACTTATTCTCCATCTGTATATAAACACCATAACACTAGGGTTGGCCGCTCGACAATGCTTCGACCTGCGCCGTGGGATCCGGGCGTAAAGCTGACGTTCAGCCGCGGCACCGCCACAATGGAAGCATGCCTCGTGAACAACGCCGGCGGCTGATCGATTCTGTGCGCCGCGCCATTCGGACAGACCCGTCCGAGGTGGCGCTCACCGAGGCGTACCCGGTTCTGAACGAGACAGTCGTGGTGAAGATCCTCGATCTCGCACTGCGCATCGGCGAGTCGATGTTCACGGTCGGCGCGTCCGCGCACGACGTCACCTTCGCGATCGTCCGCGTCACCCAGATCTACGGTCTCAGCGGGGTGCACGTCGACGTCACCTACAACTCGGTCGGCGTCTCGTACCACCGCGGCGAAGAAGACTGGCCCACGACTCTCTTGCGCGTTGTGAAGGCAGCATCCCCCGACCACGCGAAGCTGCAGCGTCTGCAGGCTCTGCTCGTCGACATTCAAGACGGCATGGGGCTCGACGAGGCCCGCCTGGCCTTCCGCGTCATCCG
>NZ_JAJUFV010000200.1 GCF_029263575.1 Microbacterium sp. | reverse complement strand
TCAGACACGGCATGCATCGACCCGTCGACGTAGGCGGGGACGCCAGAGAGCATGTGCGTCGGAGCGGTGCCCAGACGCGCAGGCCACGCCGCCCGCACGAGGTCATGGTTGCCGCCGATACCGCCGGAGGCGACGATCGTCGATGCGGCGTGGATCTCGAACTCCCCGACGATGTCCCGTGATGACGGTTCGCCCCGTGCGCTGAGGCTCTCGGCGAGCTTGTCACCGCGAGCGCCGACCACGGTGTCTCCCTCCTGCACGAGCTCGGTCACCCGATGACGGGGAAGAACCGTCAGGGCACCGGCATCCTCAGCACGGTGTACAGCGTCGGCGAAAGGGGCGACGATGCCGGGGCCGGTTCCCCAGGTGATGTGAAAGCGGGGAACGGAGTTTCCTGGACCGATGGCGCCGTAACCGCCGCGCTCGGCCCACCCGACCACCGGGAAGAACCCGACGCCGCGCTCGCGCAGCCAGGCCCGCTTCTCGCCCGCGGCGAACTGGAGGTAAGCCTCGGCCCAGGCACGCGGCCAACGGTCTTCGGCGCGGTCGAAGCCCGCATTGCCGAACCAGTCCTGTGTCGCCAACTCGAGGGAGTCGCGCACGCCGAGGCGGCGTTGCTCGGGGGAGTCGATGAAGAACAGCCCGCCGAAAGACCACCAGGCTTGTCCACCCAGGTTCGATCGCGGTTCCTGATCGATCAGGATCACGCTCTTACCGGATGCCACGGCTTCTGCCGCGGCCACAAGCCCAGCCAATCCCCATCCGATGACGAGGACGTCTGCGGACAGGGGCGCGTTGGTCATGAGCTCTCCGTTGAATCCTCACTGCGGCTGCGGGCTTCCATCAGGGCCCGGCCCGCGGGGGCCGGACCGATACCTGACGGTTCCATGGTGTTCACCATGGCATAAGCCGCACGCTCAAGATAGTCCCAGAGGGTCGCTTCATGCATCGGCGACAGCGCCACCTCGTCGAGGGCGGTGCGCATGCATCGCAACCATCGATCCCGCGCATCCGGGTTGACGTGGAATGGCACGTGGCGCATGCGCAGGCGCGGATGTCCGCGACGCTCGCTGTAGGTGCCCGGTCCGCCCCAGTACTGCACGAGGAACAGCGTCAGCCGTTCTGCCGCGGGGCGCAGATCTTCTTCCGGATACATCGGCTTCAGCACCGGATCGATCGCAACTTCGCGGTAGAAGACGTTCACGATCTTCTCGAAAGTCTCGTAGCCGCCGACCTCGTCGTAGAAAGTCATGAGTCCCCCTCCGTCTGCGCGGGTTGGCCCGGCGTGTTCTTCTTTCGCCAGATGCCTCGGGCGCTGGGCGGCGCATCGGCGATCGGGCTGGGTCTGGTCGTGGGCGGGCTGGCGCCTCGAACGCGTCGCGCCCCTTCGAGACCGGTGGGCGTCACCGATTCCAGGCTCGGCAGGGCGAGGCCCATCTTCTCGATCGTGGCCTTGAAGCGCATGCGCAGTTCCCGGGCGACATCGTCTTTCGCATTGGCCCGCGTGCGAAGCACGACGCGGATGACGAGAGCGTCGCCGGAAATCGATTCCAGCCCCCACACCTCGGGCTGGTCAACGATCCTCGTTCGCCAACGGGGGTCACTGGCCAGGCCCTGAGCTGTGGTGAGGAGCTCCGCTTCGACAGCGGCCACGTCGGCGTCGACCGGGACTCCGAGATCGATGATCGCGCGTGCCCACCCCTGCGACATGTTTCCAATACGCAGAATCTCACCATTGCGGACGAACCACAGCGTGCCGTTGACGTCGCGGATCTGTGTGACACGAACGCTGACGTGTTCGACGACGCCGCTGGCGAGCCCGGTGTCGACGACGTCACCGATTCCGATCTGATCCTCAGCGACGATGAACAGACCGTTGAGCACGTCTTTGACGATGTTCTGCGCACCGAAGCCGAGACCGGCGCCGACAGCAGCGGTCAGCAGCGTCAACGAGCTGAGCAGCGCAGGCGAGAGGATCCAGACGATCAGCAACACGACGATCACGACGAGGATCACGTTGATGATGTTCTGCAGGATCGACCCCAGCGTGCGCGTGCGCTGGATCAGACGCATGTCGGCGAGAGGCGATCGCTCAAGGGCCTGCGTGTCGTCAACGTTGGCCTTCGATTTCGCACTGTTGACGATGCGCTGCACGACACGGCGGATGACCAGGCGCAGCACAAACCCGATGACGACGGCGACGACGATGACGATCGCGACATTCAGCGCTTTGCCACCGATTGTGCGCAGCACCTCCGTGAAGCCCGTCCAGTCGAGTTCGACGACGGGCGGTGCTTCTGCACCGAAGGCGCCGCTACGAGGGATCCACACCCTCTGATTCTACTGAGCCTCCTAGTCTTCGGACTCAGGATCCTCTGCGTCTCGCGCCTGGGCAGACAGGGCGCGCTCGACATCGGCGAGGCCCTCGCTGACGAGTCGCCGCAGCGCCTGCGGGGCGTCGGCGTTGGCAGACAGCCAGGCGCGTGTGGCATCGCGCAGCTCGGTGTTGGCGAGCGCTGTCGGGAACAGACCGACGATCAGGTACTGGGCGATCTGGTACGTACGCGACTCCCAGACCGGCACCAGCATGTCGAAGTAGTCCGTCACGAATTCGCCGAGCACTCCGATGCTGTTCGGGTGCACGAACCCGGCCGCCGCGGAGCGGACGATCGTGTTCGGCAGCTCGGCGTTGTCGATGAGCGACTCCCAGGCGACCCGCTTGTCTGCGACGGTGGGTAGAGCGGCGCGAGCCAGTGCGGCGAACTCGGCACCCTTTGACGTGTTGTCAGCGTTGAGCGCGGCGTCGATCGCGGAGCCATCGGTCGCCCCGATCGAAGCGAGGCCGACCAGGAGCTGCCACGACAGATCGGTGTCGATCTCAAGCCCGGGGAGCGTTTCCTCGCCCGAGCGCAGACGACCGATGATTCCGGCGTGCTCGGCGTTGACGAGCGCACCGGCGAACGCGGTGACGAACTGCAGCTGGCTGTCGCTTCCGGCTGGCGCGCTCTGGGCGAGCTCCCACAGGCCATCGGCGACCTTCAGGCGAACCGCGTCACGATCGGCGGGCGCGACGTACAGTGTGGCGGCGGTGCGCAACTGGGCGAGCGTCGTGCGCACGGTGGTCGATTCGGTCTCGCGGCCGATGTTTCCGAGCACGAGATCGACGTAGTCGGATGCCGCGCTTTCGGCGTCGCGGGTCTGATCCCAGGCCGCACCCCACACGATCGAGCGTGCCAGGGGGTCGGCGATCGCGCCGAGGTGTGCGATCGCGGTGGCCAACGAGCGCTCGTCGAGACGGATCTTGGCGTACGCGAGGTCGTTATCGTTGAGCAGCACCAGGTCGGGGCGTGTGAGCCCGTGCAGCTCGGGAACCTCGGTGCGGTCGCCGTCGACGTCGATCTCGGCGTAGTGAGTGCGCGTCAGAACGCCATCCACGTTGTTGTAGAAGCCGATGCCGAGTCGGTGCGGGCGAATGGTCGGATAGTCCGCCGGGGCCGTCTGGGTGATGGCGAAGCGGGTGATGGAGCCGTCGGAATCGTCGGCGATGACGGGGGAGAGGGTGTTGACTCCGGCGGTCTCGAGCCACTTCTTCGCCCACGCGCTCAGGTCGCGGCCGCTGGTCGCTTCAAGCTCGGCGAGCAGATCCGTCACCTCGGTGTTTCCCCAGGCGTGCTTCTGGAAGTACTGACCGACACCGGCGAAGAACGCTTCGATGCCCACCCATGCGGCGAGCTGCTTGAGCACCGATCCGCCCTTGGCGTAGGTGATGCCGTCGAAGTTGACCTGAACGTCTTCGAGATCGTTGATCTCCGCGACGATCGGATGCGTGGAGGGAAGCTGGTCCTGGCGGTATGCCCAGGCCTTCTCCATGGCGTTGAACGTGGTCCAAGCCTCAGTCCACTCCGTTGCCTCGGCCGTGGCAATGGTCGATGCCCATTCGGCGAACGACTCATTCAGCCAGAGATCGTTCCACCACTTCATGGTGACCAGGTCGCCGAACCACATGTGGGCCAGTTCGTGCAGGATCGTGACGACGCGGCGTTCCTTGACGGCATCGGTCACCTTGCTGCGGAAGACATAGGTCTCGGTGAATGTGACGGCGCCGGCGTTCTCCATCGCCCCGGCGTTGAACTCCGGTACGAAGAGCTGGTCGTACTTCGCGAAGGGGTAGGCAACGCCGAACTTCTCTTCAAAGTAAGCGAACCCCTGTCGGGTCTTGTCGAAGATGTAGTCCGCGTCGAGGTGCTGCCAGAGGCTCTTGCGGCCATAGACGCCGAGGGGAATCACCCGGCCATCCGCGCTGGTGAGCTCAGAGAACGTCGACTCGTAGGGGCCGGCGACAAGAGCGGTGATGTACGACGAGATCCGTGGCGTCGGCTCGAAACCCCAGGTGGCTGTGGAGCTCTCATCGTGAAAGATCGGCTCGGGCGTGGGGGAGTTGGAGACGACCTTCCAGGTGTCGGGACTCGTGACCGTGAACTGGAACGTCGCTTTCAGATCAGGCTGCTCAAACACCGCGAACACGCGTCGCGAGTCAGGAACCTCGAACTGCGAGTACAGGTACACCTCGTCGTCAACAGGATCGACGAATCGATGC
>NZ_JAJUFV010000199.1 GCF_029263575.1 Microbacterium sp. | reverse complement strand
GCGGCCACGTATCTCGGGCGGGGCAAAGCGCAAGAGCTGAAGGATCTCGTCGCAGCATCCGGTGCTGACCCCGTGATCGCCGACTCCGAACTCGCACCGAGTCAACGACGTGCGCTGGAAGATGTCGTGAAGGTGAAGGTGATCGACCGCACGACGGTGATCCTCGACATCTTCAGCCAGCATGCGAAGAGCCGAGAGGGCAAGGCGCAGGTCGAGCTCGCGCAGCTCGAGTACCTGTTGCCGAGGCTTCGCGGTTGGGGCGACTCGATGAGTCGGCAGGCCGGTGGCCAGGTGGGCGCCGGAGGCGCGGGAATGGGCTCGCGCGGCCCCGGTGAGACGAAGATCGAGCTCGATCGTCGCCGCATCCGCACCCGCATGGCGATTCTGCGTCGCCAGATCCGTGACTTCGCGCCTGCCCGCGAGGCCAAGCGCGCGGAACGCAAACGCAACACGATCCCGTCGGCGGCGATCGCCGGGTACACGAACGCCGGGAAGTCGAGCCTGCTCAATGCGCTCACCAGTGCGGGGGTGCTCGTCGAGAACGCCCTGTTCGCGACGCTCGATGCCACGGTGCGCCGGGCGGAGACGGCAGACGGCCGCGTCTACACCCTGACCGACACGGTTGGATTCGTCCGGAACCTGCCGCATCAGCTCGTCGAGGCCTTCCGCTCGACGCTGGAAGAGGTCGCCGATGCCGATGTCGTCGTGCACGTCGTCGATGCCTCCCACCCAGACCCTGCCGGTCAGCTCCAGACGGTACGCGATGTGATGGGCGACGTCGGCGCCCGCGAGCTCCCTGAGATCGTGGTATTCAACAAGGCCGATCTCCTCACCGGCGATGAACGGCTGGTGCTGCAGGGTCTCGAGCCGCACGCGCACTTCGTGTCGTCGCGCTCCGGAGAGGGCATCCAGACGCTGCGCCTGGCGATCGAAGAGGCGCTGCCGAAGCCGGCCGTCGAAGTGCACGCACTCGTGCCCTACGACCGGGGCGATCTCGTCGCAGCCGTGCACGAGAGCGGCATCCTGCTGTCGGCAGAGCACGGCGAGCACGGCACCGAGGTGCATGCGCACGTTTCGGAGCGCCTGGCGGCGGATCTGGCGCCGTTCGTGCACACCTGACGCGTGCCCGAAACAGGAACAATCACCCGAAACAGGAGATTCTCTGCAGGATCGTCCTGATCTGGGGCAGTCGTCCTGTTGTCGGACGACGGACGCCACTCCCGGCGCCGGAATAGCGCGAAGCGCGAATCCGTTATAGTCTGTAATGCTCGGATGCTTTGGCAGCCGAGCTGAAAAATCCACAGAGTGACAGCGGTCCCTTCGCCAGAAGGAACACGGGGCTGATCGGTTTCGACAGCGCCTGTTTATTCACGAGAAGCGGGCCGAGGATGCAGGGTTATCTCGCAAACGCTCCCTGCAAAACAATAGTTGCCGAATCAAAGCGCAACGACTTCGCCCTCGCTGCATAAGCGAGCCCGATAGTCCGTCAGACCGTATGTGATTCCGGTACGGATCCTGGCGTCATTGAGGAATCTTGCTGCGTGACGGCGTCTGGACGTCACGTGGGACTCTTCCCAGGCTGGGCTCGTCGACTTAGGTGTCTGTGACAAAGGTCGGAGCCGAGTAGAACGTCTTCACAGACTGCGCCCGGAGAAGGCGTGGAGACTCAGCGTTGGACGGGGGTTCGATTCCCCCCAGCTCCACCACGCCGCTGTCACGATGTGACGAGGCCCGCCTCCCCAGCACATGGGGTGGCGGGCCTCGTCGTGGTCACGGCCACTCGATGAGAATGAGGCTCTGTTTGGCGTCGGCGAGCTTGACCCAGCCGTCGCCGAACTCGTAGGTCATGCCGAAGCCTTCTTCGTCGGTGGCCATGGCATAGGCGGGGTCTTCGGTGATGTAGGTGTGCCCGTCAGCGTCGGCGCGCAACCATCCCGAGCCGATCAGCTTCTGCTGGGCGTCGGCGGAGGCGTCTGCGTCGAGGGGCGCCCAGCCAAAGACCTGCACGTGGTCTGACGCGACGGTGTAGTCGCCCCAGACGCACTCGAGTCCGCCGTCGATGATCTCTTCACCGAAGCGGAACTCCTTCTGCTCGTAGGTCCAGCCGAGGTCAGTCAGAGCCTCGACGGTGCTGGCGGAGATGATGGTCTCGCACGTGGGATCGGCTGTCTCCTCGTCAGCGGGCGCTGGCGTCTCTTCAACGGGCTCGGCTGCGGCTTCCGTCTCAACGGGGGTGGGGTCCGGGGGAGTCGCGGGCTCTTCGCCAGCGGCGCATCCGGTCAGCAGGAGTGCGGTGGTCAACGCTGCGAAGGCGGTGACGGGGATTCGGCGGGTCATCTCTGGCCTTGTCGGATCAGTCGTGCGCGGGGTGATGGACGAGTTCGAGGAAAGCGTCATGGAGAACGCCGTTGGTGGCAAGTGTCGATCGCGCCGAGATCGTCTCGACGCCGTCGAAGGAGGTGAAGGTGCCGCCGGCCTCACGGACGATCGGCACGGCCGCAGCGATGTCATATTCTTGGACGTCGAACTCGGCGACCATCTCGAGCCGTCCCTCGGCGAGCATCATGTATGAGAACACGTCGCCGTAGGCGCGATCGCGCCAGACCGTCTCCGCGATGCGAAGCAGCGAGGGAAGGTGCCCGGCATCGGCCCACTGGGTGATGCTCTGAAAGCTGACGCTGGCGTCGTGGATGCTCTCGACGGCGGATGCCTGCAGCCGTCGTGGTCCGTCGGGCGAGGCCGTCCATGAGCCGGATCCGGTGGCTGCCCACCAACGGCGCCTGAGCGCGGGCATGCTCACGACGCCCACCCGGGGAACGCCGTCGACTGCAAGGGAGATCATGGTGCCCCACAGCGGCACGCCGCGCAGGTAGTTCGCGGTGCCGTCGATGGGATCGATGATCCACTGGCGGCTCGCTCCGCCGGCGGTGCCGGTTTCTGTTCCGTACTCTTCGCCGAGGATTCCGTCTGCTGGCCGCTCGACAGCCAGCAGACCACGGATGGCCCGTTCGGTCGCGAGATCGGCGTCGGTGACATATGACTGGTCCGACTTCGTGGAGATCTGCAGATCTGCGGCGTCGAAGCGGGGAATCGACTGCTCATCGGCGGCATCGGCGAGTCGAAGTGCTAGCGCAAGGTCGCTGGTAAAGGCCGTGGCGGCGGGGGAGTCGGTCACCTCTTCAGGATAGTGCCCCGTGCCAGACGAATCGGCCTGCGTCGATTTCGCGTGGCGCCGGGAAGCTGGTAACGTTGTTCGTCGGTCGGGAACGATTTCGACCATGCGCCTCTAGCTCAATGGCAGAGCAATTGACTCTTAATCAATGGGTTCCGGGTTCGAGTCCCGGGGGGCGCACAGATCAGCCTCAGCACACTCTCGCCGGTGTGCTGAGGCTTTTCTCATATCAGTCGGTGACGCTGATGACCTGCCCGTCGGTGAGGGTGCACAGTGTCTCGAAAGTCAGCGGCATGACGGTGTGCGGGTGTCCGCCCGCGGCCCAGATCACGTCGTGATCGCGCAGCGCCTCGTCGATGTATGTGCGCAGCTTCGTGGGATGCCCGATCGGTGCGACGCCGCCGATTGCCTGCCCGGTCGCCGTGCGAACGACGGATGCCGGGGCCATTGCGACGTCGGTCGCGGCGAGGCGGCGAGCGAGCACGGCGAAATCGGCGCGGTGCCCGCCGCTGGTCATCACAAGCACCGGCTCCTCATCGACCACGAAGACGAGGCTGTTGGCGATGGCGCCGACCGTGCAGCCGATCGCGGATGCCGCCTCCGCGGCCGTGCGGGCAGAGTCAGGCAGGACGCGTATCTCGCTTTCGACGCCCGCGTCACGCAGGTGATTTTCGACGATGCGGCTGCGTTCGGGAAGGGTGGTGGGATCACTCATGGGCCCACCGTACCGAAGAGTCAGGTGAGGTCACAGCCGACGACACGATAGACTTCCGCGCCGAGATCGCCTGGACGCGAGCTGTCCGCGGGTGTCGCTCAGCGTCCGAATAAACGCTCACCGCCGCGTGCCGGCGATGCGTGAGGAGAGCTGGTGGGCGTGCGCCAGCAGGGTGCGTCCGAGGTCGGCGATACGGTCAGGGCCGAATCGGAACTCGACCCCGGTCAGGCTCAGCGCCCATTCCGGGCGCCCGGAGCGATCGAACACGGCAGCGCCCATACCCCAGCTGCCCTCGACGATGAGGCCCGGATTGACCGCATAGCCACGTTCCTTCGTCTCGGCGAGACGCGTGCGCAGCTTCTGTGTGCGATGTGCTCGGCCCCAGTTCTCGCTGAGTTCCGGATGCCGGTCGAAATAGGCATCCACATCGTGGTCGGGCAGAAACGACAGGATCGCGAGTCCGGCGCTGGCGACGCCGAGCGGAAATCGAACGCCCTCGCTGAGCACGAAGGAGCGGATCGGGAACGAGCCTTCCTCGCGCAGGAGGCACACGGTCTGGTCGGCGCGGCGTACGGAAAGGAACGCGCTCTCCTCTGTTTTCACCGCGAGTGAACGGACGATATCGCGGGCGAGGGCGGTGACGTCGTACCGAGCCGCGGCCACGGATCCCATGAGAAACAGCTCGGGTCCGGGCATCCACCGGGCGCTCGTCTCGTCGCGGTCGACAAGGCCCTCTGCGCGCAG
>NZ_JAJUFV010000198.1 GCF_029263575.1 Microbacterium sp. | reverse complement strand
CGTGACCTATGGTCACGTGCCGTCCATCGTCATGACACTGGGAACGCTCGCCGCGTACCGCGGGATCTCGTTCCTGATCACCGGCGGATACTCCATCGAAAGCCTTCCGGCCGCCTACCGCCAGATCGGGCGAATCGAACTGCTCGGGCTTCCGATTCTCGTCTGGGCGACCATCGTCCTCATCATCCTCATCGCGCTGCTCATGGCCCGCACGAAGTTCGGCCGTAGTTTCTACGCCACCGGCGACAATGCCGACGGTGCCTACCTCGTCGGAATCTCCACGAACCAGTTCGTGATTCTCGCGTACACACTCTCGGGCGTGCTCGCCGCGCTCGCCGCGCTGGTGTTCCTCGCCCAGGTCGGATCGATCGGAAACCAGGCCGGCCAGGGCATCGAGATGCGTGCAATCGCAGCAGCCGTGATCGGTGGCGTCTCTCTGACCGGTGGCGTCGGCACCGTCGCGGGTGCCGCATTCGGTGCGCTGTTCATCACCGCAGCGACCAGCTCGCTGAGCTTCCTGCGCATCCCCGGCTCCTGGTCGGACACGGTGATCGGCGCAATTCTGCTCATCGCCCTGTTCGCCGACTCGCGGGTGCGCGCACTCATGTCGAAACGGAGACTGGCCGCCCGTTACGCAGCCTTGGACGACGAGCCGAGACCGACACACGAACCCGCCGAAAGTGAGGTCCGCTCATGAACGCTCTCAAAGCACGGCTGAAGCCCTTCGCCCGCTGGGAGGTCAGCCTCATCGGTGTGCTCATCCTGGAGCTCATCATCTTCAGCACGCTCAGCCCGAAGTTCCTCGACCCGAACCGCCTGTTGTTCTCGATGTCGGACTTCATCTACCTCGGCATCATCGCGCTGCCGCTGGCTGTGGTCATGATCACCGGCGGAATCGACATCAGCTTCGCGTCGATCGCCTCGCTGTCGTCGATCATGATGGGCGTCGCTTTCAAAACCGGTGCGAACATCTGGGTCTCCGTGCTCGTCGGCCTCGCCGCCGCGGTGGCAGCCGGGCTCGTCAATGGCCTGCTCATCATCGTCACCCGAGCCAACCCGATGGTGATCACGCTCGGAACACAGTTCCTGTTCGCGGGGCTCGCGCTGGCGGCATCCGGTCTCGCGGGTGTCTCGGCCTTCGAAGGCGTCTCGGGGCTCCCTGAGGAGTTCACGGCCATCGCCGGAGGCAGAACGCTCGGACTGCCGAACATGCTGATCGTGTTCATCATCTTCGCGGTGCTGTTCGCGATCCTTCTCGCCCGCACCACCTTCGGTCGACAGGCTCGTCTCATCGGTGCCAACCCCATCGCCGCCCGGTATGCCGGGTTCCGATCGGATGCCGTGATCATCGGCGCCTACATCCTCACCGCCCTGGCTGCGGGAGTGGTCGGCCTGCTGCTTTCTTCGTACGTCGGCTCTGCCCGCGCTGACGTCGGAAGCGCGCTGCTCATGCCCGTGCTCACCCTCGTCGTCATCGGCGGTGTGTCGATGTACGGGGGCGAGGGCACGATCTTCGGCGTCATCGTGGCGACCTTCGTGATCGGCTTCCTGCAGCAGGGCCTGCGCTTCGCGGGACTGACCGAGAACGAGGTTGCCGTGTTCACCGGTGTGATCCTCGTCACCGTCGCCAGCCTGCGCTGGTGGAGCGGGCGCTGGTCAGAGCGCGTGCGCAACAGCCGCGTGCGGCGCGAGAACCTGCGCCAGATGGGCATGACAGCCGAAGCCAAACGCGCCGACATCAACGTATAACTCCCGAAAACCCAGAGTGCAATACCCCGAAACGGCAAGAGATTGCCGCCCAACGATTGGAGAGATTCGATGCGGAATCGAATGAAGGTCGCCATTGCGGCCATCGCAGTAGGAATGGTCGCCCTCGCCGGCTGCAGCTCAAGCGGCGGTGGCGAAGGCGGCGGAGAGGGTGGCAACGCTGACGGCGCTCAGATCGCCTTCATCCCCAAGCTCACCGGCGTCGGCTTCTTCGAGGCCGGCGGCGAGGGCGCTGTCGGCGCGGGCGAGGACCTCGGACTCGACGTGCAGTACCTCGGTTCGCCCGAAGCCTCGGCAGCGAAGCAGGTTGAGCTCATCAACACCTACGTCGGCCAGGGCTTCGACGCGGTCATCGTCTCGGCCACGACCCCCGACGGACTGTGCCAGTCTCTCGACAAGGCACGCGAGCAGGGCGTTGTCACGCTGACGTGGGACTCGGACGTCAACCCCGAGTGCCGCCAGTTCTACATCAGCCAGGGAACCCCCGACCAGCTCGGTGAACTGCTCGTCGACATGACGCTAGAAGACATCAGCGCCTACGACGCAGCTCAGGTGTCCTTCCACTACTCGAGCCCGACCGTGCCCTACCAGACCCCATGGGCCGAGGTCGCGAAGTCGATCATCGCGGAAGACACCAGCTGGGAGGTCGTCGACACGATCTTCTCAGAGAACCAGACCGAGATGGCCGTGCAGCAGGCAGAGGCGCTCATCAACGCCAACCCTGACCTGAAGGCGATCATCGCTCCCGACGCCAATGCTCTCCCGGGTACCGCTCAGGCGCTGGAGAACCTCGGCCGCACCGACATCACCCTCGTCGGCTTCTCGACCCCGAACGCGATGAAGGAGTACATCGCCAACGGAACCCTCAAGCGCTTCGCACTGTGGGATGCACAGGCACAGGGCGCCCTCTCGGTGCACATCGCCAAGATGCTCATCGAGGGCGAAGAGCTCAACGTCGGAGACACCTTCGAGGTCGAGGGCTTTGGCGAGCTCGAAGTTCAGCCGAACTCGGTTCAGGGCTACGACTACGAGGCAGATGGCAACGGCATCATCGTGATGCCCGAGCGCACTGTCTTCACGGCAGACAACATCGACGACTACGACTTCTAGTCGTCACGTGTGGTGAGGATGCGAGAGCATTCTCACCACACCCCCTCAACTTTCATGAGATCACGAGCCGGAGAGGATGCGCGATGAGCAGCGCAGACAGCACCAACTGGGAGACCCGCGAGCAGATCCTTCGGGCTGCCTGGTACTACTACGTCGATCAGCTCACGCAAGACGAGGTCGCCAAGCGCCTCTCGATCTCTCGCGCGACGGCCGGGCGCCTGCTGGAGCGCAGCCGCCAGTCCGGCATCGTGACATTCACGCTCGGCTCCAGCAACTTCGACGCGTTCCAGGTGGGACGAAAACTTCGCGAGGCGTTCGACCTCAAAGAGGCCCTGGTGCCTCCTGCGCTCGAAGACCCGCTGAGCGAGCCGCACGCGATCGCGCAGCGTCTCGCCAGAGGCGGCGCCCAGTACCTGCAGAACGCGCTCGACACCGGCCAGACGCTCTCTCTCGGGTGGGGCGAGACCGTGCAGGCCACCATGGAACGGCTGCCGGTCGAGCAGCGTGAGAAGGTCACCACCGTGACGCTCACCGGTGGTGTGAACACGTATGTGCCGACGCCCCGGCGAGGCCACGCTGCCCCCGGCTTACACTTCGACGCCGTCATTCCCGCGCCGATCGTGGTCTCGTCTGCGAAGCTCGCCGAAGACCTGCGTTCCGAAACCGTGATTCAGAGCGTGCTCGAGCGCTCGCGGTCGGCCGACCATGCGCTGGTCGGCATCGGCGGCCTCGCTGAGCAGGCCACACTCGCCCAGCAGGGCTACGTGACGGATGCTGAACTCGCCGAGTTCCGTGCACAGGGCGCGGTCGGCGACATCCTGGGCATGTTCTACAACGCCAACGGTGACGTTCTCGATGTGCCGCTGCACAAGCGACGCATCGGCATCGATGTCGATGAACTCCGTGACATCCCGAATGTGGTCGGCATCGCCGGCGGCATGTCGAAGGTCGAGGCGATCCTCGGTGCGCTCCGCGGCGGATACCTCGACGTGCTGGTCACGACAGAAGACGTCGCCCGCGCTCTGCTCGCGGCCGAAGGCATTGACGTCTGAGGAGGAGATTCCATGAAATATGTACTTGCTGTCGATGCTGGCACCGGATCGGTGCGCGCCTGCGTCTTCGACGCTGAGGGAACCCCCGTCGCGATCTCGCAGCGCAGTTGGGAGCACGACCCGGAGCCCGGCATCCCGGGATCGATGAGCTTCGCGACCGATCGCAACTGGACGCTCATCCTCGAGATCATCCGTGAAGCCGTGGCGACCGCTGGCATCGACGCATCCGACATCGTGGCCGTCAGCTCGACCTCGATGCGCGAGGGAATCGTGCTGCTCGACGCCGAGGGGCGCGAGGTCTGGGCCTGCGCCAACGTCGATGCCCGCGCTGAGGCCGAGGTTCGCGCGCTCGCGACGGAACCCGAACTCGAAGAGCGTATCTACGGAGAAACCGGCCAGACCTTCGCGCTGACAGCCGGGCCGCGCCTGCTCTGGTTGAAGACGCACCGGCCCGATCTCTACGACCGTGCGGCCACGGTGCTCATGCTCAGCGAATGGGTGCTGTTCCGCCTCAGCGGAGTGCGCGCGATGGAGCCGTCGAACGGGTCAACCTCGGGCTTCGTGTCGCTCGCGACCCGTTCCGGCGACCCCGAACTGCTGCGCCTGTGCGGGCTGCGTGACGACATCCTCCCCGAAACGGCAGAGCCGGGAACCGTGATCGGCACCGTGACAACGCAGGCAGCCGCAGAGACGGGGCTCAGCACGTCGACCCGCGTCGT
>NZ_JAJUFV010000197.1 GCF_029263575.1 Microbacterium sp. | reverse complement strand
TGAGGCGCTGCTGGCGGGGGAGTGCGACATTCTCGTGCACTCGCTGAAAGATCTGCCCACCGCGATGCCCGAGGGGCTGGTCATCGCCGCAACGCCCGTCCGCGAAGACGCCCGCGACGTGGTGATCACCCGCGACGGCACGGCGCTTCATGAGCTGCCCGCCGGCGCGAAGGTGGGCACGGGCTCACCGCGCCGCATCGCCCAGGTGCGTCGTCGCGCACCCCGTGCGACCACCGTCGATATTCGCGGCAACGTCGGGTCACGCATCGCACGCGTCGAATCCGGCGAACTGGATGCCGTGATCCTCGCCGCAGCCGGACTGTCGCGGCTGGGAACCGAGATCGGCCACCCGATGGAGTTCCTCGGCCTCGCGGAATGGCCCACCGCACCGGGTCAGGGGGCGTTGGCTGTCGAGACGACGGCGGATGCCTCGGTTGAACTGCACGCTGCCCTCGCCGAACTCGACGATCCAGCCACCCGATTCGCGATCAGTGTCGAGCGCGGCATCCTGGAGGGATTGGATGCCGGATGCCAGGCCCCGATGTCTGCTCACGCCGTCGTCACAGGTGACTCTGTGCGCATCCGCACGGTCGTCTACGCACCCGATGGGGAGCGCAGAATTGGGCTCGACGTCACGGAATCCCTGAACGGGGGGTATATTCGTGGGAACGGCAGTGGCAATGGAGCGAAGACTGCCGATGGTGCGGACCCGAATCACGCAGCTCGCGAGATCGGACTTTCTGTCGCCCGTCGGCTGCTCGAACAAGGGGCGGCTGGCCTCGTCTCCTGAGAGCAACTCTTATGACCACAACACCCGAAAAGAATTCTGAAAAGCCCTTGACCGGCTGGCGCGTGCTCGTTCCTCGCGGCGGCCCCTGGGGCGATGGCGTCGCCGCGAGCCTGCGTTCGCAGGGCGCTGTTCCTGTTGTCGCACCGCTGATCAACTTCGGCCCGACCACCGATCAGGAAGCACTCGACGACGCGCTCGCGAAGCTGGCCGCCGGTGAGTTCGACTGGCTCACCATCACGAGCGCCACCACGGTCGATGTGCTCTTCGCGCACCGGGCCGAGGTGCCGAAGTCGACAAAGATCGCCGCGGTCGGTGAGACGACCGCGGCCGCGCTCGAGGCCGTGGGCTACACCGTCAGCCTCGTGCCGGAGAAAGACAATTCGGCAGAGGGGATGGCTGAGCAGCTCATCGCGCTCGAGCCAGAGCCGCGCCGCATCCTGACGCTGCGCAGCGAGATCGCCAAGCCCGTGCTCACGCGTTCGCTCATCAAGGCCGGGCACGATGTCTCGAGCATCGTCGCGTATCGCACGGTCGGTGTGCCGGTCACCGATCGCATCCGTCGCGACGTCGACAGCGGCCGGATCAACGCGATCCTCATCACGAGCGGCTCGGTCGCGCAGCAGGTGCGCGAGCAGTTCCCCGATATTCCCGATGACACGCTGCTCGCTGCGATTGGTCCGCGTACCGCGAAGGATGCCCGCAAGGCCGGGTTGCCGATCACGGTGGTTGCCGATCGTCAGACCGTCGATGCGCTCATCGATGCGGTTTCGCACTTCACGCTGCCGCATGCGGTCGACGAGTTCGCACCGTGAGCGAATTCCCTGAGATTCGTCCGCGACGGCTTCGGCAATCACATCCGGTGCGCGAGCTCGTGCGCGAGACCTCGATCGAACCACGCAACCTCGTGCTGCCGATGTTCGTCCGCGAGGGCATCGACGAACCGGTGGCGATCAGTTCGATGCCCGGTGTCGTCCAGCACACGACAGATTCGCTGCGACGCGCGGCGGCCGAGGCGGCCGAGGCGGGTGTCGGCGGCGTCATGCTGTTCGGCGTGCCAGCGGTTCGCGACGCGGTGGGGTCGGGGGCAGATGACCCTGACGGGATTTTGAACGTCGCCACCGCGGCATTGGTCTCCGAGGTCGGCGATGCGCTCGTCGTGCAGACCGATCTGTGCCTCGACGAGTTCACCGATCACGGTCACTGCGGCGTGCTTTCCCCTTCGGCGGGCTCAGGGGGCGACCCCATCATCGACAACGATGCGACGCTCGAGCGCTACGTCTCGATGGCGCTCGCGCAGGCGCGCGCCGGGTCGCACCTGCTCGGGCTGTCAGGCATGATGGACGGCCAGGTCGCAGCGATTCGTCACGGGTTGGATGCCGAAGGCTTCACCGACACGCTTCTGCTCGGCTACGCGGCCAAGTACGCCAGCGCTTTCTACGGCCCCTTCCGCGAGGCCGTCGACTCACAGCTGCAGGGTGATCGCCGCACTTACCAGCTCGATCCCGGCAACCGGCGTGAGGGTCTGCGCGAAGCGCTCATCGACGAGGCCGAAGGCGCAGACGTCGTCATGGTGAAGCCGGCGATGGGTTTCCTCGACGTGCTGCGCGAGGTGCGCGATGCCGTGCAGATCCCCGTGTGGGCTTATCAGATTTCCGGCGAGTACGCGATGATCGAAGCGGCCGCGGCGAACGGCTGGATCGACCGCAGGGCGGCTGTGCTCGAGTCTCTGCTCTCCATTCGCCGCGCCGGTGCCGACACCGTGCTGACGTACTGGGCGACCGAAGCCGCACGCTGGATGACAGAGCGCTGAGTATGACACGATCAGCGGAGCCTGTCCCGATCCGCTGATGTTTCTGCGGATTCTGTCCGCAGATCGGGACAGTGTCCGCAGATCGGGACAGCGCAGATACGGAGGCGACCATGACCGACCGCAACGATGAACTGTTCTCTGCCGCGCGTGCGGTGACACCCGGCGGTGTGAACTCTCCCGTGCGCGCTTATGGTTCTGTGGGCGGTGCGCCGAGGTTCTTGGCGTCGGCTCAGGGGGCGAGAGTGACGGATGCGGCGGGTGTCGAGTATGTCGACCTCGTGGCATCGTGGGGCCCGGCTCTCCTCGGCCACGCCGATCCCGAAGTGGTCGCTGCGGTGCAGGACGCCGCTGCGCGGGGGCTGTCCTTCGGCGCACCGACCGCTGGCGAGGTCCAGCTCGCCAAGAAGATCTCGGAGCGCGTGCGCGTCGGTGACCTCGCTCCCGTCGAGCGGGTGCGTCTGGTCTCGACCGGCACTGAGGCGACGATGACGGCCATCCGTCTCGCGCGTGGCGCGACCGGCCGAGACCTTCTGGTCAAGTTCGCCGGCCATTACCACGGACACTCCGACGGTCTGCTGGCCGAGGCCGGCTCGGGCGTCGCGACTCTCGCGCTTCCTGGTTCCGCCGGCGTGCCGGCGCCGATCGCTGCGCAGACGCTCGTCGTGCCGTATAACGATCGTGAGGCGCTGGAGGCCGTGTTCGCTGAGCACGGTGACCGCATCGCCGCTGTCATCGTCGAGGCGGCAGCGGCGAACATGGGCGTGGTCGCGCCGGATGCGGGTTTCAACGCCTTCATCGCCGATACGGCGCACGCGCACGGCGCGCTGATGATCCTCGATGAGGTGCTCACCGGGTTCCGGGTGCATCACGCCGGGTTCTGGGCTCTGCAGGTGTCGACCGGTGAGGTCTACATGCCCGACATCATCACGTTCGGAAAGGTCGTCGGCGGTGGGATGCCGCTTGCCGCGCTCGGCGGCCGCGCCGAGGTGATGGACCTGCTCGCACCGACCGGCCCGGTCTATCAGGCCGGGACCCTGTCCGGGAACCCGCTGTCGGTCGCCGCCGGACTCGCCACGCTCCTGCGCGCCACTCCGAAGATCTACGCCCGAGTGGATGCCTCGGCATCCCGCATCGCCCACGCCCTCGACCGTGCACTCACCGAGGCGGGCGTCGTGCACGCCGTGCCGCGGGCTGGAAACCTGTTCGGCGTCGTGTTCGCAGCCGAAGCGCCGCGCAACTACGCCGAGGCGCAGGCGCAGGAGGCCTTCCGCTATCCGCCGTTCTTCCACGCGATGCGCGAGCAGGGCGTCGCCTTGCCGCCGAGCGTGTTCGAGGCGTGGTTCCTCACGGCCGCTCACGACGACGCGGCGCTGCGCACAATCGAGGCCGCGCTTCCGGCCGCGGCGCGAGCGGCGGCCGACGCGCGCCCGTAGACGCAATCGTTGCCGTAGCGTGACGATTGTTGTCGCACTGTGAGGAAGTCGCAGGCAGTTTCCAGCGCGGCGCTGGCAGACTGGATGCATGGTGACGTTGCTCCTGGATCACACGCAGCTTGAAGTTGTGCTGTCTCCGTTGGAGCGGGCGGCGTCATTCCACCGTGAGAACCTGCGCGTCGAACGCGACACGATCGTCAAGGTGCAGCTCACCGACGATGCGTGGACGTGGATCCGCGGCGTCCCAGGCCCTGGCACGCACATTCCCGGCATCCTCGCCGCCGGAACCTGGAAGGCGTCCGCGACGACCGACTTCGTGCTGATCCGCAGGCGTCGCCCGGGAGTCGTCGTCGACCTCGAGGGAGATGCCGATTTTCAGCGGCTCGTCCTCAGCACGCGGCACGGGCTGGCCCTGACCCAGGCGCTGCGACTCGACGCCTCAGATGAGCTCGCGGACGTCGAGGAGATCGCCGGAACCGCGCCCATACCGGTCGTCACAGGCCGCAGACGCCCGGTCATCCGGCCGCGGCCCGCTTGACGACGGCGCGGAACGCGTCGGGCACTTTTCCCGGAACGCCGCTGTCAGTGCCCGGAACGCCGCTGTCAGCGGTGGTCGTGCGCTGACTCGGTTGCTTCGGCGCGGGTGTCCTCCGTGCTCGCGTCTTCCGCGTTGGCGTCGGCCGTGTTGGTGGCGGATGCCTGCGCTTCGGATTGCGTGTTGGTGTCGGATGCCTGCGCTTCGGATT
>NZ_JAJUFV010000196.1 GCF_029263575.1 Microbacterium sp. | reverse complement strand
GTGGCTCGCGCGGGCAACCGGTGAACCGGAGTATGCCGAGTACTACTCGGACTTCTGGCATGACATCACCACGTACTTCGCCGATCATCGGAGCGGTTCGTGGTGGCACGAGCTCGATGTGCGAAACCGCCCGGCGACGGCGACCTGGGACGGAAAGCCCGACCTGTACCACGCGTTCCAGGCCACGCTCGCGGCTCGGCTCACACGCCCGCAGGGCTTCGCGGCCGCAGCGAGGACGGGCGCCATCGACAACGGCCAGACCTGAAGACCAACGTCACCACGGAGGGGTAACCATGACGCAGATCACGCGAATCCTCATCGCGAACCACACCCATCATGACATCGGGTTCAACGACTATCAGGATGTCGCGTTCCGCCAGCATGGCGAGTTCGTGCGGGATGCGCTCGATCTCATCGAAGCGACGGCCGATCGGCGCGAGAGCGATCGCTACCGCTGGGTCTGCGAGGTGACGGGGCCGCTCGTGAAGTATCTGCGCAGCGCGGGTGCTGCCGAGCAGGAGCGCTTTCGTTATTGGCAGGCGCAGGGTGCGATCGATGTCGCCGCGATGCAATACAACATGACGCCGCTGCTCACGCCCGAGCAGATGCGGCGTTCGCTGTATCCGGTGCGGGTGCTGCGCGAAGAGATGGGCCTCGAGGTCGAGACGGCGATGCAGGACGACGTGAACGGCATCAGCTGGATGTTCGCTGATCTGCTGCCGATGATCGGCGTCGACTTCCTCACCCTCGCGATCAACCAGTCGCGTGGGCGTGCACCGCGGCCGTTCCCCGGTGGTTTCTGGTGGGAGGGGCCGGCGGGCAACCGTCTGCTGACGTGGAACGGCTTTCACTATCTGTTCGGTCGCAGTCAGGCCAAGCTCGGCGACTGGCGGTTCGTCGACGAATCGTTGCCGCCGTATCTCGATGCGCTCGAGCGCGACGAGTCGTTCCCGTTCGACACCCTCTACGTCGAATCCACGCATCCGATGCGCGTTGACAACGGCCCGCCGGATGCGCGCATGGCTGAGTTCGTGCGCCAGTGGAACGATGAGGGGCGCACGCCCGCACTGGAATTCGCCACCCCCCGCATGTTTCGTGATCACCTGCGTGACGAGTGGGGCGACAAGCTGCCGACGTGGCGCGGCGACTGGACCGACTGGTGGGCGGATGGCGCGGCATCCAGCGCATATGAGACGGGTCTGAATCGCGTCACGCACGAGCTGCTCGCCTCGGCCGAGACGCTGGCGTCGTGGCTCGTCGCCGATGGGCGACAGCCCGATCTGGCGGGGGACTTCGTCGAGCGCGTCTACGAGACGATGACGCTCTACGATGAGCACACGTGGGGCGCGTTCTCGAGCATCGATGCGCCGGATTCGCTGTTCACGAAGGCGCAGTGGAATCGTAAGGCGAACTTCGCGTACGACGCGGCGATGCACACGCATGACATGCTCACGCGGTCGGCGCGTCAGCTGGCCGACGGTCTTGCTGAGCGGGTGCCGGAGGGCCGCTTCAACCTCGGCGATCTCGACAGCGATGATGCATATCCGACCGATCCCCGCGCCCAGTTGCTCGTCTTCAACACGCTGCCCTATGAGCGCAGTCTGATCGTTGAGGTGCCGGAGTTCCGCTCCGGCGGTGCGCCGGGTGGGATGCTGGAGAGCTTCTTCCCGCGCGATGTGCCCTGGGGCGGGCCGCCGCACACCGATCTCGCGCGGCGTCGGCTCGTCGTGCCGGGTGGTGGGTATGCGTTCACGCCGATCAGCGGAGGAATCGACGATGACGACCTTGTCGCGGACGAACGGCGCATCGAGAACGAGTTCTATGCGGTCGTGATTGATGAGAGCACGGGTGCGATCGCGTCGTGGATCGATAAGCGATCGGGCCACGAGTACGCCGACACGATGCCCGAGGGTGGGTTCGGTCAGATCGTGCACGAGACGGTCGACTCGCCGCTGGGTCGCGATGCCCTCTATCTACAGGATTTCGGCAGCTGGGACTTCGGCTACTGGCAAGAGGACCCACCGTTCGACCGGCGCGTGCCCGATGTGGTGCACAGCGTGCGCACCTTCGTCGAGCCCGGTTACGCGGTGGCAGAGGTCACGGTCGAACTGCGCGGCTGCTCGACCGCCGTGCTGCGCATCGCGCTGCCGAGCCGCCAGGCGGTTCTGCACGTGGATTGGCACGTGACGCGGCTGGCGCTCACCGATCCCGAGTCGATCTACATCCTGTTCCCCACACGACTGGATGGGCAGACATACACGCTCGACGTCAACGGTGTTCCGCTGGCACCTGAAGAGGATCAGCTGCCGGGCGCTGTGCGCGACTTCTTTCCGCTGCGGCGCTGGGCTGACGTCAGCGACGGTGCGCGGGGTGTCACGCTCGTGGCGCTGGAGGCGCCGCTGCTTCAGCTCGGTGGCATCACGACGAACCAGATTGCCGAGCTCGCAGCCCCCGAGAGGCCGGGCTTCGTGTCGTGGGCGATGAACAACCACTGGATGGTGAACTTCAAGGCCAGCCAAGAGGGCGTGGCGACGCTGCGCTATCGACTGACCACCCACGAGGGTGCGTGCGATCCGGCTGCCGCGCAGCGGTTCGCCGAGACCGAGTCGGTCGCACCGATCGTGCTGCGCGACTATGTGCCGCTGCGCGATGAGCGCGGCACCGTGTTCTCGCTGCCCGAGATCGATGGCGTCGAGGCGACGGTGAAGCCGGCGACGTTCGGTGAGGGGCTGATTGTTCGGCTGCGGAACAACTCAGCCGCGGCGGTTGAGGTTCCCCTCGATGCGCTGCGGACGCTCGGCGAGGTCGAGGCAGTCAGCGTTCTCGAAGAGCCGCTGGCAGAGATGCCAGAGACGCTGGCGTCGCATGACGAGGCGTCGTTCCGCGTGACGCCGTAGACCCTATTGAACGTGCATCCGCAGCGACACCGGCAGCTCGACTTCTTGCACGGCGACGCTTTCGCCACCGGCATCCAGTCGTTTCAAGAGCAGGCGCGCTGCCGTCCTGCCCAACTCGCGCGGGTCGTGGTCGACGACGCTGATGGGCACGGGTGAGAGCTCGGCGAGCTCGAAGTCGTCGAAGCTCATGACCTCGGGAAACTCGGTGACGGTCTTGAGCCCGGACTTCAGTTGGTGATTGATCTCTTTGAGGGCGCCGATGGAGTTCCGGTTGTTGGCGCAGAAGATCGCGGTGGGTGCGTTACTCATGTTGAGCAGTGCGCGGGCGGCTTCTCGCGCCTGTTCGACCGTCTGCTGCTCGGCTGCGATGAGGTCGGGTTCGACCGGTATGCCCCGTTCTTTGAGGGCGCGCACGAAACCGGCGTGCCGGCGCTTGCCGGTGAAGATCGCAAGGGTGTTGCCGAGGTAGCCGATACGTGTGTGGCCGGCGTCGATGAGCGCGATCGCGCCGCGGTAGGCACCGTCTTCGTCGGAGAGCACGACGCTGTCGGCGGCGAGCCCTTCTACCCGGCGGGACGCGAGGACGACCGGAACTCCCTGCTTCTGCGACTGGGTGAGGTGCTCGGTTGCTGGTCCGGCAGGCACGACGACGAGGCCGTCGACGCGGCGCCCGAGAAAATCACCGACGAGCGCGGCTTCGCGTGCGGAATCCTCGGACGTGTTGCCGAGCAGGATGCGACGGCCGGTCAATGCGGCTTCTTCCTCGACACCGAGCGCGAAGGTGCTGTAGTACGGGTTGGCGATGTTCGTGATGGCGACGCCGATCAAGCCGCTCGACTGGCCGGGGCGGATGCTCCGTGCGTTCTCGTTGCGGTGATATCCGAGTTCGGCGACCGCGGCGAGTACGCGCTGCTGTACGTCGGGCTTGACGTTGACGCCGCCGGAGAGGGTGCGAGAGACGGTCATCGGGCTCACGCCCGCACGCTGCGCCACCTCTTTGACGGTTGGGCGGCGCCCTCGTGTAGTCATGACCGGCCTCCATCCGCTCCATAGGGAACGTTACCAGGATGGCTGAGACGCCCCTCCACACCGCGCCTGCTTCAGATCAGGTCGCCTGCCGAAACCTAACGGCCAGCATTTCGGATGCCTCGGCCAGCTCGGGCGGCCCGACAATCGTGAACGGCACGTCGAAGCGGGTGACGAAGGCGAGGACGCCGACCCATGACCACGACCCGATGGTGATGCGGCACGACTGGTCGGTGAGCGGCTCGAGTTCTCCGTCGGCGATCCACGGCGCTGCATCGCGAGCGGGCAGGGCGAGGTCGATCTGCCCGACGCACGGCCAGCGGTCTTCGGCATCCGATCCTTTGGAGCGTGCGGCGAGGTAGGTTTGGGCATCCGTCGCGGGGAGGGCCCGGGGGAGGAATCCCGGGCCTGCCGGATGCCGCGGCGACATGCGGTCGAGGCGGAAGATGCGCCAGTCGTCTTCGTCGAGGTCCCAGGCGATCAGATACCAGCGGCCGCCGCGCGCGACGATCGCGTGCGGGTGCGTGCGCCTGAGCGGTACGTCGCGCTCGCCGTATCCGAAGCGCAGAGTCTGCCGGTCGCGCACGGCGGCGCTGACGGCTTCGAGAGCCGCGGGGTCGACGCGTTCCCGGCGCGCGGTATCGGTGAAGCGGATGCCGTCGATGCGGTGTCGCAGGCGCGACGGCATCACCTGCCGAACGGTGGCGAGCGCCCGCTGCGCGCCCTCGTCGATGTCGACGCCGCTCGAAGGGATGCTCTGCAGGGCAATGGCGATCGCGATGGCCTGCTCATCATCGAACATCAGCGGCGGAAGGCCTGCACCGGGCGCGAGCCGGTAACCGCCATCGGGGCCCTTGAT
>NZ_JAJUFV010000195.1 GCF_029263575.1 Microbacterium sp. | reverse complement strand
GCAGGTTGTACGTCTCGTAGTAGTTCGTGTCGGTGCAGATTCGCTTGGTGCCCAGCGGGTGGTCGTTCGGCGTGAGGTCTTCGAGAACCTGGGGGTCGTTCACGCGTTCAGCGAGCTTGCGCTCGAAGAACACGCGCGCGGCGTCGTTGATCTCGGGATCGACAGTCAGCCCTTGGAATGCCTTGGCGAAGAGAACCCCGCCGCGTTTCCAGCTCTCTTCGAAGATGGCGTCGCGCTCGTCTTCAGGCACCTCGGCGTACGGCACAGGATGGCTGGTCCAGGGGGAACCGGCGGCGCCGTTCCACGACAGCTCCCGGCGGTGCGAGAGGCCTGCCTGCTCGCGCGCCCACTCTTCGTCATCGAGTGGCCTGTTCAGCGCCGGGATGCTGTAGTTGGCGCTGCGCTGGTACACCGTCAGCTCTGCCGCCTGCTCGGCGATGTGCGGAATCGCCTGGACGCCGGATGAGCCGGTGCCGATGACCGCGACGCGCTTGCCGGTGAAGTCGACAGGGCCATCCGGCCACGCCGAGGTCTGCAGCACCTCGCCTGCGAACGAGTCGCGACCGGGAATCGTCGGCAGCTGAGGGCGCGAGAGACTGCCGGTGGCCATGATGAGCCACCGCGCGCGAGCTGTCAGGCCCTGCTCTGTGCGTACTTCCCACCGGTGCTCGCGCTCGTCCCAGGTAGCGCCCGCCAACCGCTCATCGAATCGGTAGTGGCGGCGCACATCGAAGCGATCGGCGACATGGTTGAGATAGCGAAGGATCTCGGGCTGGGTGGCATAGCGCTCGCTCCAGCGCCATTGCGCTTGCAGCTCGTCGTCGAACGAGTACGAGTAGTCGATGCTCTCGACATCGCATCGCGCGCCCGGGTAACGGTTCCAGTACCACGTGCCGCCGACGTCAGAGCCCGCCTCGATGCCGAGGACGTCCATGCCCTGACGGACCGCGTGGATGGTGGTGTACATGCCGGCGAAGCCGGCTCCGACGATGATGAGATCGTGCGTGGTGGTCATCGGGTTTCCTTGCTGTGGGGGCGGATGAGCGTGCGCAGATCGCTCCAGAGAATGTCGCTGGCGCTTCGTGCGGGTCCGTATCCGGCGATGGTGAAGAAGCCGTGGAACTGGTCCGGGAAATGTCGGTGCAGCACGGAGGCGCCGGCTTCGCGGAGGCGACGGGCGTACTCGGCCCCCTCATCGCTGAGGGGGTCGAGGCCGGCTGTGATGACGATGCTGGGTGGCATGGCCGACAGGTCTGTGACCGCGAAGGGGGTGGCGGATGGGTCGGAGGCGCGTGCGGCGAAATCGTCGCCGAGATGTACGCGCCAGTAGTGGGCGAGCAGCGCACCTGTCACGAAATAGCCTTCGGCGCGCGTGAGGTGGCTGTGCGAGCTCATGCTCGGATCGAGAAACGGGTAGATCAGCACCTGCGCCACCACCGGGCTCGCGCCGCGATCTCGCAGTGCGAGGGTCGCAGCTGCTGCGACGTTTCCGCCGGAGCTGTCACCGGCGAGCACGACGCCGTGCTCTGTCCGCCCGTCGCCGAGCGCCCAGTCGACGACCGCGATCATGTCGTCTCGAGCCGTCGGTGCACTGTGCTCGGGGGAGAGCGCGTAGTCGACCGAGATGACAGTCGAGCGGGTCTGCTGAGACCACAGGCGACAGAATCCGTCGTGACTGGCGATCGATCCGTGCAGGAAGCCGCCGCCGTGGGCGAACACGGTCGTTGCGGCGGCTTCCACGGATTCGTGCGGGTGGTAGACGCGCACCGACACGGCGCGGCCGTCGGTGTCGACGGTGAGATCCTCTGTCGACGCGACATCGTCGATGTTCGCGGCGGGGCGCACCCTGGCATCTACGACACGCCTGCCCTCTGTCGGTGGCATGCTCGTGATGTCGGGAAAGTTCGTGCTGAGCAGATCGAGCATCTGCTGTGTCTCGTTCACATGATCTCCCTCGATCGTTGATGTGACTAACAGTCATAGTACGATTAGGAATATTCCACGTCGTCCTCGGGAGGTCAAGTGAGTCACGGTGTTATGGGCGAGAAGAGCCTGCCTGATCTTCCGGCTACGAGCTGGGCGGTGCTGGGGATTCTGTCGTTCGAGGCAGATCTGTCGGGTTATGACGTGAAACGGTGGGCCGATCAGAGCCTGGCCTTCTTCTACTGGGCGCCATCGCAGAGCCAGATCTACACGGAGCTACGTCGGCTCGAGCGGTTGGAGTTGGCGACCTCTCGAGTCGAGCAGACGCATGCCGCGAAGTCTCGTCGCGTCTATCGCGTCACCTCCCAGGGGCAGGATGCGATCCGTGGGTGGGCGGATGAGCTCGAACCCGATCCGATGGTGCTGAAGAACTCGCACATTCTGCGGGTGTGGGCTGCGCACAACGGCGACATGGAGCGACTTCACGGCGAGTTGCGCACGTATCGGGACGCCGCTCTCGAACGTGCGGCGAAGGCGGCGGCGCATGCACGAGGCGCGGAACGCGATGCCTCCTGGCGCTTCTCCGGAATTGCACTTGAGTGGTCCGAGCGCTTCTACCTGGATGAGGCCGCGCGAATCGACTGGCTGCTCGATCGCTTGCAGCAGGAGCAGTGATTCATGGGGCGCGGATGCTCAGACGCTGAATCCGCCGTCGACATCGAGTTTCTGCCCGGTGATGAATCCGGCCTTTGGGGAGGCGAGGAAGGCGACCGCTTCCGCGATGTCGTCGGCCGTGCCGAAGGTGCGCAGCGGAATATTGCTCTTGGCGACCGCAAGTGCTCGTTCGTCCAAGTCCCCCGACGCCATGAGCCGCGCAGACATGCCATCCCACAGCATGCCCGGGCCGACGCAGTTGACCCGCACGCCGAAGCGGCCTTCTTCGGCCGCCAGCCCGCGTGCGAGTGCTTCGACACCGCCCTTGGGCGCTGCGGACAGGCCATCGCGCACCGGGTAGCGGCGGGTGGCAGCACTCGTGACCACGGTGAGCGACCCGGCGGCGTCGCGCAGTGCAGGGAGGAAGGCGCGGGCCACAGTGAAGAAGCCGACGAGGTCTTGGTCGACCTGATGGGCGAACTGCTCGACGCTGACCTTCGACAGGTGCACCATCGGAACGTGGGGCCCTGCGGCGTGAACAACGGTGTGCACGCCGCCGTGTCGCTGCGCCAATGTCGTGGCGAGCTCGTCCGCGGCGACACTGTCGGTCACGTCCAGACGGGCCGTTTCCACGGCGTCGCCGAGCTCGTTGACCAGGTCTTCGGGAACAGCGGAACGATAGGTGAGCACCGTGCGGATGCCGTCGCCGACGAGTCGGCGAACGATGGCTGCGCCGATGCCGCCTCCGCCTCCGGTGACCACGGCGATGCCGGGACGGTCGAGGGCGGTTATACGGCTCGGTGAATCGTGCTCCATCATGCCCGGAATGTAGCACCTTTCGGTATACCAAGCAAATGTTTGGTTTCTGTTGATTGCGTCTTCTGAATGTGTTTTACTGAGCAAGCGTTTGGTCGCTGGGACTCAATGATGAGAGAGGAACTGATATGCGGTTCAAGAGGTTTGCGGCAGTTGCCGCAGGGATCGTTGCATCGACGATGGTGCTTGCTGGCTGCGCAGGTGACGGCGGCGGCGCTGACGCCGGCGGCGGTGGCGATGAAGGACCCATCCAGGTGGTCATTCTGGGCGGGCTGGGCGCGGAAGGCATCCTCGCCGACAACGCCAGCACCGCAGTGACCGCTGCATTGGCCTCGGTCGATGCGATCAACGACGGCGGCGGCATTCTCGGCCGTGATGTCGAGATCACTCACCTGGAAGACAACGCCGACCCGACGGTGGCTGTCACTAAGCTGCGCGAGTACATCGCCACAGAGGGTAAGCCGGCCCTCGTGATGAACTCCGGGCCGTCGACCGTGGCAGAAGCCACGATTCCGATCCTGACGCAGAACCAGATCATCAACTTCAACATCGGCCCCACCGCCGGATCGAGCGACCCGTCGGTCAGCCCGTACACCTTCGACCTGAGCGCCACGGTGCCGGACTACCTCGGATCGTTCCTCGCTGAGGTGGAAGACCGCGGCTACGAAGACATCGCGATCCTGCATGGCTCGTCCGCGTATGGCGAGCTCTTCGGCAGCCAATCGAAGACCGTGTACGAAGAGGCCGGTCTCAACGTCACCGGCATGGAGGGCTTCGATAACGCGGCCCTGGACATGACCTCGCAGTTGGCCGCGCTGAAGACGGGAGACCCGGACGTTCTCATCCTCGATGCATACGGAGCTCCGTTGGGCTACGTCCTGCAGAGCCTGGAGAAGCTGGGTTGGGACGTCCCGGTCATGGGCAACACCTCGGTCTCGGCCACCGGTCTCATCGCAACCGAAGCACCCGCCGGTGTTCTCGGCACCGATCAGGTCAAGAACCTGACGATGCAGGTCTTCGCCAGCACCCAGTACGACCCGGAGGCCGACGGGGTCAATGAGGCGGTCGAGCGCATGGTCGAGGCCGGCGACATCCGGTCGTCGTTGATTCTGGCGTACAACTACGACTCGATGTTCCTCTTCAAAGCCGCTGCAGAATCCGCGGAGACCGTGACTGATCCTGACGCCCTCGTCGCAGCTCTGGAGGACCCGGCAGTGCAGGACGCGGCCGAGACCGTCATCCTCACCAAGTACGGTTTCACCGCCGAAGAGCATGGGCCGCACGTAGCCCCGGAAGAGTTTGCCTTCATCGCACCTGGCAAGCTCGTCAACGGTCAGTTCCAGCCCTAAGCGGCCGGAGCCACCGACCCACCGGCGGCTCGGACCTCGAATC
>NZ_JAJUFV010000194.1 GCF_029263575.1 Microbacterium sp. | reverse complement strand
TCGGCAATCTGCTGGGCGTCTCCTGGAGTGACGTGATTCAGATCGTCGTTCTCGGCGCGGTCGCCTTCGCGATCCTCGTCGCGAAACGCCGCGACTTCACGCTCTATGCGTTCGACCCCACCCATGCGCACGCCATCGGTCTGAATCCGAGGAACCTCGGTGCCGCGCTTCTCGCGCTTCTCGCCCTGACCTCCGTGGTCGCACTGCAGGCGGTCGGCGTGATCCTGGTCGTGGCGATGCTCAACATTCCGGGCGCCACCGCGTACCTGCTCACCGATCGGTTCGGGCGCATGCTGGTCATCGCGCCGGTGACGTCCGCGGCGTGCGCAGTCATCGGGCTGTATCTGAGCTACTACCTCGACACCGCGTCCGGCGGGATGGTGGTGCTCACGCAGGGGGCGGCGTTCGCGCTCGTCTACCTCTTCAGCCCGCGCCACGGCCTCGTGGGGACCCGCATCATGGCCATGCGCCGTGCGCGGTTGAAGCCCTCTCGACGGTCGGGTCAGTCGTCTGTCGTGGACACGTAGAGGGCGTCGGCTGCGGAACGTCCGAGCGGCACCGACGGCCCCGTGGCCATGGCGCGGACCTCCAGCGCGTCCGAGAAGGGCGACCCTTCTCCGACCTCCAGGGTCGCGCCGACGACGATGCCGTGCTGTTCGAAGAATCGCAGCAGCGTCGGATCCGCGTCGGAGATGCGCTCAACGACCGCGCGGCGGCCAGAGCCCACTTCCGTCAGTGGGACGGCATCCGGGATCTGGACGGAACCGTCGGCGGAGGGGATCGGGTCGCCGTGCGGGTCGCGCGTGGGAAAGTCCAGCAATTCGTCGATCCGGTCGATCATGAAGTCCGAGACCGCGTGCTCGAGGTTCTCGGCCTCGTCGTGCACCTGATCCCACGAGTAGGCCAGGGTGCGTACGAGGAACGACTCGATCAGCCTGTGCCGTCTGACCATCGCCAAGGCGTAGGAGCGCCCCTGTTCGGTCAGGTGCACGGATCCATAGGGCGTGTGCTCGACGAGTCCCTGTGACGAGAGCTTTCGCACGGCATCGGATACGGATGACAGCCTCAGCCCGGTCCTCTTCGCAATCAGCGTGGTCGTCGCAGGGTCGGAAGACCATTCCGTCAGACCCCAGATGGCCTTCAAGTAGTTCTGCGTACTTGCGGACAGCTCAGACACGGACACCGATCCAGTGTAAGCGCGGACGGGAATCCCAACCGGGCAGCATAATGTGAGGTTTGGCTACCCTTACTGTTTTCTTGCTAGGGTCTGAACGTTTGTGTTCATCGAGTGATTGGTCTTCGCCGTGCGCCGCAGTTACCCCTTCGCCGTGATCGCCGCAGCATCCGCCCTGTTGCTTGCCTCGTGCGCCGCAGCAGAAGAGAGCTCCGAACAACCCGCTGGCGGAGGAGAGGGCATCACACTCGAGCACCCCTCGATCGACGGTCTTGCGATCGACTTCGACGCTCAGCCGGAGAACATCGTGATGGACTGCTACGCCTACAGCTCCCTGCACGAGTACGGCATCGAGCCCGTCGCCCTCTTCGGCTACGAGTGCGACAACCCGTTCGTCATGGGCGATGCCGACATCTCCGGCATCGATATGGTCGGCAAGGACGGCGAGATCGACGTCGAGAAGCTCGCCGAGCTGCGGCCCGACGCGATCGTCGGCCAGGGCAGCGCCGAGGGGTGGTCGTGGTTCGACGAAGACGTGAACGCGCAGGTCACGCGCGTCGCGCCGTTCGTTCCGCTGCCGGGCAGCGAGACCATCGACGCCCGGATCGCAGACACGCGCGAGATCGCCGCCTTCTTCGGCGCCGATGTCGAGGCCGACGCGGTCGTGCAGGCGGACGCGGACCTCGCGGCCGCCAAGGAGGCGTTCAGCGACGCGATCACCGACAGCGGTCTCAACATCATGCTCACCAGCCCGACGAAGGAGATGCTCTACACGGGCGTCGGCTTCGCCCAGGCGACGCTGCTCGAGGAACTCGGCGCGACGATGGGCGGCGCCGACGCCCCCGAGACGGGCAACCCGTGGGGCCAGGTCGCCTGGGAGGACGCGTCGACGTACCCGGCAGACATCCTGCTCATCGAGGGCTACAACGACGACTTCGCGTTCACGACGGAGCTGTGGGACGCGCTCCCCGCGGTGAAGGCGGAACAGCTCGGAGCATGGAGCTCAAAGGGCGCCATGACGGCGACGACCTACGCGTCCTGGCTGAATGACGTCGCCGAGCTCGTCTCCTCGTCGACCAAGGTTGCTTGATCGCGGGATGAGCTCGCAGCCCGCAACGCTCGGATCCGTCCCGCGCGATCCCGCGCCGAGGACGGGTCCGGGTGCCCCCGCGACCGGCTCTCACACCGCGCGGCGGTGGCTCGGCCTCGTTCCTCTCGTGGCGCTCTGCGTCGTCGCCCTCGCCGCGAGCATGCTCGTCGGTTCGCGCGCGATCCCGGCGGGCGACGTGCTCTACGGTCTTCTCCACCCGGACCCGGATGAGGCACTCTCGCAGACCATCTGGTTCTCCCGCGTGCCGCGGACGGCGCTCATCCTCGTCGCGGGCGTGGCTCTCGGCATCGCGGGCACCCTGATGCAGGCCGTGACGCGAAACCCGATGACCGATCCCGGCATCCTCGGCGTCAACGCGGGCGCTTCGCTCGCCGTCGTCGTCGGCCTGGCCTTCTTCGGCGTGGGCGACATCTCGCAGTACATGTGGTGGTCCTTCGCCGGCGCCATGGTCACCTCCGTGCTCGTGTTCATGATCGGCAACACCGGATCCGCGCGCGGCAACCCGGTGCGGTTGACGCTGTCGGGCGTCGCGCTGGGCGCCGTGCTCTCGGGCTTCTCCTCGGCCGTCCTGCTGACGAACTCCCACGTGCTCGAGAAGCTCCGCGGGTGGTCAGCCGGAACGACCGCCTCGCAGCCGCTCGATGCGACGATGGCCATCGTGCCCTTCGTCGTCATCGGCGTGGTGATCGCGATCCTGAGCTCGCGTTCGCTCAACGTGCTGGCATTGGGGGAGGCGTCCGCTGTGGCCATGGGGGCGCACCCGAACCGGATCCGCACCGTCGTTCTCGTCGCGATCGCCCTGCTCGCGGGCGGGGCGACCGCCGCCGCGGGCCCCATCGGCTTCCTCGGCCTGCTCGCCCCGCACCTCGCGCGCATGGTGGTCGGCCCCCACCAGGGCTGGATCCTGGCCTACTCGGCATTGATCGCACCGACCGTGATGGGCTTCGCCGACGTGCTCGGCCGCGTCATCACGACCGGCGAGGTCCCGGTGGGCGTCGTGACCGCCTTCATCGGCGCGCCCGTGCTCATCTATATGGTGCGACGCTTCCGCGTCGCGGAGATGTGATCCCCCATGACGAGTCTCGACTTCGGTCGGAAGGTCTTCCGCGTCGGGCGGCGGGTGCGGCCCTTCCTCATCGCCGACGTGCGGTCGACGGTGGTCTGCGGTGCGCTGTGGATCGCCATCGTCGCGCTCGCCGTCTACAGTGCGTTCTCGGGCTCGGCCCAGATCACTCCCGGTGAGGCCCTCCAAGCGCTGATCGGTCGCGGCGATGCCTACACCTCGATGGTGGTTCTCGAATGGCGTGCGCCGCGTGTGCTCCTCGCCGTGCTCCTGGGCGCCTCGCTCGCGATCAGCGGTGCGATCTTCCAGAACCTGACGGGGAACCCGCTCGGATCCCCGGACGTCATCGGATTCCAGACCGGCTCGTACACGGGCGCCCTCATCGTGATGCTGCTGCTCGGAGGCGGTTCCGCCGAGACGATGGCCGGGGCGCTCCTCGGGGGCATCGCGACCGCGTTCGTCGTGTTCTTCCTATCCTCCAAGCGCGGCGCCGTGCGCGGGGTGCGGCTGATCATCGTGGGTATCGGCGTGAGCGCCATGCTCGCGTCGATGAACGTGTGGATCCTGCTGACCGCCACGGTCGAGGACGCCATCATGGCGAGCCTGTGGGGCGCGGGCAACCTCTCGGGGGTCTCCTGGGCGACATTGCTGGGTGTGTTCGGCGGATCCGTCGTGTTCCTGCTGGCCTCCCTCGCGCTGAGCCGGCCGATGCGGCTGATGCAGATCGGAACGCCGTTCGCGACCGCGCTCGGTCAGAATGTCCGCGTCGTGCAGGTGGCGGCGATCGTTATCGGCATCGGTCTGATGGCGCTCGCCACGGCCTCGGTCGGGCCGATCTCGTTCATTGCGCTCGCCGCTCCGCAGATCGCCCGACGCGTCGTGCGTTCCGACGGGCTCGCGCTCGGCCCGACCGCCGCGACCGGTGCGCTGCTGCTGCTCCTCGCGGACGTGCTGGCGCAGCGCATCTATCCGGATTCCCCGCTGCCGGTCGGCATCGTCACGGTCTCGATCGGCGGGCTGTACTTCCTGTGGCTGCTTCTGCGAGAAGGAAAGAAGAGATGACCCGTCTGATGGCCGAGAAGGCCGCGCTCGGATACGCCGACAAGCTCATCTGCGAAGAGGTCACGGTCGAGATCCCGGATGGCGCCTTCACCGTGATCGTCGGGCCCAACGCCTGCGGCAAGTCGACCCTGCTCAAGAGCCTGACCCGCCTGTTGCCGCCTGCACGTGGCCGGATCCTGCTCGACGGCCGCAGCCTGCACGGTCTGCCGACGAAGCAGGTCGCACGAGAGGTCGGCCTGCTGCCGCAGGGACCGATCGCACCGGACGGTATCCGCGTGATCGATCTCGTGACGCGAGGCCGGTATCCGCGTCAGCGGCTCTTCTCGCCTTGGTCTCCCGAGGACGAGGCGGCCGTCGCCGGCGCGATGGACGCGACGGGGATCCGTCATCTCTCGGGCCGCAT
>NZ_JAJUFV010000193.1 GCF_029263575.1 Microbacterium sp. | reverse complement strand
GTCGAAGATGAAGCGGTGCGCGTTGACGATCGCCGCGGGGCCGAAGTACTGCCCGTCGGTCCAGAACACCGGGCACGACGAGGTGCACGCCGCGCACAGGATGCACTTGGTGGTGTCGTCGAAGATCGCGCGGTCGGCGATCGTCTGGACGCGCTCTTTGCCCTTCTCGGGGGTGGAGTTCGCGACGAGGAACGGCTGCACCTCGCGGTACGAGGCGAAGAACGGCTCCATGTCGACGATGAGGTCCTTCTCGAGCGGCAGGCCCTTGATCGCCTCGACGTAGATCGGCTTGGAGATATCGAGATCCTTGATCAGCGTCTTGCAGGCGAGGCGGTTGCGTCCGTTGATGCGCATGGCATCGGATCCGCAGATGCCGTGCGCGCACGAGCGGCGGAACGACAGCGAACCGTCCACTTCCCACTTGATCTTGTGCAGAGCATCCAGCACGCGGTCTGTGGAGAACAGCTCCACGTCATAGTCGACCCAGCGCGGCTCGGCGTCCTGCTCGGGGTCGAATCGACGAACGATGAACGTGACCAGGAACGACTGGACCGCGGGATCAGCGGCCGCGGGGGCCTCGGCGACAGCGTTCGACATTCTCAGTACTTCCTCTCCATCGGCTCATAGCGGGTCTGGACGACCGGCTTGGAGTCGAGTCTGATGTGATCGGCAGGCGTCGACGAGTGCGGGTCGCCGGTCAGATACGCCATGGTGTGCTTCATCCACTTCTCGTCGTCGCGCTTGGGGAAGTCGTCGCGCATGTGGCCGCCGCGGCTCTCCTCACGGTTCTGCGCGGCGTAGACGACGACCTCGGCGATGTCGAGCAGGAACCCGAGTTCGACGGCCTCGAGAAGGTCGGTGTTGAAGCGGTGTCCCTTGTCGTCGACATAGACGTTCTTGTAGCGTTCGCGCAGTTCTTTGATGACACCGAGCACGTGCTCAAGCGACTCGTGGGTGCGGAACACCTGAGCGCCGCGGTCCATCTCGTCCTGCAGCTTCTTGCGCAGCACCGCGACGCGCTCGGTGCCGTTGCTGGTGCGGATCGTCTCGAGCATGTCCTTGACGAAGGAGGCGGGATTCTCGGGCAGCGGCACGAACTCGGCGGTCTTCGCGTAGGCGACGGCGTTGTTGCCGGCGCGCTTGCCGAAGACATTGATGTCGAGCAGCGAGTTGGTGCCCAGACGGTTCGAACCGTGCACCGACACGCAGGCGCACTCGCCGGCGGCGTAGAGGCCCGGAACGACGGTGTCGTTGTCGGCGAGCACCTCGGCGTTGGTGTTGGTCGGGATTCCGCCCATCGCGTAGTGCGCGGTCGGCATGACCGGCACCGGCTCCGTGACGGGGTCGACGCCCAGGTATGTGCGGGCGAACTCGGTGATGTCGGGGAGCTTCGTCTCGAGCACCTCGGCGCCCAGGTGGGTGCAGTCGAGGTACACATAGTCCTTGTGCGGCCCGGCGCCGCGGCCATCGAGCACCTCTTGCACCATCGAGCGGGCGACGATGTCGCGCGGTGCGAGGTCTTTGATGGTGGGGGCGTAGCGCTCCATGAAGCGCTCACCGGATTCATTGCGCAGGATCGCACCCTCACCGCGTGCACCCTCGGTGAGAAGGATGCCGAGACCGGCGAGACCGGTCGGATGGAACTGGAAGAACTCCATGTCCTCCAGCGGCAGGTTCTTGCGCCAGATGATGCCGACGCCGTCACCGGTGAGGGTGTGCGCGTTGGAGGTCGTCTTGAAGATCTTGCCGAAGCCGCCTGTTGCGAAGACGACGGCCTTGCTCTGGAACACGTGCAGCTCGCCTGTGGCGAGGTCATATGCCACGACACCGGCGACCTGGGTGCTGCCCGCGTCGTCCTTCACGGTGATGAGATCGAGCACATAGAACTCATTGAAGAAGTTGATGCCGAGCTTGACGCAGTTCTGGAACAGCGTCTGCAGGATCATATGTCCGGTGCGGTCGGCGGCGTAGCACGCGCGGCGCACCGGAGTCTTCCCGTGCTCGGCGGTGTGGCCGCCGAAACGGCGCTGATCGATCTTGCCTTCAGGCGTGCGGTTGAACGGCAGGCCCATGTTCTCGAGGTCGATGACGGCGTCGATGGCCTCTTTCGCCAGGATCTCAGCGGCATCCTGGTCGACGAGGTAGTCGCCGCCCTTGACGGTGTCGAAGGTGTGCCATTCCCAGCTGTCCTCTTCGACGTTCGCGAGCGCCGCAGCCATGCCGCCCTGCGCCGCGCCCGTGTGCGAGCGCGTGGGGTACAGCTTGGAGATCACGGCTGTCTTCGCGCCGGGCCCGGCCTCGATGGCTGCCCGCATGCCAGCGCCGCCGGCACCGACGATGACGACGTCGAACTGGTGGTAGTGCACGCCGTCGCGAACGACGGAATCCTGCGTTTCGGTAGTCACTCTTTAGCCTTTTCTCCTACTTGGCCAGTGCCTGGCACGAGTCCCACAGGGTGCTCGACTCGGTCACGCCCAAGCACGGGTCGAATGTGAACACGACGAGCGTGCCGAGCACGATCAGCAGCCCCGCGGCGAGAACGATCGCACCGACCAGGGCCTTTCGCACCTTCGGGCCCGTCACGTAGTCGTTCACGATGGTGCGCATGCCGTTGCCGCCGTGGATGAGCGCGAGCCACAGCATCAGCACGTCCCACCACTGCCAGAACGGCGTGGCGAACTTGCCGGCGATGAAGGCGAAGTCGAGGGCGTGGATGCCTTCGCCGACCATGAGGTTGACGAAGAGGTGTCCGAAGATGAGCACGATCAGCACGACACCGGATGCTCGCATGAACACCCAGCCCCACTTCTCGAGGTTGATCCCGCGGTGGCGGCGTGCTGGCGCGACAGTGGCCTGTGCAGACATCAGTGACCTCCTCCGAATCCGCTGAAAGCGAGGGTGAGGTGGCGGCCGGCGAAGCCGCCGATGAGGATCACCCAGACCGCGATCACGCCCCAGAACAATTGCCTCTGGTAGCGGGCTCCCTTCGACCAGAAGTCGATGAGGATAATGCGCAGACCATTCATCGCGTGGAAGATGATCGCCGCGACGAGGACGACCTCGCCCAGCGCCATGATCTCGTTCTTATATGTGCCGATGACGGCGTTGTATGCCTCGGGCGACACGCGAATCAGCGCGGTGTCCAGCACATGCACGAGAAGAAAGAAGAAGATGGCGACCCCGGTGATGCGATGAAGCACCCATGACCACATGCCTTCGCGTCCTCGGTAGAGGGTGCCGCGTGGCGTCTTGGACGTGGTCTCCGAAATCGACGGTGACAAGCGAGTGCCTGCGGACACGGTCGTCCTCCCTGATCGTTGCGAGGTCGGTAGCACTGCCTGTGTCTGAGCTGACCGCAGGGGTGCCCGATCGCCTCCCATCCTATTCCTGTCCAGCGTCAGAGGCGACGAAGGCAACCCTAAGTTATCTTGATGTCAAGATTTTTCTGCGCGGCTACGCTGGGGGGATGACTTCGCCGTTCGATGACTTCTACGCTGTCATCCCCGCAGGGGGCATCGGAAGTCGGCTGTGGCCGCTCTCCCGGGCGGACGCACCGAAGTTCCTGCACGATCTGACCGGTTCCGGCAACTCGCTGCTGCGCGATACCTGGGATCGCCTCGAACCGCTTGCGGGCGCCGATCGCATCGCCGTGGTGACGGGGCGCGCGCACCGTGCCGCCGTCGAGGCCGAGCTGCCCGGCATCCCCGACATCAATGTCTTCCTCGAATCCGAACCGCGTGATTCGGCGGCGGCGATCGGTCTCGCCGCCGCGATCCTGCATCGGCGAGACCCCGATGTCATCGTCGGCTCATTCGCGGCCGATCATGTCATCCGCGGCACGCGCACGTTCGAGTTCGCCGTCGAGCAGGCGGTCGCGGTGGCGCGCGAGGGCTACATCTGCACCATCGGCATCCAGCCGTCCGAGCCGTCGGTGGGATTCGGATACATCCAGAAGGGCGACGAGCTCATCGTCGACCGCGCACCGGAGGCGGCGACGGTGCGACGCTTCGTCGAGAAGCCCGATCTCGACACGGCCCGGGAATATTACGCCGACCGGTCCTTCCTGTGGAATGCGGGGATGTTCATCTCGAAGGCGAGTGTGTTGCTGGACGAGTTGGCAGAGAACGAGCCCGAGCTGCACGCGGGACTGCTGGAGCTGGCCGAAGCCTGGGACGACCGTGAGCGCCGCGGTCCGGTCGTCGATCGGGTGTGGCCGAAGCTCAAGAAGATCGCGATCGACTACGCGGTGGCTGAGCCTGCCGCCGAGAAGGGGCGTCTGGCCGTCATCCCCGGGCACTTCGATTGGGACGACGTGGGCGATTTCGCCTCGCTCACCAAGCTCATCAGCAATGGACGCAAGAACGATCTGGCCGTTCTCGGGCCGAAGGCCCGGGTGCTGTCGGATGCCGCGACGGGCATTCTCGTCAGCCAGACCTCGCGCGTGGTCAGTCTGATCGGCGTGCAGGACATCGTGGTCGTCGACACTCCGGACGCGCTCCTGGTCACCACGACCGAGCATGCGCAGCGCGTCAAGGGCGTGGTCGAATCGCTCAAGCTCACCGGACGCGGCGACGTGTTGTGAGCCGAGGGGGAGACAGCTCCATCTCGGGTTCATAACCATTAACCGTTCACCGGGTGTCACACGCGGTAACACTGGGTACCGTATCCGATATGGTCTGCGACTGGCGCAGGCCCGTTCACTTTTTCGTGGAGGCATACGTGACCATTTCCACTCGCAAGCGCGCGCTTGCTGCGTTCGTTGCGGCCGGTGCCGCGATTGCCCTTGCCGGATGCGGCGCAGCTCCGGAAGAAAACGG
>NZ_JAJUFV010000192.1 GCF_029263575.1 Microbacterium sp. | reverse complement strand
GCTCGGTGCCTCCGTGCGCGATGCCGCCTCGGTGGCCGACGCATCCGTCGCCGGTGCGTACATCGTCGAGACCACCCCCGATGGAGGTGCGGCCGAAGCCGGGCTGAAGGAGGGCGACATCGTCACCTCGTTCAACGGCGCCCCGATCTCCAACGCGACCGACCTCACCGCGCAGGTGCGCGCGGCGGGCGCCGGAACGGATGCCACCCTCACGTATGTTCGCGACGGTGAGTCGTTCGATATCGATGTGACGCTGGGGGAGCTCAGTCTGTGACCGAGTGACCGAATCTGCTCCGCCTGATTCTCAGGGAAGGACGCCACCGCGCGATAGGCTCGCCAGGTGGCGTCCTTCTCTTTCGGCTCGGGCAATGCAGCCAAGCTGCTTCGGTTCCCGTTATATGCCGTCGGGCGCATAGGAACACTTCTCGTGCCTCGTGGGCGTCGATGGGTCTTCGGATGCGGTGCGGGCGTCGGTGACGGAGCTCTCGCGCTGTGGCGGGTCGCGACAGCGCAGGGGCACGACGCCGTGTGGTTGACGTCGTCTCACCGTGAGCGAGCGGATGCCGCGGCTCTCGGAATCCCCACGATCTCGAAGATGTCGCTGCGGGGGTGGTGGGCGACAGCCCGTGCCGGAGTGCTCGTCGTGACGCACGGCCTGGGAGACGTGAACCGCTACGCGGTGTCGGGCGGTTTCGTCACGCAGCTGTGGCACGGCATCCCGCTCAAGCGCATCGGGCTCGACTCGCCCGCGACGACCCAGGTTCCCGATGTTCCGGCCGCAGGGTTGCTTCGCCGTCTGGTCGGGCTGCTGTATCGCGCAGCGGCGCAGCGCATCCGCGTCATGCCGGCGGCATCCGATCGTGCGAGGGGGCGGCTGGAATCGGCCTTCGCGCTCGGTGACGGCCGCGTCGTCGTCACGGGGGAGCCGCGTGTGGATGTGCTCTCGGCCGGTACGGCCGACGAGCGGCGCGCCGCGGCATCCGCTCTGCTCGCCGACGTGACGAGTCCGGTGGCGCTGAACGCGCGTGCGGTGCTGTACGCGCCGACCTGGCGTGACGGCGAAGACGACCCGTCGGTGCCGACGGCCGCGGAGTGGGTGCGCATCATCGCGCTTCTGGAGGCGCAGGATGCGGTGCTGTTCGTGCGGTCGCATCCGCTCGGTGCTGGCGAGTATCAGCCGCCGCTTCCCAGTGCACGCGTGCGCACACTCGACTCCGACGTGCTGCGTGATGTAACGCCGGCGCTGCCGCGATTCGACGTGCTCATCACGGATTACTCGTCGCTGGCTTACGACGTCGGCTTGCTGGGGATGCCGGTGCTGTATCTCGCGCCGGATGCCGAGGACTACGCCCGCACGAGAGGCTTCTACGGGCGCTACCAGGATGTCGCCGGCGACGACGTCGCGCAGAACTGGCGCGGGTTGCTCGACCAGTTGGAGACGCTGCTCACCGACGAGAGTGCCTTCACCCGGCGTTCGGATCAGTCGAGTACGCTCAGCGCACATATGCACGCATACCGTGATGGACATAGTGCCCGGCGCGTGTATCGCGCGATACGGGCCCGGGGAATTCCCGCGCCGAAGGGAGCACGATGACGACCGTCCGCATCGATGAGCAGGCGGAGACGCTGATCATCGCAGGAACGGGCCCGAAGCCGGCCAGCGGCAGCCTGCAGGGTCCGCGTGCGCGTGTCGACGCGAAGATGACCGGCGGCGGCAAGACCTGGAAGGCGACCTTTCCGCTTCGCACGGCGCGGTGGGGCGGAGACGAGCTACCGCTGCCGTCGGGAACGTATGAGCTGCAGGTAGCCGGAACCGACCTCGACGAGTTGGACCTCGAACCCGAACAGCTGCCGACGCTTCGTATCGCGCTGCACGGCTCGGAGGTTCAGATCGCCCCGCCGCTCGCGCCGATCTACGAATCCGCCGAGGGTCAGTCGATTCTCGAGGGGCGGTATGTCGCACAGACCGGCGGCACGGAGAACGCGGTCTTCTTCGAGAGCTTCTACGGGCAGAGCGTGGGGTGCAACCCCTGTGCGATCGATCGTGAGCTCGCCGCCCGCGCCCCGAGCGTCACGCGCTACTGGAGCGTGACCGATCTGTCTGTTGCGGTTCCCACCGGTGCGATCGCTGTCGTCGAAGGTAGCCCGGAATGGTGGCGCGCCCGTGCGGCGGCACGGCTGCTGGTCGTGAATGACTGGTTGCGCCGCCGGTTCGCGCGCAAACCCGGGCAGCGCGTGCTGCAGACGTGGCACGGCACGCCCCTCAAGCGGCTCGCGTTGCATCGGCCCGGGTTCGACCCGCGCCGTATGGCCGCTGTTGTCAAAGAGTCGCGGCGGTGGGATGTGCTGCTGGCGCAGAACCGGTACTCGGAGCGCATCCTGAAGAAGGCCTATGCGTTCTTCGGCAAGCCGATCTGGGTTGACGGGTATCCGCGCAACGACCTGCTCTCGACCGAAGACGGTGCGGCGACCCGCGAGGCGTTGGGGATCGGACCGTCCGAGCGGGTGCTGTTGTATGCGCCGACCTGGCGGGACGACCGTGCCGAGATCGTCGATTTCGTGGATCCGCAGCGGTTGGCTGAGCAGACCGACTCGGTGGTGCTCGTGCGCGGGCACTCGCGCACGCTGCGGCCGGGGCGCGACCAGTCGGGCGCGCGCGTGATCGACGTGACCGGATACCCCGAGACAGCCAGGCTGCTGCTGATCGCGGATGCCCTGATCACCGACTACTCGTCTGTCATGTTCGACTACAGCGTGACCGGCAAGCCGATGTTCTTCCTCGTGCCGGATCTGGAGCACTATCGCGGCGAGCTGCGTGGCTTCTACTTCGACCTTGCCGAGCGTGCCCCCGGGCCGCTGGTGACGACGCAGGACGAACTGGTCGCGGCGCTGGCCGATGACACGATTCCGGCGGCGTACGCCGGTCGCTACGCTGCGTGGCAGAAGCAGTTCAACACCCGCGACGACGGCCATGCCGCCGAGCGCGTCGTCTCCCGCATCCTCGACCTCGGCTTCGTCGACGCCTAGCCCGTCGCCCGGCAGTCCCCCCTCACCGGCACACTTGTAGGCCCAGATCCCACTTGTCTGTCGGATTCCGGGTTTTTCACCGGCATCCGGGATCTGAGCAGACATCTGTACCGGGCCACCGGCCACCCCAGTCGGGCTCACCCACCCGGCCTACGGCAGCGGCGTGTTCCGATTGCCGAGCCGCGAGGCGTCGACGGTGTCGCGGGCGCCGCGCAGCAGCCCGCCGATGAATCCGAATCCCCATGAGACGTGCATGGTGGGCAGCACGGCGAGCGTCCAGATTCTCTCGCGCAGACTGCGCTCGCCGCCGGGGCGCAGTGCCATGGCGAGCACGAGCAGGGCGTAGGCGACGAGCGGGAGATACACGACGGATGCCACGACCGCAGCGATACCGTGCACGACGCCGACGACCTGCAGCACCGCGACGACGATCGCGAGCACGAGGTTCAGCACCAGAGCGGGCGGCGCGAAGAAGCGCAGACCGTTGCTGCGGCCGAAGCGGCGCACGAGTTCGCCGCGCCACGCTCCGGTCGCGCGGAACTGTCGGGCCAGGCGCCACCAGCTCTCGCGCGGCCAGTAGGTAACCGACAGTTTCGGGTCGAGCCAGACTTTGTGCCCGGCCTGGCGGATGCGCAGGTTCAGTTCCCAGTCTTCGCCGCGACGGATCGACTCGTCGAACAGCCCGACCTCGTCGAGCACCGAGCGGCGCATGACGCCGAGGTAGGCCGATTCTGCTTCTCCTTCGTAGGCGGTGCCGTGGTAGACCCCGCCGCCGAGGCCGACGCGGGAGTTGTATGCGCGCGCGACGGCTGTCTGGAAGGGCGTGCGCCCGTCGGCGCGCATGACCCCGCCGACGTTCGCGGCTCCGGTGCGCTCGAGGGTGGCGAGGGCGCGCTGGGCGTAGCCGGGGGAGAGTTCGGAGTGGGCGTCGACGCGCACGATGGTGGGGTAGCGGCTGGCGCGGATGGCGGCGTTGAGGCCGACGGGGATGTGCGCGGCCGGATTGTGGACGAGCCGCACTCGTTCGTCGGATGCTGCGAGGCGCTCGGCGAGTTCGGTGGTTCCGTCGGTTGACGGCCCGAGGGCCAGTACGAGCTCGGACGGCCCGTCGAGCTGTTGTCCGAGCACCGAGTCGACGGCGTGCTCGAGGTACGCGCGCTCGTTCAGCACAGGCATGACGAACGAGACTCCGCCGGAAGGTGTTGCCGAATCGTTCTCTTGCACCCCCCGATCATGTCATGTGTACAGGGGTACTCCCTGAGTAGGCTGGATAGGTGAGCGCTATGTCGGATGTGAAGAAGGCTTTTCGCCTCTTGCGACGCGCACTGCGCTCGAGAAAAGCAGTGCAGCGCGTCAGGCGCACGATTGCTTCTGCGCCGCCGCATCCGACCGATCACTACAAGATCGCGGTCTACTTCGCCGACGGCGCAGTCAACATGTACCAGATACGCCAGTGGTATCGCCCGCTCGCCGGGCTGAACGAGAAGTGGCCTGTTGTCGTGCTGGCGCGCAATGCCGGCGGGGCCGAGGCGATCATCGATGATGGCGGGCCGAAGGTGGCGTTCGTGCCGACCGTCCGTGATCTCGAGCGCTTTATCCGCAGCCAGGACATCCGCGTCGTCCTGTATGTGAATCAGAACACCCGCAACTTCCAGATGTTCCGGTACGGCCGACGCTGGCACGTGTTCATCAACCACGGCGAGTCCGACAAGATGTACATGACGACCAACCAGTACAAGGCGTACGACTACGCGCTGGTGGCGGGCCAGGCGGCGCGTGATCGGCTCAGCCGCACGCTGTGGGATTTCGACATCGACGCCCGCACGATGGAGATCGG
>NZ_JAJUFV010000191.1 GCF_029263575.1 Microbacterium sp. | reverse complement strand
GGTTCTCGCCTTGCTGGTCGGCGCGATCGCGATCGACATCACCGGTGCGGAGCGGGCCTCAGGCGCTCGGCATCTGACGAACCTCGGTACGCCTCGGCGCGGCCGCACCTTCCTCGCCCGGTTGTGTGTGCTGGTGTGCGGGGGCGCCGTGGTGGGGTTGGTGGCACTCGCGATCTGCACTCTCGTGGTCGTCGGGATCAGCGCGGCATCCGGCGTGACGGCCCCATTCGCTTCGGCCGGGCTGTCGCTGTCTCGTGCGGCCGGGATGCTGCTGACGATGGCGCTCGTCGTCGGTCTCGCCCACGGAGTGGTCTGGCTCGTGCCGCACACGCTGGCGGCGATCGGGATCGTCGTCACGATCGTCTGGGTAGCGCCGATCGTGGTCCGCGCACTGGGCGGCGCTGAGCCGGGCCATGCGATGCACACGGTGCTGCGGGCGCTTCCAGCAGAGCACCTGGGCGCCCTCGCCGCCGGCGAGGGAACGTGGGCAGCGGTCATGGTCGCTGGCGCGTGGACGCTGGCTGCGCTGTTCGGTGGTGCGCTGCGCGTCCGCGCCTGAGATGATCTACAGGCGAGGGAGAGTCGCGACGAGTTCCCATCCGTCGTCCCTGGGACCGGTGCGCAGTGTGCCGCCCAAGCCTGACACGCGGTCTGCGACCCGGCGCAGGCCGTACCCGCCCGACGTCACCCGGGAGTCGTCAGCGCCGTCTGAGGAGTTCCATACCGACAGCGTCACCGTGTCGTCCGCCGTGGTGATGGCGATACGCACTGTGGAGCATCCGACGGCGTGCTTGAGAACGTTGGTGGTGGCTTCGTTGGCGACATGGATCAGCGTCGTCAGCACTGTATGCGACACAGCCGGGGTCGCGTCGGGGTGAGTCACCTGCACGTCGGTGCCGAAGGCTTCGAGCCGACTGCGCAAGGAGGACAGCGCCTCGACCAGGTTGTCGGGGTGAATGACGTCACCGGTCACGTCACGGACGGTGCTGGCGTTTTCATCGCCCCCGACGCTGAGATCTCCGTGCACGAAATGCATCATTCGGCGGATATCGGTCATCGCCTGGGTCGCCGAGTCGATGATGGCACGGGTCGAGCGTGCGCGGTGTGCGTTGTCGGGTGAGAGCTCGAGCGCATGCGAGTGCATGAGCACGATAGTGATGTCGTGCGCGATGATATTGTGCAGCTCGTCGATGATGCGTTCTCGCTCGGCTCGCAGCACGGCCGCTGATTCTTCGGCGAGTCGGGCGTTATCGGCGACGAGGTTCCTGTGGTGTGCGCGGCTGGCGCGCAACCCCATGCCGATCAGCGCCGAGGCGATGCCGATGATGATTGTCGAGATCATGCCCTGCTGGGATGAGGACTCATCGACCAGGTGCCACGTGATCGCCCAGCCGATGCCGGCGAACGCATACACGCTGGACAGCCAGACGCTGCAGGTGTAGACGACGAGGCCGACGACGACCGCGAGCGCGAGAGCGTATGTGCCGCCCGCATCGACGCGCAGGGCGATGATCCCGCCGAGCAAGAGCAGACCTGCTGCCAGCGGTGGTGACCGCGTGAACACAGTTATCACCAGCAGCAGGCCGACGTCGATGAGGCTGGCGCTGGTCCATCCGCTGCGGTCGGTGAGGCGCAGAACACCGATCGTCATGAGGGCGAGGGCGACGATGGTGATCAGCGCGATGTTCGATGCGCGCGGCATCGGCGTCGAGCCGAAGAACCGCTCACGCGGTATGGCGTTCAGGTCGATCGCCTGAGCGAACCGTTGGCGTGCCCCCATCTCCCCATTATGTGCGAGAGGGGAGTGTGCGAGGGGGGATCACTGGCAGATCTTGAGAGCGTGGCAGAGCCATTCGAAGATCGCAGGGTGGGTTCCGGTCGAGACGGACGGGATGAGATGCAGTGTGAACACGACATGCCCTTCGTGATTTTCCTGCGCGGCCATCGCACAGGGTTGCTCGGCACGCTACTCGTTCCTCTCGACTGGCACGAGAACCAATGATCTTAACGTTGCGCAACTTTCGTCGTCATCGCAGTGGAGCGCTGTGTCATGCTGAAAACATGTCCTCGATTCGCGTGCTGATCGCCGATGATGAAGCGCTCGTACGCCATGCGCTTCGCGCCTACGCCAGTGCGAACGACCGTATATCGGTTGTGGGCGAAGCCTCGAATGGGCTCGAGGCGGTCGAGTTCAGCCGGGAGTTGCGGCCGGACGTGGTCGTGATGGATCTGCGGATGCCGGTTATGAACGGCATCGAGGCGACCCGGGAGATCACGTCTGAGCTTCCCGATACGGATGTGATCGCCGTGACGACTTTCTCCACCGAGCGCTATGTCGTGTCAGCGCTTCAGGCTGGTGCGGCCGGATACGTCGTGAAGGACACACCACCCGAAGAGATCGTCGCTGCGATCATCGACGTGCACGAGGGGCGTTCCGTGCTGTCGGCACAGGTGACCGATGAGCTCATCCAGGCGGTGCGGGCAGGCAGAAGCGATCTTTCTCGGTTGGGAAACGAAGGAGAGGCGCTGACCGAGCGTGAGCAATCGATCGTTCTGCTGCTCGCGAAGGGCATGTCGAATGCAGAGATCGCGAGTGAGCTCCATCTCTCGCAAGCCACGGTCAAGACTCAGCTCAGCCGAATCTTCACCAAGTGGGGCGTTCGAGATCGTGTGCAGGTTCTCATTCACGCGGTGAAGGCGAATCTCGTCGAACTGTGAGGCTGAGAGCGGCCGAACGCTCAGACCGTCTGGACCGGACGGCCGTCACTGTCTCGTGATGTCGCTGGCCAGGAGCGCATCGACATCACGGCTGTGCGGCAGGCTCGGCGATGCGCCGGGAGTCGTGACGGTCAGTGCCCCCGCGGCTGTGGCCAGACGCACGGCATCGGTCAACGAAGCACCTCGTGCGAGGGCAGCACCGAGGTAGCCCGCATAGGCATCGCCGGCTGCCGTGGTGTCGACGGCCTTGACAGGGATCGGCGGCACGAGCTGCGCGCCGTCGGCCGTCACCACGCACGAGCCCTGCTCAGCGAGAGTGATGACGGCGGCACGGGCGCCCTGTGCGAGAAACCAGCGCCCGGCTTGTTCGGCGCCCGCGGCATCCGTCACCGTTATGCCGCTGAGCACTGATGCTTCGGTCTCATTCGGCGTGACGATGTCGACGTTCTGCCACACCTCGATCGGAAGTTCTACGGCCGGAGCGGGGTCGAGAATCACGGTCATCCCGTGATCACGGCCCCGGGCGGCGATGTGAGCGGCGAGCGTCGACGGCGTCTCGAGCTGGGTGAGCAGCACCGACGTCGTCGGGGCCAGGGCGGCGAGAGCATCGTCGATCTGCTCGGCGCTCAGCTGCGCGTTGGCCAGCGGCACCATGACGATGTCGTTCTGCGCCGAGGCATCCACGCGAATATGAGCGACGCCAGTGGGGCCGGGAACCGTGCGCAGGTGCGCGAGGTCGACACCTGCTTCGGTGAGGCCGTCGACCACGACCTCACGGAACAGATCGGCGCCGACGCATCCGACCAGCGCTGTGCGTGCACCGGCGCGACCGGCCGCGATCGCCTGATTGGCGCCCTTGCCGCCGAGGAACATCGTGAAATCGTTGCCGAGAATCGTCTCGCCGCGCGCGGGCAACGTCGCAGAGAAGGTCGTCACATCCACGGTGACGCTGCCGATCACGACGACGCCGTCGCGTGCGAATCCGCCGGTGGGTGGGGGAGTAGGCATGAGGTCACGATATCCCGGCTGTTCCTGTCAGGCGAACAGTTCGCGACTGTATACGTTCCACGGAGATGTGGTGCACCCATCGCCCGCAATGGTTATTTGTGTATACACTGGCCCTGTGAGCACCACCGTCGAGCGCACCACCCCTGCGGAACGCACCCGGGCGAGCGACCGCGCCTACGCGACGCTTCTGGATGAGATCCAATCCGGCGCGCTGGCCGCGGGCACCGTGCTCGCCGAGGTCGAGCAGGCAGCGCGCCTCGGCGTCAGCCGCACACCCCTGCGCGAAGCGCTGCAGCAGCTGAGCGCCGACGGCCTCGTCGAGCAGCAGTCTCCGCGCGTCACGGTCGTCGCCGGCGTCGATGCTGACGACATCCGCTCGCTGTTCGAGATCCGCCGCGCGCTGGAAGAGTCAGCTGCGCGCCTGGCCGCCGACCGCGGCGATGCCGAGCTGTTCGCGGCCCTCGCCTCAGAGTTCGCCGCTGTCGGAGCATCCCTTGAACTCAAGACGGGCCGCGAGAATTACTACGCACTCATCGCTCGCTTCGACGCCGCCGTCGACGCCGCCGTCGATAACGACTACATCGCCTCGGCGCTGCGCACGGTGCGCACCCACCTCGTCCGCGTGCGGCGCATGTCGCGCGATAACCAGACCCGCCTGGCCGCATCGGTGTCAGAGCACCGGCTCATTGCCGAAGCCCTCGCCGAACGCGATGGCGACCTCGCCGCGCATGCCACTCACGTGCACCTGCGCAACGCTCTCACGAGCATCCTCGATTCCCTGAAAGAAGGACAATCATGACCGTCAACCACCACGTGCGCGTCTACAAGAGCGAAGAAGACCTGCCCCGCGAGCAGCAGCTGGCATGGAAGATCGCCGAGGTCGCCACTGACGAGGTCGAGGTCGGCGCAGACGTCGTCGACATGGTCATCAACCGCATCATCGACAACGCATCCGTCGCCGCCGCATCGCTCACTCGTGCCCCGATCAAGGCCGCTCGTGATCAGGCCTTCAGCCACCCGGCCTCCACCGGCGGCGCTGGCGCAACCGTGTTCGGCGCCCCGCTCGACAAGCGCACCAGCCCCGAGTGGGCGGCGTGGGCCAACGGCGTGGCCGTGCGCGAGCTCGACTACCACGACACCTTCCT
>NZ_JAJUFV010000190.1 GCF_029263575.1 Microbacterium sp. | reverse complement strand
GCTCGACCCAGAGTCCGAAGGCCGAGAGCGCCGGTGAGGTCACGAGTGTGAGCTTGTCTCGACCGGCGTCGTGAGCATCCGCGATCCAGGCCGCCAGCAGGGCGGCGGGGTTGGCATCGGGACTCTGCGCACATGCGGCTTCCATCGACGCCGCGCGTGACACGAGTCCTTCGATGTCAACGCCGATGAGCGCCGCGGGGGTGAGCCCGAACAGGCTGAGCGCCGAGAAGCGCCCGCCGACGGTGGCCGGGGAGCTCAGGGTCACCCGCATGACCTCCAGCACGCGCTCGGCGACTATGCCGAGATCGCACCGGACGCCGACAGCATGCTCATGGTCGGCGACATCGTGAACTCGGGAACCTCCGGTGAGTGGAACGAGATCTATGACGTGATGGATGCCACGGCCGATATCCGTCCGCGTCAGACGATCGCTGCGAACGGGAATCACGAGCGTTACGCTCCGGGTGGTTTCGACGCGAACATGGAACGGTTCTACGCCTTCGCTGAGCGCGAGAAGCCGTGGGCTGAGTACATTGTCGAGGGTCCGGCAGGAGATCTGCCCGTGATCGTGCTGGGTCAGGAGTTCACCGCACCGACGGATGTCGCCATGTCTGAGGCGCAGGTCGCATTCTTCGAAGAGCGTCTGGCGCACTGGACCGCGCACGACAAGCAGGTCGTCGTGATGACGCACTTCCCGCTGGGCAACACCGTCTCGGCGTCGTGGCTGCACTGGTACAGCGAGCACCACCAGATGAACGATCGGCTGACGAGCATTCTCGGCAACTACCCGAACGCGATCATCTTCACCGGTCACACGCACTATCCGGCCGAGCTCGGCGACTGGGCCGTGCAGCGGCGCACCGCCGACGGACACCCCGACGGATTCTGGGCGATCAACACGATCGCGATGCACGTCGAGTGGGATGCTTTCGGCGAGAACACCGCAGGCATCCGTGAGGAGACCACGCGCGACATCAACCAGGGCCTGACGCTGGATTCGTATGGCGACCGCGTCGTGGTGACGGCATACGACTTCGCTTCCGACGAGCAGCTGCGCCAGATCGAGATCCCGAACCCCCTCGTCGAGTTCGATGCCGAGGTGCGCCCGGATGACGGTGGCGACCCGGATCCGGGCACCGGTCCTGACGACCCTGGCACGGATCCGGGCACCGATCCCGGCGCTGACCCGGGTACCGATCCCGGCCCTGGCACGTCGGGCCCCGGTGGTTCGGGCGACGATTCCGCGGCCGGTGAGGCGAGTGACCGAGGCGACCTCGCCGCGACCGGCTCTGAGCTGGCCTGGGGCATCGGGGCGGCTGCGGCCGCGCTGATCCTGGGCGGTCTGGCTGCCGGTGGGCTCGCGCTCGCGCGGCGCCGCCGGGCCTGATTTACTGTCGCTCGGTCCCGTGCGTGCCGTGCGCACGGGACCGAGCTATTTCAAGGAGAGAGCGCATGAGTGACGCGCAGTCTGCCCGGCAGCATCCGGCCGCGGTGCTGTGGGACATGGACGGCACGATCGTCGACACCGAGGCGCACTGGATCGCGGCGGCGGATGAGATCGCGCGATCGTTCGGAATCACGGTGGCGTCGGATGCTCTCGCCGAGCTCGTGGGCACGTCATTGACCGCCGGGGCTGAACTCATGCGCGGGTGGGGTGTCGATGTGCCGGTCGCTGAGCTGGTCGAGCGACACCTGGAGCTGGCTCTGCGCAACACGGCCGCCGCTGGATTCGACTGGCGGCCGGGTGCCGTCGAGTTGTTGGCGGCGCTTCGTGCCGACGGCATCCGTCTCGCTCTCGTGACCATGTCGTATCGCACCTATGCCGACACCATCATCGCGGCGTTGCCTGCTGGGACGTTTGATGTGATCGTCACGGGCGATGCCGTCGAGCGCGGCAAACCGCACCCCGATGCGTATCTACGGGCGGCGGAGCTGCTGGGGGTCGAGGTGCGCGACTGCGTCGCGATCGAGGACTCGCTCATCGGCCTCGCGGCTGCGCGTGCGGCCGGGGCTCAGGTGCTCGGCATCCCGCACCATGTCGCGATTCCGACGGGCGCTGCCGACGTCGTCTGGTCGACGCTGGAGGGGCGGACGGTCGCCGATCTGCGCTTGCCGCTGGCGGGCAGGGGCGGGTCGGCGTCGAGCCGGGGCGAGGTCAGGCGAGCTGTGCTTTGAGGGTGTTGTTCCACGGGTCGCGGAAGGTGAGTGTCTGCCCGTCGTCGGCGACCTGCGTGCCGAAGTGGGTGAGGCGCTCGTTCAGCTCGCCGAGTGCGTCGGCGTTCGGGAGGGCGAGGTCGACCTGGCCGAGGCCGAGTGCGGGCATGCGGGCTCCGGCGCCGCGCGAGTTCCACACGTTCATGGCCATGTGGTGGTGGTATCCGCCCGCCGAGACGAACAGTGCCTGCTCGCCCATGGATGCCGTGGCGTCGAAGCCGAGACGGCGCACATAGAAGTCGCGGGCGCTGGCGACGTCGCCGACGGAGAGGTGGACGTGTCCGATCTGGGCGGCTTCCGCTGCGGTCGAGCCGGATGCTGCGGCCTCCGTGAGGTGCTGCTGCAAGAAGGCGTTCGGGTCGAGATAGAGCGTGGCCATCTCGACCTGGCCGTGGGTCCATGACCATTCGGTGCGGTCGCGGTCCCAGTAGAGCTCGATGCCGTTTCCCTCGGGATCGTTCAGGTAGAAGGCCTGGCTGACGAGGTGGTCGGCGCTGCCGGTGAACAGCTGCGGTGCGCGCTGAGCGACGGAGGCGAGGGCGGATGCCAGGGCCGTCTGCGATTCGAACAGGATGGCGGTGTGAAACAGGCCGGCTGACCCCGGGGCGGCGTGCTTCAGCTCGGGGGAGTGCTGCAGGATGACGATCGGCGTGCCCGCGCGGCCGAGCACGACCGAATCGCCCTCGGCGCTGAGCACCTGCAGGGTGATGACGTCGCGGTAGAACGCGGTCATGGCGTCGAGGTCGGCGACAAAGAGTGTGACGGCTCCCATGGTAGTTGCCGCGGCAAGCTTTTCGTTCATGTCAGTGTCAACGCCTTTCGGCGCGATCTATTCCCGCATGCGATGCGGTGCGCTGCGCGTGCCGCGCGATGACGTCGCGGATGAAAGATTCTTTGCCTCGGTTGTAGTCTGCGCGCTCGGTGACTGTTGCCGCGAGGTGCCGTTTCAGCGCCTCGTATTCTTCGGCGAGGGAGTCGTGTTCGCGCAGTGCATCGCGGAAGGCGAGGTGTTCTGCGGCCCAGGTCGAGTCGATCTCGCAGACGTGCACGTGCACGTCGCGTGTGCGGCCCGCGGGTGGGCGGAGGAAGCGGAAGTCGGCGCCGCGTGCGCGCAGAACCAGTCCCAGCTCCTCGAGCGCAGGCAGGTAGCTGGTCTCGTCGGTGAGATCGGGAACCTGCACTTGAATGTCGATGACCGGCTTGGCGGCGAGGCCGGGTACGGCTGTCGAACCGACATGATCGATGCATGTGGGCAGGGGCGCGAAAGCATCCGTGAGGCGTTTCACCCAGAGACGGCCGAGATCCGCCCACTCATCGGATGCGGTGTGAATCTCGACGTCCTCACCGATCGGCTGGTCGAACCACTCGACGTCCGGCGTGGACGGCAGGCGGTAGGCCGCTCCGGACGGGTCTCGATGGAGGATGCCGTGGTCGACGAACGCGCGGCGCAACCGTGCTGTGTCGTCGGTCAACGCCGACAGTCGCGCTCCCAGTTCGGCTTCGCTCAGCGTCTCGGTTGATGCGATCACGCGCGGAAGGAGTGACCGCAGGAACTCATCGCGCTCGCCATGGTCTGACGGGTACCGGTCGATGCGTCCGTCCGTCGTGAGGAAGCGCTCTGGTCCGTTCTTCGGGCGCGTGCGTGCGCCCTGCTGCAGCAAGCCGCGCAGATGCGACTCGTCGACGGCCCAGCCCGTGCCAGCTCTCGTGATGAGCCCGGCGGATTGCAGCTGGCTGAGGGCGCGTTCCTCGCGGCGGTTAGGAGCGTCAGGCGTTGCGCTCAGCACCACTCGCGCGAATGCCTCGCGCGCCGTCGGGTTGGACAGGGCTGCGAGGAGAGGGCGCATGGCGTCGTCTATGCCGGGGGATGGGCCCGTCGGATGGTGCATGCCTTCCACTATCTCAGGCGGGGCCAGTCGTGCCCACGCGGGTGTCCGGGAACGTCCGGATGCGCGCACAAGTATTGATCCGGCGGTGCTGCACGTGGGACATTCTGCGGGTCGCGGATTGGGACGCGACATCGAGAACAGAAGGGAACAGTGAACATGGGGCTCAAGAAGATGTGGGCAGCAACGCTGGGCACCGCTGTGGTGGCGGTTGCTGTGCTCGGCGGTGTGGCGCCCGCGGACGCGGCGTCGGGCGGTGACCTTGATCAGGCCTTCGAGGATTACATCAACGGCGTGAACACCGGAATCATGACTCCGGACGGGAACAACCAGCGGTGGGAGTTCACCTATGACGACAACGGCAATGATGGCCTTCTCGTTGTCGAGACCTATGTCGTCCAACCACCTCTTCCGGGCGGGCAGTCACCGTACACGTACTACGGCTCGGACTGGGTGCTCGATCCCTCGTGGAAGCTTCCGATCGGGCAGCTGAACCCGAAATAACGCGATTGACACGAGCGGGGTGCCGGAGCGCGTGTGACTTCGGTGCCCTCTCGGCTATGAGCCGAGCGCGACCAGGTGCGTGGTGTCGTTGAGAAGTTTGACTCCGCGGTTGTGGAAGTAGTCGTCTTCGACCAGTCGGGTGATGCTGCCGGCGTCGACTGTGAAGATCACGCGGTTAAGAGCGTCAAGCGGCATGCCGATCCAGTGGGCGATCACGAGAGTGGCGGTTCCGCCATGGGTGACGATGATGCTCTGTGGAGCCGGATCAGACAGGATCTTGTCCATGCCGGCATAGACGCGATGCGCCCATTGGAGTTTCGTTTCGGCGCCTTCAAGCCCTTCGTCGT
>NZ_JAJUFV010000189.1 GCF_029263575.1 Microbacterium sp. | reverse complement strand
CGAGCACGGCATCGTGCGCATCGAGATCATCCACCCGCGCGCCCGGCGCCTGCCGCTGGAGCGCGAACTGCGCCAGGCGTTCGGACTGAATGACGCGGTGGTCGTGCCGAGCTCCGCCGATGAGCTGACCGGGTCGCAGCGCGTCGCGACGGCTGCAGCCGACTACCTCGCCAAGCTTCGCCCCGTGCCGCGGACGCTCGGCATCAGCTGGGGTCGCACGCTGCAGCAGATCGCCGAGGCGCTGCCCGAGCAGTGGGCCAGTGGCGTCGAGGTCGTGCAGATCAACGGCGGGGTCACCGTCAATCGACGCAGCGGAATGGCCTCGGCGACGGCGACCACCATCGCGCAGAAGGCCAACGGCGCTGTGACATTGCTGCCGAGCCCCGCGATCTTGGAGCAGGCGACGACGCGGCGGGCGATCGAGGACGACCGTCTCGTCGCCGGCATCCTCGATCAGGCCCGAGGGGCGGATGCTCTGGTCTTCAGCGTCGGGCCGGTCGACGCCTCATCGGTGCTGGTCTCCGGCGGGTACATGTCGGCCGCCGCGATGTCGGCGCTGGAAGAGAAGGGGGCCGTCGGCGATGTGCTCGGACGCTACATCGACGCCGATGGTCACATCGTCGACCACGAGCTCGACGAACGCACCCTCGGGCTCACGCTCGACGACCTGCGCCAGGCGGCGACGTCGATCCTCGTCGCCTCGGGCGCCGCGAAACGCGCCGCCTGTCGCGCCGTGGTCACGAATCGATACTGCTCAGTGCTGGTGACCGATGAGGAAACCGCCCACGACCTTCTGCAGGAGGCACGACGATGACGTCTGAAACGAGCCCCCGGTCGGCGACGGATGCCGCGGCGCACACCGCGACGCCGGCGCTGCGCATGCGCGGCATCCGCAAGACATTTCCCGGCACGGTGGCGCTGGCATCCGTCGATCTGGATGTGCGCCGTGGCGAGGTGCACTGCCTGCTCGGCGAGAACGGCGCCGGCAAGTCGACGCTGATGAAGATCCTCGCCGGAAGCTACCTTCCGAACGAGGGCATGATCGAGATCGACGGTTCGCCGGTGCAGTTCCAGCGGCCGCTCGACGGCATCAACGCCGGAATCGCCGTGATCTATCAGGAGCTTGACCTCTTCCCTGACTTGACGGTCGCGCAGAACCTCTTCTTGGGGCACAGCCCCGCCTCGGGCGGCATCGTTCATCGCCGTGCGCGGCGACGGATGGCGCAGTCGTATCTTGAGCGGGTCGGGGCGACGTTCTCGCCCGATGCCAGGGTGGGGGAGCTTCCGATCGCCGATCAGCAGCTGACCGCTATCGCCCGCGCGCTCACGACCGACGCGAAGATCATCGTCATGGATGAGCCGACCGCCACGCTCGGCGAAGCTGACGTCGAGAACGTGCACCGGGTGATCCGGCGGCTGATCGACGAGAACCGCGCCGTGATCTACATCTCGCACCGACTCGACGAAGTGCGCGACGTCGGCGACCGCATCACCGTGCTGCGCGACGGAACGAACGCGGCCGAGTACCGCGTGGCCGACACCGACGCCGAGCAGTGGATCGCCGACATGATCGGCGACAAGAAGAGCGAGCTGACCGAGCACCGCGAGCGCCGGGAGGCTCCGGGCGAGCCCGCGCTCGAGATCGAGCACGTGCGCATCCCCGGCCTGCTCGACGTCGAGAACATCACGGTGCACGCCGGTGAGATCGTCGGTCTGGCAGGGCTCGGCGGAGCCGGGCGCACGACCCTTCTGTCTGCCGTGTTCGGAGCGCGGTCGGCGGACGCCAGCATCCGAGTGCGTGGGAAAGAGGTGCGCATCCGCTCGGTGCGCGACGCCATCCGGCAGCGATTCGGGCTCGTGCCCGAGAGCCGCAAGGCGCAGGGACTCATGCTCGGGCTGTCGGTGGCGCGCAACGCCGGCATCGCGGCGATTCGCGGCGCAGGATTCTTCCTGCCGCGCGAGCGTCAGCACAAGCGCACGACGCCGATCCTCACCGACCTCGCCGTCAAGTATGCGAGCCCGCACCAAGAGATCCGACTGCTCTCTGGCGGAAACCAGCAGAAGGTCGTGCTGGCCAAATGGCTCGCACGCGATACGCAGATTCTGCTGCTGGACGAGCCGACCCGAGGTCTCGACATCGGCGCGAAGGCCGACCTGTATCGACAGGTGAGACGGCTCGCCGATCAGGGTGCGGCTGTGCTCGTGGCATCCAGCGAATTGAACGAGCTTATGGCCAACGCCGACCGGATCGTCGTCTTGCACGAGGGGCGATCGGTCGGAGAATTCGATCCGTTCACAGACACGGAAGAACAGATCAGTCACGCGATCATCAGCGGGAAGGCAGCATGAACGAGACGACGAAGTCCACAGAACCCGAGACGCAATCCGTCGCGAGCGCGACGACGTGGAAGCAGCGAAGCTCGAGCTGGCTCATCAAGGGCAACCTGCTCATCGTGTTCGCGGTGATCTGCGTGGTCGCCGCCATCCTCAGCCCGGACTTCCTCGCGACGAGGAACCTGGCGAACCTGCTGCAGCAGTCGAGCCTGACCGGCATCATCGCGGTCGGGATGACGCTCGTGATCCTCACCAGCGGCATCGACCTCGCGGTCGGATCGATCGCGGCGCTGAGTGGGATGATCGTCGCCATCCTGCTCGATATCGCTCTGCCGATTCCGGTGGCGATCCTCGCCGCGCTGATCGTCGGTGCGGGAGTCGGGTTGCTCATGGGGGCGGTGTCGGCGTGGATTCGCCTGCCCGCTTTCATAGTGACGCTTGCCGGGCTCACGGCTGTGCGTGGCTGGGCGTACACGCTCACCGACGGGCGGCCGGCCGGATCCGACCTTCCCGAGGCGTTCACGATCATCGGCGGCGGGTACATCGGAATCTTGCCGCTGACCGGCCTGATCTTCATCGGTGTGACGGTCATCACGGCGCTGATTCTGCGGTACACGACCTTCGGCGAGTACGTCTATGCCGTGGGCAGCAATGAAGAGGCCGCGCGCCTGTCTGGCGTTCCGGTGAACTGGATCAAGGCCGCCGTGTTCGGTTTCTCCGGCCTGACCGCCGCGATCGCCGGAGTGCTGCTGACGAGCAGGCTCACGATCGGGCAGCCGACCGCATTCCAAGGTGCGGAGCTGGACGCCATCGCCGCCGTCGTCCTGGGCGGCACGAATCTGTTCGGCGGTCGGGGAGGCGTCGGCGGGACGTTCATCGCCGTGCTGCTGCTGTCGGTACTGAAGAACCTCTTCAACCTGCTCGGCATCGGATCGTTCGTGCAGATGGTCGCGACTGGACTGATCCTCGTGCTCGCGCTGATTCTGAACAAGGTGATCGACGCGCGGGCGACGGCCGTGGGGTCGTAACTCCTCAACGGATGCGCGTTCGGCCCCGGATCGTCCTGATTCGGGGCCGAACTGCCGCAGTTTTGCTGAGTTGTGCGGGGTGCACCTGGCCGAGGGGCTGAGTCGGCTGGAGTGCCTGCGGCTGGCGGTGAAATGCAGTTTGCCAAGTGACTGACGGCTTACTAATGCAGGTAGACAAGTCAGCTGGACGAACAACCGGTCGATATGCGCACCGATTTGGAGCGCGAGCGTCTGCGGGGTCATACTCGTGGCGAAACCATGCCTACCCCTGTCGCCGCAGCCCCAGCGAGCCTCGCCGTCATCGGCGACGGCCGCCTCGGTGGTGTGCTCGCCGCGGCGCTGCGCGCGGTGCCGGGGCTCACGGTCTACGGGCCCTTGGGTCGCGGGGAAGAAGTGCCTGCCGTCGACATCGCGCTGCTGTGCGTGCCCGATGCTGAGATCTCCGCGGCCGCTCGTCTGGTGCGCCCGCGCGCTCAGTTCGTGGGGCATGTGTCGGGGGCAACTCCGCTGGACGACGTCGATTTCAGCCTGCATCCGCTGCAGACCTTCACCGGCGCTGAGGACCCCGACGTCTTTCGCGGCATCGGGTGCGCGATCGATGGTCGGACAGATGCCGCGCGCGCTCGCGCAGCGGACCTCGCCGCAGCGCTCGGTGGGCGGGCTTTCGTCATCGGTGACGAGCATCGGGCGGAGTATCACGCGGCGGCCTCCCTCGCCTCGAATCTGCTGCTGACCGTACTGGATGCCACGGAACGAGTCGCGACGTCTGCGGGGTTGGAGCCTGCTGAGGCGCGGATGCTGCTCGGACCGCTCGTGCGACAGAGTGTGGCCAATTGGGAAGAAGCCGGTGCGCGTGCCGCGCTGACCGGCCCGATCGCACGGGGCGATGAGCAGACGGTGGCGCGCCAGCGCGCGGCGGTCGTCGCGCGTGAGCGGGAGCTCGGGGCCCTGTTCGATGAGCTGTGTGCGAGCGCCCGCGTGCTCGCGGCCTGGCCCGGTAGCGACGAGCGCGTGGTGCCTGCCGCCGGGGCGGTGCCCGCTGAGGGCGTGATGCCTGCGGAGAGTGCGGTGCGTGCGGAGAGTGCGGTGTCCGCTGAGGGCGTGATGCCTGCGGCGAGCGCCGTGCCGGTTGGGCCTGCCGTGCCTACCGGGCGTGCGTCTCTCGGTGAGGGTTTGCGGAACGAAGCGGGCGCCGCATGAAGATCGTGCGCACGATTGCCGAGGTGCGCTCCGAAGTGCGGGCGGCGCGCGGAGCGGGCCGGTCGGTCGGTCTCGTGCCGACCATGGGTGCGTTTCACGAGGGACATCTGTCGCTCATGCGTCAGGCCTGCGCGGCATCCGATCTGGTCGTCGTCTCGCTGTTCGTGAATCCCACGCAGTTCGGGGCGAACGAAGACCTCGGAGCCTATCCGCGTGACGAAGCCCGTGACGCCGCGCTCGCCGAAGGCGAGGGAGCCGATGTGCTGTTCGCGCCCGAGGCATCCGAGATCTATCCTGACGGCTTCGCGACCAGCATCCATGTCTCGGGCATCACGGATGTGCTGTGCGGCGCCGCCCGCGGACCGCACCACTTCGACGGGGTCGCGACTGTCGTGACGAAGCTGTTCGGCATCGTGGCGCCAGATGCGGCGTACTTCGGGCAGAAGGATGCGCAGCAGATCCTCGTCGTGCGGCGCGCGGTGCGCGATCT
>NZ_JAJUFV010000188.1 GCF_029263575.1 Microbacterium sp. | reverse complement strand
TCCATCGCCGCACCGTAGCGCTCGGGATCGGCCAGCAGCGGCTCGGTGAGGCGCAGCACCAGATCGGTCGCGGCATCCGGGCCCGCCGAAAGATAGGTCGCACCGATCACAGCTTCCATGGTGTCGGCAAGGATCGAGTCTTTGTCGCGCCCGCCGGTCTGTTCTTCGCCACGGCCCAGCAGCAGGTGCTCGCCGAGACCGATGCTCCGCGCGACCTCGGCGAGAGCCACCGTGGAGACGACACTCGCCCGCCGCTTGGCGAGCTGGCCTTCGTCGATATCGGGCAGCGTCGTGAACAGCATCACCGTGACTGCCTGGCCGAGGATCGAGTCGCCCAGAAACTCCAGGCGCTCGTTATGCGGGATGCCACCGTGCTCGTAGGCATACGAGCGATGTGTCAGGGCTAACGCAAGCAGCTCAGGGTCGATGTCGACCCTGAGCTTCTCAGCGAGAGGCGTTGCTCTTGTGTGGACCCCTGTCACGATCGTGAGACCGTGAATCAGATGTCAGAGACCTTGCGGCCCTTGTACTCCATGAACAGCTCGGTGCCCTGCGAGTCGGTGACGACCTTCGCCTGGTGGGGGCGGCTGTAGACGGTCTTGCCGTTCTCAACGGTCTTGACGAGGGCCGGAGCCTCTGCCTTCCACTGCGCGCGGCGCGAGCGGGTGTTCGAACGGGAAACCTTGCGCTTCGGGGGGTTACCAGCCATGGCTAACTCTCTTCTGTGTTCTCGGGAGCACGGCTGTCTGCCGTGTTCCCCTGGTCTGTGATCTGCTGGAGCGCACTCCACCGAGGATCGATGGGAGCGTCCTGCTCGATTTCGGCGCTTTCGGTCAGTCGCTCACCTGTGACCGGGTCGAGCCCGAGGCAATCCGGCTGACACACCGGCTGAAATGGAAGCGACAATACGGCCGCATCCCTGACGACGATTTCAAGATCCACGTGGTCGTCTTGAACTTCGAAGTCAGTTTCTTCCTCACCAGGATACGCGAAAAGCTCCTGGAACTCGACTTCGACGGGCTCGGTGATGTCTGTCAGGCAGCGTCCGCATACGCCGGTGTACTCGGCATCCGCCGTTCCCGAGACCAAAATTCCCTCATGCACGGCCTCGAGGCGCACCTCGAGATCGAACTCGGCACCGACCTCATACGAGACGATTCCCTCGCCCCACTGCTCTTTCAGAGCGACAGAAAACGAGTGTTCGCGCATCTCGCCCGGGTGCCGGACGATGTCACGTGCCGGCACGACAAAGGGGCCGTTCAATCGGGTCTTCACCCTTCCATGCTACCGGCCAAGCCCCGACATGGGGCTGGGAATGTCCGCTCGGCAGCGCCGCGGATCAGAGCCCTCGCGCACCCGTGTCGAGGAAAGCCGCCACCGCCCGCGGCACGAACGGCGCGACGTCTCCTCCAAGCCCGGCCACCTGCCGCACCAGCGAGCTCGAGACCATGGCGTGCGAAGGATCGGGCAGCAAGAACACCGTCTCGATCTCGGCGAGATGGCGGTTCACGATCGCCATCGGCGATTCGTAGGCGACATCGATCTGCGAGCGGATGCCTTTCACCAGAACGCTCGCGTTCACATCGCGCGCATAGTCGACGAGCAAGCCCATGCTCCACGAGCCGACCACGATGCGCCCGCTCATTCCATCTTCAGCGATCGACTGCTCCAGCAGTGACAGACGCTGTGCGATGGGGAGCATCGCTTCTTTACCCGGGTTGTGCACGACGAGCACGTGCAGTTCGTCATAGAGCTTGGCCGCCCGACGAATCACATCGAGGTGCCCGAGGGTGGGCGGGTCAAAAGAACCGGGTACGACGGCGATCCGGTTGCTCACGTCGTCTTCTTCGATCGATCAGTGAAGGCCATGCCACCAGCCTATAGTCAGTTCTTGGCCAGCGCCGCCCGATCGTTCTCGGACACGCGACGGGCGATGACGTCGCGCAGGCCGGGGTGTGCCTCCAGCTGCGGATCGGTCTGAAGAATCTGCTCCGCGAGCTCGCGCGCCCTGGCGATGAGCTTCGAGTCTTTCACGACGCGCAGCAGTTTGAGTGACGATCGGATACCCGACTGGGTGGAGCCGAGTACGTCTCCTTCGCCGCGCAGCTCGAGGTCGACCTCGGCGAGGGCGAATCCGTCGAGCGTGGCCGCCACCGCGTCGACTCGCTGACGCGCAAGCGCCCCCTCTTCGGCCTCGGTCACCAGCAGGCAGAGCCCCCGCACGGTGCCGCGCCCCACACGGCCACGAAGCTGATGCAGCTGTGAGACACCGAACCGGTCGGCGTCGAGCACGATCATGGCAGACGCGTTCGGCACGTCGACGCCGACCTCGATGACGGTCGTCGCGATCAGCAGGTCGATCTCACCGCGGGCGAAAGCGCGCATGACCGCGTCTTTTTCCTCGGCGGGCATCTTGCCGTGCAGCACAGCGCGCTTGAGTTCACCGACGGTCGGATGCGTCGCGAGAAGCTCATCGAGCTGTACGACGCCCCACCGCGGCCCGGTCGGAGTCTCGCTCTCGGGCACGGCCAGCGCCTGCTCGTCTTCGACCGTCTCCTTCGTCGTGTCGATCGCCGCGCACACAGCGAACACCTGGTGCCCTTTCGCGATCTCTTCGGCGGCACGATCCCACACTCGAGTGAACCAACCGGGATGTTCCGCCAATGGCGCCACGAACGTGTCGATACCCGCCCGACCAGACGGCATCGTGCGAATCACGGAGGTGTCGAGATCGCCGAACACGGTCATGGCGACCGTGCGCGGAATCGGTGTCGCCGTCAACACGAGAGCGTGCGGGCTGGATCCTTTCGCCCGAAGGGCCTCGCGCTGTTCGACGCCGAAGCGGTGCTGCTCATCGACCACTACCAGCCCCAAATCGGCGAAGGTGGTCTTCTCGCCCAGCAGCGCATGTGTGCCGACGACGATGAGCGCCTGTCCCGAGGCGACGCGCAGCGCAGCCTTTCGCCGTTCCGGCGCTGAGAGCTGGCCGGTCAACAGCGTCGGCATCAGCAACGGTGCCAGCTCCGGCCCCAGCATCCGGGTGATCGAGCGCAGGTGCTGTGCCGCCAGCACCTCGGTCGGGGCGATGAGGGCGCACTGTCCGCCCGACTCAGCGACCTGCAGCATGGCGCGAAGCGCGACCAGCGTCTTGCCCGAACCGACCTCGCCCTGCACGAGACGATTCATCGGCCAGCTGCCGGTGAGATCGCTCATGATCTGATCGCCGACAGTCTTCTGGTCGGCCGTCAGCGTGTATTCCAGGGCCATGTCGAATCGCTCGAGCAGCCCACCTTCGCGCGCCGGGCGCGCCGTCGCACTGAGCGATCGCACCTCAGCGCGTTGCTGCAGCAGAGCCGTCTGCAGCACGAGAGCTTCGTGCATGCGGAGGGTCCGCACGGCCGGGTCGACCTCGCCGCTGGTCTGCGGCCGATGCACCTGAATCAGCGCCGTGCGTGCGTCTAAGAGCCCTTCACGCTGCCTGACCTCTGCCGCGAGCGGATCGGGCACGTCGCCCAGCTGCGGTAGCACCTTTTCGACCAGCTCACGAAACTGTGAGGTCGATATGGCTGAGGTCGCCGGATAGATCGGAATCGGCCGACTGGCCCGGTCGTCCGCACGGGCCTGTGCGGTGGCTTCGTCGTCGAAGAGCTCGTACTGGGGGTGAGCGAACTGCGTGACGTCGCGGTACGAGCCGACCTTGCCTGAGAACACACCGCGCCGGCCAGGGCGCATCTCCGTCGCACGCCACTGCGCCTGGCGAAAGTCCTTCGCGAAGAAGGTCAGCGACACCCGGCCGTTTCCGTCGCCGATGATGACGTCGGTCATCGCCCCCGGACGATTGCGCATGACGCGCGGCGTTGCTGAGAGCACCTCGGCGACGATCGTCACGGTCTCCCCCACGGGCAGGTCGAGAATCGGCGTGAGCTCGGCAGGATCGGCGTAACGGCGCGGATAGTGCGCTAGCATTTCGCCCACCGTGGTCATCTCGAACGCGCGCGCGAGCTTCTTCGCCACGGGCGGGCCGAGCGCGTCAGACAGGCTCGTATCGAGGGTGAGGGCCATGGCTAAAGTCTAGAGAACACCGCAGACACCAATAGGCTGAACGGATGACGAGGATTATCGCCGGCAAAGCACGCGGTCTGCGCCTCGATGTGCCAGGCACCGGAACGCGGCCGACGAGCGACCGTGTGCGCGAATCCCTGTTCGGCGCCCTGGAATCAGCGGATGCCATCGCCGGTGCCCGCGTGCTCGATCTGTATGCCGGCTCCGGCGCGCTCGGACTCGACGCGCTCAGCCGCGGCGGCGCGAGCGACGACCTCGTCGAGCGCTCGCGCGCCGCGGCATCCGTCATCCGTCGAAACCTCCACGTCGTCACCAAGGCGATGGGCACGGCATCCGCACGGGTACATGAGAGCGGCGTCGGCGCATTTCTCGGGCGCGTCACCGGGCCCTTCGACCTCGTCTTCTCCGACCCGCCGTACGACGTCGACGACCAGCAGATGACGGCTGATCTGCTTGCCCTGGCTCCGCTGCTCTCAGCAGACGCCATCGTCATCATCGAACGCACACGACGAAGCGCTGCGCCCGAGGCCATCGGTCTCGAGGTGTTCCGTGAGAAGCAGTATGGCGACACCGCTCTCTGGTGGCTTCAGCCGGTCGCGGAGTCCCAGTCGCGGTAGGGGTCCCAGCCGACGTTCTCGATCGGCGCGCCCTCGCACAGCAGGGCGTCTGCGCCCTGTGCGCGGACGGTCCCGATCACGCGGAATCCCGGAGGCAACGCATCCGGCCCGAAGGTCGCGAGCAACGCATGATCCTCGCCGCCGCCGAGAGCGCGCTCGAAGTTGTCGCCGAGCGCGACCCGGACCAGGTCAATCGTCACCTCGGATGCTGTGGCCAGGCGCCCGGCATCAATCGCCAACCCATCCGAGATGTCCATCATCGCGGTGGCACCGGCGACGGCAGCGACCGGTCCGAGACCGATCGGCGGTGACGGGCGCAGCTGCGCCGACAGAGCCGCCCGCTCCCCCGCCTGCAGCACTGCCGTGTCGATCGGCACCGG
>NZ_JAJUFV010000187.1 GCF_029263575.1 Microbacterium sp. | reverse complement strand
GCCGAACGCGGTCAGGATATTCGAGCTAATGTCGGCGGCGCGCCCGAGGTCCATCTGGGCGGCGGCGGCGAGGTTCAGCACGCCCGGTAGCGCCTCGTACTGGCTCTGGACATCGAACCCGGCCATGCTCAGGAAGGCGAGCGCGTCAGCGGCCTCGTTAGCACTGAACACGGTCGCCTTGCCCTGTTCCAGCGCGCGGTCCCGCAGCAGCTCGAACTCCTCCCCGGTAGCGTTGGAGAGCGCCTTGACGCGGTTCATCTTCTGCTCGAAAGAGGCAGCGCTGTTCAGGGCGAGTCCGAAGCCGCCCGTAATGACGGCTCCGGCCCCGAGCATGGTTTGACCGACGGCGCGGATATGCTGCTCGTTGGCGATGATCGATTCGCCGAATGAGCGTTGTGTTGCCGCGCCCTCGTTCCCGAACTGGCGCAAGCGACCGGAGAGCTGGTCCACGCTCCGCATCGCTTGCCCGACTTCGAGAATGATTTGCCCTCTCGCACTACCGAACGATGCCATTCGGCTACCCCTCTCCGTTCAGTCGCAGGAAGTCCACGAGCAGGTCCGGGTTCTTGATCAGCTCGTCAGCCTTCTCCGCGATCTCGTCTGGTGCGTCCTCCTTCGCTGGCATGTCCGGGCCTTGCGCCCCGCCTGTGCTCGCTAGCCCGAGCTGTTCTTTCAGCGTCGGGTACTTCGGCACGCGCTTTACCTGTCGTCTGCGTTCGCGCGCGCTGACCGGCTTTTCGATCGTTTCGTGCGCGCGCGACTCGACCCACTGCGCGAACCACATACAGGCGAGATCGAAGTCGATCGCCTGTGCGTCAGCCTCGGCGCTCGTCAATCCGGACCGGATCGATCGCTCGCGAATACGCAGAATCCGGCTGGGCGACCCCAGCCCCGGATACCGTCGTGCCAGCTGGTCCAGCGTCCACAGCTGCATCCGGTCGTGCAGGAAACGTCGCTGCCTGCGCGGCTGCTCCCTGCTGCATCTCGGTTACGTGCGTCATGAACGCCATGCGGTCAGCGAACTCGATGTCCTTGACCCACAGCCCGTCCTTTTCGTCAGCCTCGGCAGCGGTCGCGTAGACGCGCGGTTCGATGAACCCGAGCAGCACGTAGGCATCGGCGATGTGTGCGACGTTGCCGTAGGAGCGCGCGAAGTCAGCCACGCTCATGCGCTGCATCGCCTCGCGCTCGTCATCGGTCGTCGCGTTGCGCTCGGCGCGCTCTGTCTCGGTGATCAGGTCGAACACAGCTTGCTGGTGCTGCTGCGGCAAGCTCCCGAGCGAATCCGCGTCGAAAATGTCCGGGCGCTTCGCGCGCACCACGGTCGGATTGCCGTTCGCGTCCGTCGTTGCGTGCAGCACAAACTCGAACCCTTCCTCTCGCTGGCGTCGCCGCGCGCGAAGATCGGCAGGATTCGGTCGCTGGTAGCTCACGGGGCGCGTATTTGCGCTGTGAGCGTTCGTTTCTGCGTTCGTGGGTGTTGAGTCGTGTGTAGGAATATCCGCGCTCTGCGGCCCCGTAGCAGCCGTGTACGCGTCCGTTACTGGTTCGTGGGGATTCTGATGGGTGAACTGGTCGCTCATGATGTTCCTCCGCACTCTGCTCCGCGCCTACGCGCCCTTCCGTGCTGTATGTGTGTGAGCGGGGAAGCGACGAATCACTCCCCCGCTGGCTACTCTAGGATGTCGGGATGTCCGACGCGTCCTCGTACTGCTCGCGCGTCAGCAGGATGCCGTCCACGGCAAGCCCCTCGAAATCGAGCGTCGGCGTGTTCCACGCGTTGACTTCCATCGTTTCGTCGAGGCCGGACGTGGTGAGCGCCTTCGGGATCACGACGCGATACGCGCTGCCCGACACATCGACGCCGGGAGCCTGACCCGCGATCGCGTAGAACGAGATGTCCGAACCGGCCAGCTCATCGAGCTTGGTCACGCCGGAGACACCGCCCGTTTCGACCTGCCCACCGAGCATCACGGCGAGCGCCGCGAGGTTGATGCGACCGATCTCGATCGAGCCGGTGAGCGACTTCGGGTTACGGACCTTCGCGATGATCTCGTTATCGCCTTCCAGCTCATCGCTGTCGGACTCGACATTGAAGCTCAGCGAGCGCGCGCCCGGAACGTCTACCCACGCTCCCGGCGTGTCGCCAGCGCCAGTGAGAGGAGCCACCTGCAGGTCAGCCAGTCCTCGTGCGATCTCAGCAACCATGATGCTTTACCTCCTGCCCCGGACGGATCACACGTCCGGCGCTATCCTCGAACTCTGTTGCCACCAGACGCCCGGTGGCGAGGTCCGCGATGTGATACGTGTGGATCGGTCGCTCTTTCGTTGAGTCCCGATGCCGACACCGTTTCTGCGTGCAGCGCCAGCGCCAGTAGCGCCGGTTGATGATCGTTCCCACGCGGCGAGAACCCGCGCAGCCCACCACGATCTCGTCACGCCGCGTTGGAAGTGGCGCGTCCGTGCTGATCATCGGATCGCCCTTCGCAACTGGTCAATGTTCTTGAACGTGTCTCGTCTTACGATCCTGATCGTGCCGTCCGGAAGTCGCAGCTTGCTCTGCTGCTCGCCGTCGCGCTCGTTGTGGATGATGAACTCGTGACCGCAGTCGCTCGCCTTGATCGCGTCAGCCGCGCGGAACGGGACGGCTTGAATGAAGCTGCCGCGCTGTCCCGGTCGCGCGCGAATGTTCGGGCCGAACACGACGCGCTCCACGCCGAGCGTGGGAATCTGCCCCTCGCCGTTGCCGCGCCGGATCGAGCGTCGGTGTCGATGCGTGCGCGCGATGCGGCGGCGACTGATCTCGCGAATGATCTCCATCTGCTCACGCGTGTACTTGCCGGTGATCATGTTGTATCGAACCACCGGGTTATCGAGCGCAGATGCCTCGCCCACCCACTCGACCCAGACGTGACCCTGCGGCGGCTCCGGCAAGCGCTCCGGCTCGTCGATCAGGCTCGCGTTACTCGGTCTGTCCTGCCAGTCAGCTATCCCGATCATCCTCGTGCGCCCCCTCCGGTTCCGATTCCGGTTCCGGCTGCACGTCCTCCCCTTCGGACTCGATCTGTAGCTCGTTGGCTACTTCCTGATTCTCGCGCTGAGCTGCCTTGAACAGTCGCGGCTCGTGACGCGGGTTATACGTGTAGCCGTGCGGCACCGGCATGTTGTTCTGTTCGATGTCGTGCAGCTGCTTCCTGATCGTCTTGCGTGCCACGCTACACCCTCCATACGCTGTCCGTTTGGACTCGAATCATATCTACCACAGCCGGGGGCAGGTTCGGGTCGTCGGTTGGCATCATCCGTGCCGAGATGCTGAGCACGAGCCCTTCGCCACGCGTCCCGGTGAGCACCGCGCCCTCGCACAGCGCGATGATGCGCTCGGCGGCGTCGTGCAGCTTGCGTTTCTCTGTCTCGTGCGGCAAGCAGCGCAGGAAGATATTGACGCCGCCCATATACGCGCTGTCCGGCCCGACCGGATTGCGCACCGCCGACACGTCGTCATACAGCACCGCTGCGCAGCGCTTGATGCGTCCGGCATGATCGAACGCGTCCGGCGTGCTGCCCGGTGTCGGATCGGTGCCAGCCGGATTGCTGTTCGGCATGATCTGCCGCGTCCAGATGCCGCCCGGTAGCAGCTCGCCCAGCGTTTCATCGTCGCGCAGCAGCTTCGCCACGCCGTTCTGTAGTGTGTCCATCGTTACCCTCGCATCGCTGAGAGCGCTGCAGCCATGACGAGCGGCGCGCCCATGCTGATCGTCGCCGGAAGCACGCCCCAGCGACCGCCCCAGCGCCCTTCGAGATAGATGCCGTAATAGACGCCGTGCGAGATCGTGAGCGTGATGCTGTCGCGCCCTTGCTCAACCTGCATGCTCAGCCCAGCCTCAGCCGCCCCGGTGCGGTTCTGCCACGGGTGGCTCGCTTTCGCATACGCGAGGATCGTCTGCCCCGCTGCCGTGATCTCGCCGCTCAGCCGCCCCTCGACGCGACCCCACCACGCTTCGAGCTGGTTCGCGAGTGATTCGGGGCTTTCCGCCCATGCGATGCGCACACGATCTGCCATGCGCTAGCTCCCGGTGTTGTAGCGGAACGCCAGTTCGAGCCGATCCCCGACGATCGCGCGCACGGTCGTGATCTGCGCGCCCTGCGCGAACGGGACGCCGAGAATCCAGTCACCCGCGACGATCTGCGCAGCCGGGACCGGCGAGATGATCAGCGTCCCGTTGCGCGAGACACCGACCGCGCCCTGCTGCTGCACCGGACGCTCGCCAACATTCGTTGTGACCGCTTGCGCGTCGCCGGTCCAGATCACGTCGTACTCGCCGCTGTCAGCGTTGTACCGCTCGATCGTGACGACGTAGCGCTCCACCGCGATCTCCTCGACCGTGCCGACCACATCGCGCGTGACGTTGACGCTGCTATAGCTCTCGGCGGCGATCGTCATGAGCTGCGGCACGCTGCCCTGCGCGCTCGTGAGCTGCACGCGATCACCAAGCTGCACGTCAGCATCGTGCGGGAAACTCAGTCGCGACGATTGCGACTGGTCGCTGGTCGCCGCCCAAGGATCGATGCCGCCCGGTCCCGGCGTGTACATGTGCACCATCACCGGCACGTCGGACGCGATCTCTGTCCACGCTTCTCCGATCTTGCGCTCGATCGTCGCGCGCGCGCCGTGCCGGTGCAGGTAGCGCAGCGTGCGCGCTCGTGCTTGTGCGAGTCGCATCGCCTACGCTCCTCTCCGGCCACGCGCGAGCATGAAGTGATGCAGCGTGCCGGTTTGCGTCAGCTTCGCCAGCTCGCTCGCCGCGATCGCTTCCAGCTCTGCCGCCCATTCCGTCAGGTTGCTCGCACGCGTCACCGTGTATTGCTGCCCGAAGCGCTCTTGCGTCACGCTCATCTCATCGCGCAGCGTGCCTGTCCCGAGCAGCGCTGCCGCGATGCGGTGCGCGATGATGCGCCGGATTGCCTCTTGCTCCGCGATCGGTCGCAGCAGGAAGTCCGGTGGCCCGATCTCCGCGAGCACCTGCGCCTCGATGCGCTGCCCGATCAGCGGCGAATCGATCAGCGCGTCAGGCACGAGCGTTTCGTCCACGCCCAGCAGCTCGCGGATTGCATTTCTCAGCTCGTCATCCAGCATTGCCCATTCCTAACCGAACTC
>NZ_JAJUFV010000186.1 GCF_029263575.1 Microbacterium sp. | reverse complement strand
GACCTCTGTCACGGCCCTCGCCTCCGCGGGTGCGCTGTCCGGGGGGTTGGTGGGCTGAGGGGGGCCGATTCAAATTAGTGAAGGGGGGTGTAGCGCATGACTTGCGCTCCACCCCGCTTTCGTCAATCTCGGGCGTGAACGATCAGAGCGTCCACTGCTGGTTGGACTCACCGTGGCACTGCCACAGGTGAACCGGCGATCCGTCGGTCACGCCGTTGGATGCGTCGAGGCACAGCCCTGACACGGCGTTCTTGATCGCCTTCGAACCGCTGTCGTACGACCACTTCTGGGCGTCGGTGCCGTTGCAGTCCCACAGCTGCACTACGGTGCCGTTGGTGGTGCCGGATGAGCGCGCGTCCAGGCACTTGTCGGCGATGTGGATGGTGCCGTCGCTGTTGCGGGTCCAGGTCTGGGCGTCGTTGCCGTAGCAGTTCGCCAGCTGCACCTGGACGCCCGAGGTCATGTCGCCCCACGGTACGTCGAGGCAGTAGTTCGATGCGTTGATCGGACCCGTGCCCGCCGGCAGCGATGAGTCACCCGGGTCGGGGTCCGGCTCGTTCGTGCCGGAGTCGTCGCCGATCGGTGCGGCAGCGCCGGTGAACGGATCAAGCGAGATGTACGCCTGGGCGGGGCTGCCGTCGTGCACGAGCGATTCGTGCGCTCCGACGTCATCGAACGGGAACGCGTAGGCGCGGCCGTTGGCCATGGCCTCGTGCACGAGCTTCGCGTACTGGTTCACGGCGCCGCTCTGGTAGTACAGCGACTTGTCGGCCGGCAGGTTCGATGTGGCCAGCAGCGTCGAGCGGATGAAGCCCGAGCACAGGGTGCGGGCGATCGGTCCGACGACGTGGTCGTTGGGTGCGAACAGCTCGCCGGCGCATCCGTACACCGACCCGGCGCTGGGCTTGGCGAACGAGGCGACCTCGGCGCCCGTGGTGTCACGGAACACCCAGCGGTCACCCGAGACGCGACCGAAGAACTGCGTCTGCGGCTCGTGTTCGAACGGGGTGATCGTGATGTCCTGGTTGCGGTAGTGGTTCCACACCTGGTCGATGTAGCCGTCGATGAGGCTGGAGTCGATCATGCCGGAGGACAGACCGTGTCCAGGGGAGTGCGCGCGGATGATCTCGCCCGCACTGTTGCGCTGGATCAGGCCCTCCCAGCCGGGTTGCGCGGCGAGCTTGTTGAAGAAGTCGTCGTAGGCGTTGGCCTTGAGCCGGCCGGTGCTGATGATCGAGCCGTCCTGCTTTTTGATGCCGACCTGGTAAGGCGCCGAGAAGAAGTCGACCTGGGTGCTGTTGATCCACAGCCCGTCGTCGTTGAGGGTGTACTCGGTCCAGTTGAGCAGCTTGTCGCGGTTCGGGTCACCGGTGGTATGCACAGCGGGCTGGACGAGACGCCCATCGAGCACGATCTTGAAGTCGAGCTTCTCGCCGTAGGAGTAGTAGATGCGGCCCGAGAGCTTGGGCATGGTGATGGTCTGCGTCTGCCCGGGCGCGAGCGTCGCGATCGACGCATCCGGTGCGGATACCGGCACTTCACCGGTGTGCGGCCATGCGTGGAAGATGCCCTGCGCATCAGCCCAGCCCATCTGGCCGGTGTCGAGGTTCGTGCCGAGGTTGTAGATGTAGACCGGCCCCTTACCGGAATTGTTGCTCAGAGTGAGAGGGATGCTGTTTCCGGTGACTTCTGTGGGCGCAATCGCCCCCGGGGCGATGTCGGCAGTCGCTGGCGCCGCGGCGCCGACCGCCAGACCTATGGCGCTCGCGGTGGCGGCGAGGAGCGCCACGAATCGGGATCTGTGTGACATGGGCAAAAGCACGTCCTTTCAGGTTGCTTCGTCGAAACCGTCGGAAAAGAAAGCTCCCTGACGGCACTGGGAGCCCTCTCACGGCACACGGTAGCCACGTTTGAAAGGTATGGCAAGAGCCTTAACTAAATCGGCTCCAGTAATGCAGATGAGCCTCAGCCGTGGGCCGAGGAACCGCCTTCGCTGTCGTCGATCGCGGCGTCCTCGGCATCGGCATCCTGTGCGGCGACGCTGTTCTTACGCTTGTCGTCACGCGCCTCGCGGCGCTGATACATCTCGGATGACGCGCGCGAGAGCGGGTTGCGCAAGAAGAGGTACGAGATGCTCACGCCGATCAGAGCGGCGAAGATCGCCGTCAGCCACCAGTACTCGCGCATGATCGGGAAGAAGAGCCACATGATCGCGAGCGGCACGAGAAACGCCAGCAGCCGTAGCGCCGAATACACGAGGAGAGGGGGAATCTTCACCTCTTCAGCTTAGGCGAGGGAGATATGACGTCATCCGGCGTCGTCTGGCGATATATCCGTCGCAACCCTGGTCAGAATGATCACGGACAGGTAACGTCGATGACATCGCGGCGATCCGGGCGGCCCCGGGCTTCAGCTCATACCTGATGGTGTTGCGGGTTCGACTCCCGCCGTCGCGTCTATGTGCCCGGTGGCCTCGCGTGACCCGTCCCGGTAACAGCCGAGCCACGCTCAGCTGACCCGCTTAGACTGGAAACATGGCACGTGTCTGGTTCATCGGGGCTATCCTCGCCGTCGCCTTCTGGGTGTTCAGCATCGTCGACTGCGCCGTGCAGCCGGCGACGCGGCACCGTGGTGTGCCCAAGGGCGCGTGGATCGCGATCGTCGTGCTGATTCCTGTGCTGGGCGGCATCCTCTGGTTCGTGATCGGTCGCCGCCGCCTCGACCGCGGCGGCGTGCAGCAGATCGCTCCTGACGACAACCCCGAGTTTTTGCGCACGCTCGGCAACTCCGACCAGGACGAGCGCATCCGCAAGCTCGAAGAGGAACTCGCGCGTTTGGATGACGAGACCGACGGCCCCGCCCCGGACTCGCGTTCATGACCGCATCGGAGGCGTCGGATGCCGCGGCATCCCTCCTCGCAGAACTCGTCGAAGCCGGCGTCACCGATGTCGTGATCTCACCGGGTTCTCGTTCGCAGGCGCTTGCGCTGGCAGCGACCAGGCTTGCTCGCGACGGCGCGCTGCGGGTGCACGTGCGCATCGATGAGCGCGTCGCCGGGTTCACAGCGCTCGGGCTCGCACGCGAGAGCCGGGTGCCCGCGGCTGTCATCTGCACATCGGGCACGGCGGCGGCGAACCTCCTTCCTGCGGCTATGGAAGCCTTCCACGCGGGCGTTCCACTGTTGCTGCTGACTGCCGACCGACCGCCTGAGCTGCGCGGAGTCGGGGCGAATCAGGCGACTGTCCAGCCCGGTCTCTTCGACCCGTGGGCGCGGCTGGCGATCGATGCCCCGGTTCCCGGCGATGGCGAGTGGGGCGGGCTCGCCGCGCGCGCTGTTGCCGCCGCGATGGGGACGGATGCCGCGCCCTCGACCCTTCCCGCCATCGCCGGACCCGTGCACCTGAACCTTCCCTCGCGCGAGCCGCTGTCCGGCGCGCTGCCCGACGACTATACGGCGACTCCGGGCCCGGCCCCCGCCGCCATCGGCGCCGATGCGCTCGTGATCGAGCGCGGTCCGCGCACGATCGTCATCGGCGGAGCCGATGCTGGCCCCGCCGCTGAGGAACTCAGCTTCACTGGCACGTGGCCGCTGATCGCCGAGATCGTCAGCGGCTCACGTTTCGGCCGTTACGTTGTACACGGCTACCGTGAGCTGCTGCGCGACGACGCGCTCGGCGGACGCATCGAGCGGGCGGTCGTGCTGGGGCATCCGACCCTCAGCCGTGAGGTGACCGCACTGCTCAGCCGCCGCGATGTCGATGTCATCGCGGTGCGCTCGGGGGGAGAGGAACTCGATCTCAACGGACGCACGGTGGCCGTGGCATCCGTCACCGTCGCCGACGGCGACGCCGATCGTGCGTGGCTCGGGGCGTGGCTCGAGGCATCCGCTGCGTCCGTCGTCGATCTGAGCGAAGCCGCGCCCGACCAGGAAGGTCTGCTTTCGACCGACTTCGCCTCCCGGCGCGACGCAGTTCGCGCTGAACTCGATGCGGTGCGGCGCCCGCTCGATCGCAGGCTCCTCGCTGACGCGGTGTGGCGGGCCACATGGCCGCACGACCGACTCATGTTCGGATCGTCACGCCTCGTGCGCGTCGCCGATGCGGTGCTGGGGGGCAAGAAGGTGCCCGTGCATTCGAACCGTGGGCTTGCGGGAATCGACGGCACCATCGCGACGGCGACCGGCATCGCTCTCGCCAGCCAGGCCACGGGGGCCGCAGGAGTCACGCGCGTGCTGCTGGGCGATCTCGCTTTTCTGCACGACGTCGGGGCGCTGCTGCTGCCGCCCGATGAGCCGGCGCCGCGCTTGCAGGTCATCGTCGGCAACGACGGCGGCGGCACGATCTTCGATTCGCTTGAGGTCGCCGCGTCTGCTCCGCGAGAAGACCTGGACCGCGCCTTCTTCACGCCGCACACCGTCCAGCTCGAGCACATCGCTCTCGCGTACGGCTGGGACTATCAGCGCGTCACCACGCGCGCTGCTCTCGACCAGGCGCTGACGACCCCGACCGGTGGTCGTCAGCTCATCGAGGTGCCGCTGGAACGCTGACGTGCGTTAGCCTGGAGTCAGCGTCGCGTGCCGGTGGCAGACGGTGTCAGGCATGGAGGCGCCGAACCAAGGGAGACTGATGCTGTTCAGATCACACCCTTCGTCCGCTCGTGACTGAGCGCGAGACGACGAGATTCATTGCGTGGAGCGTCGAGTTGCGCCAGGTGCACGCTCGACTGCGCGAGGCGCTTCGCGTCACCCGGGATGCTGTGGCAGCGGGGCAGCCCGTCGGCAGCGCAACCCGCGAGTTGCTGCTTTACTGTCACGGCTTCTGCGCCGCGCTCGACGGGCACCATAGGAGCGAAGACCGCACGCTCTTTCCAGCGATCGAGGCCGCTCATCCCGAGCTCGCCCCGGTGCTGCGCAAACTCGAGCAGGACCACTCGATGATGGCGCACCTGATCGGCGGACTGCAGGCCGCTGTCGATGCGCAGTCTGCTCCGGCCACGCTCGAGCGACACCTCGAAGGCCTCGCCGCGATCATGGAGAGCCATTTTCGGTACGAGGAGCGGCAGCTGCTGACTCTGCTCGAGGCACTCGAACTCGACGCGGAGGTCGATGTCGCGCTGGGCGAGTTCTGACGCTCGCCAAAACGCCGCCCTGGCGACAGGATAGGCAGATGGGCAAGCGAGGCTGGACGGACGAAGCATCCGAGATTCTGTGCGTGGGAGAGGGGTTTCGACTGAGCGACGTCGACCCCGATGGGCATCCCGGCT
>NZ_JAJUFV010000185.1 GCF_029263575.1 Microbacterium sp. | reverse complement strand
GGAAGTAGATGACGAAGAACAGCACAATCCAGACGACGTCGACGAAGGGCCAGTAGTACGACACGACGATCGAGGAAGTCGCCTCCTTGTGCGTGAAGTTCTTGACCGCGTACGCCCGTCCGATGACGAGCAGGAACGCGATGAGTCCGCCGGTGACGTGGAGCGCGTGGAAGCCCGTTGTGATGTAGAAGGCGGAAGCATAGGCATCCGCTTGGATCGGGAGCCCTTCAGCGACCAGCTGAGCGTACTCCCAGACCTGGCCCGAGACGAAGATCGCGCCGAGGGCGAAGGTGAGCCAGAACCACTCGACCATGCCCCAGCCGAATAGGCGTCGGCGCCCTGCGGCGTTGAGCTGGCCTCGCTTGATGCGGTAGGGCTGCATGTCTTCGGCCGCGAACACGCCCATCTGGCAGGTCACGGAGGAGAAGACGAGGATCGCGGTGTTGATCGCGGCGAAGGTAACGTTCAGCAGTTCCGTGCGGTCGCCCCATAGCTCGGGGGAGGTGCTGCGGAGGGTGAAGTAAATCGCGAACAGTCCCGCGAAGAACATCACCTCGCTGCCGAGCCACACGATGGTGCCGACAGCTACCGGGTTCGGGCGCTTGATCGTTCTTGCCGCCGGGGCATAGGTCGCTGAGGTGGTCACTCCTCCATTATGGCCGATCCGCGAGGGTGATTCTTGCATCTCGGCCCCCGATTCGCTGTTGTGCGACTTAGGGGACCCTAAGAGTGACCTGCGAATCTGCGGTGAATTCAAGGGAAATCAAGCTTGCACCGCCGCGGTGGATTGCGCAAGGAATTTGTTTGCGCCGATAAGATCGCTGACATGGCTGATTCCCTGACCTGGCCCGACGTCCTCACCACGCTGCTCGATGGGCGTGATCTGAGCGTGTGGGAGTCGACGTGGGCGATGCGCCAGGTGATGCAGGGCAAGGTCTCCGATGCGAAACTGGCCGGTTTTCTCATCGCGCTTCGCGCGAAGGGCGAGACGATCGACGAGGTTGTCGGCTTCCGCGACGCGATTCTCGAGGCGGCTGTTGCTCTTCCCGTGTCTCCGGATGTTCTCGACATCGTCGGCACCGGCGGCGATCGGGTGGGAACCGTCAACGTATCGACCACGGCCGCAGTCATCATCGGCGCCACCGGCATCCCCGTCGTCAAGCACGGCAATCGGGCGGCGAGCTCGTCATCCGGCTCGTCCGATGTTCTGGGCGCGCTGGGGCTGGAGCTCTCTCTCAAACCGGAAGACGTCGCGGAGGTTCTGCACCGCACGGGCATCACGTTCGCATGGGCGGCAGCGTTTCATCCGGGGTTCAAGCACGCGGGTGGCGCACGTGGCGAGTTGGGCGTTCCCACGGTGTTCAACATGCTGGGTCCGCTGTGCAACCCGGCTCGTGCCGAGGCGAACGCGGTCGGCGTCGCACAGCTCGAGCGCGTTCCGCTCATCACGGGGGTGTTTCGTACGCGCGGCGCGACGGCGTTGGTGTTCCGCGGCGACGATGGCCTGGACGAGCTGACCACGACCGGTCACAGCCGAATCTGGGAAGTCACGCGTGGGGATATTCACGAGCACGATCTCGACCCGCGCGATCTGGGAATCCCCGTTGCCGACCTGGCCGATCTTCTGGGCGGCTCGCCCGAGCACAACGCCGGTGTGCTGCGTGACACGCTGGCAGGAAAGCGTGGACCGGTGCGCGACATCGTGCTGTTGAATGCGGCTGCGGGGATCGTCGCGTTCGAGCTTTCGCAGGACGCGACGCAGGTGCAGCGTCCGATTCTGGATCGCCTGCGTGACGCATATGGGCGCGCCGAGGCCGCGATCGACGACGGAAGCTCGTCGGCGAAGCTGGATGCCTGGGTGGCAGCGACTCGCGAGCTCGCCGCGGTCTGAGTCATGGTCGATCCGGTCGTCGCGCTGCTCGAGATCGCGACGCTTCTCGAGCGAGAACGGGCATCGCGATATCGGGCGAAGGCCTTCCGCCAGGCGGCGGCGACCTTCGAGGCGCTGCCCGAGGCGGTGCGGGGGGATCCGAACCGGCTCCGCGCGACAAAAGGCATCGGTGAGTCGACGTTTGCGGTTATTCGTCAGGCGCAGGCGGGGGAGATCCCGAGCTACCTCGTGGAGCTGCGCGGGGAGGTGGAGCCGGAACGTCGTTCACTCCTGCGGACGAAGCTGCGTGGTGATCTGCACGCGCACACGGAATGGTCGGATGGCGCGACGCCGATCAGCGCGATGGCGGATGCTGCGCGCGCCCTGGGGCATGAGTATCTGGCGATCACCGACCATTCGCCGCGCCTGCGCGTGGCGCGAGGACTGTCGACTGAGCGACTTCGCAAGCAGATGCCGCTCGTGCGCGCAGAGTCGACCGATGCATTTCGAATGCTCGCGGGCATCGAGGTCGACATCCTCGATGACGGCACGCTGGACCAGGATCAAGCGCTTCTCGGCGAACTCGACATCGTCGTGGCGTCGGTGCATTCGAAGCTTCGGATGGATTCCCGATCCATGACGCAGCGCATGATCGTCGCCGTGTCGAACCCGCGCGTGAACGTGCTGGGGCACTGCACCGGCCGCCTGGTGCAGGGCGAGCGCGGGACGCGAGAGCGATCGCAATTCGACGCGCGGGCGGTCTTCGAAGCCTGCGCGGAGAACGGCGTCGCGGTCGAGATCAACGCGCGTCCCGAACGGCAGGACCCGCCGGATGACCTGATTGCGCTCGCTCTGGATGCCGGATGCCTGTTCTCGATCGATTCGGATGCGCACGCGCCGGGACAGTTGTCGCTGCTGGATCACGGCGCCGAGCGCGCGGAGAACGCGGGTGTGCCCGCGGAGCGCATCGTGACCACCTGGGGGCTGGAACGTCTGAAGGCCTGGGCGGAATGACACGACGCGCCATTCCGTGGCTGGTGCTCGTCGGCATCCTCGTCGCTGCGCTCAGCCTGCGCGCACCGATCATCGCGCTCACTCCGGTGCTGCCGGAGATCATCGTCGATCTCGACATCAGTTCGGCGTCCGCCGGTCTGCTGACGACCGCTCCTGTCATCATGTTCGCGGTGATCACTCCGCTGGCCGCGCTGGTGATCCGTCGAGCAGGAGCCGAGATCGCGCTCCTGCTCTCACTCGCGGGTGTGATCGTCGGCACGCTCGTGCGCGCGCTCCCGGGATTCGGCTCGATGCTTGCTGGGATGGTCATCATCGGCGCGGGGATCACGATCGGCAACGTCGTGATCCCCGTGATCATCCGGCGCGATCTGCCGCCGGAACGGACCGCCGTCGCCACGGCCGCATATACGGCGACGCTAAACGCGGGTTCGCTCTTCGCGGCCCTAGCGACGGTCCCGATCGCGGCATCGACCGGGTGGTCGCTCGCGCTTCTTCTGTGGGGGTCGTTCGGTGTCATCGGGATCGCGCTGTGGCTTGTGCACATCGTGCGGTCGCGCGCGTGGCGCTCCGCGGAGCGGACCTCCGGCGAAGCCCCTGCGCGTCGATCGGGCATGGCAGTGGAGACAGCGGCGTTGACGGGACCGACGCCGGTGATCGTCGACAATCGGGTCGCGGTGATCGTCCGGCGCCCGATCGTCTGGCTGCTTGCGGCGGCGTTCGCCACGCAGTCGACCGTCTACTACGCGATGTCGACCTGGTTCCCGACGATCCTGCTCGACACCGCCCGCGTGGATGCCGTGGCCGCCGGCGCCCTCGCGTCGGTGTTCCAGGGGGTCGCGATCGTCGGGGCGATGATCGCTCCGCTGCTGCTGCGCTTCGTGGGGGCGTTCTACTCGGCGCTCCTGTTGGGCGTCTGCTACGCGGCGATGGCCGTCGGGATGTTGATCGCGCCGGAGCTCGCCGCCCTTTGGGCTTCATTCGGTGCGATCACGCACTCGAGCGGGTTCGTGCTGATCTTCACGGCTCTGGTGCGGGTGTCGAGGTCGGATGCCGAAGCGGCCACGACGTCGGCGGTGGTGCAGGGTGCCGGATACGTTTTCGCGGCGCTCGGCGCGCCGATCATGGGCGCTCTGCGCGAGGCGAGCGGCGGGTGGCAGGTGCCGCTGTGGGCGCTCACCGTGGTCGTGATGGCCTATACGGTCGCGCTGATGTCGGCGATGCTCGTGGCGTTCCGGCGGCGTTGAATCATCGGTGCGCGACTCGAGTCACCGGTTCAGGGCGGTGATCGCGCGCTGCATCGAACCGCCGAGGTTCCACTGCTCAGCCAGTGCCTCTGCGGCGGCTGTCTGCGCGCCGTCGAGGGGGCGGACCGGTTCTGCGGGCACCTCGATGTTCAGGTTCCGCGCGACCTCCACGACCGTCGGGGCTACGTCGAGGTACTCGGCCGCGGCAAGCACCTTCGCCTGCACCCCTGTGCTCATGCCTACGCCTGCGGCGGCGGCGGCGCGGATGCCCGCGAGGTCGCCGTGTGCCTTGAGGAGTGTGGCCGCTGTCTTCTCGCCGACGCCGGGGACGCCGGGGAGCCCGTCGGACGCATCGCCGCGCATGGTCGCGAAATCGGCGTACTGTGTCGGCAGCACGCCGTATTTCGCCACGACCGCTTCGTCGGTGAGGGTCTCGAGATTGCTCATGCCGCGGGCGGTGTAGATGACCCGGATGCCTCGGCTGTCGTCGACGAGCTGGAAGAGGTCGCGATCGCCCGTCACGATGTCGACCGGGAGGTTCGACCGCGTGGCGAGGGTGCCGATGACGTCATCGGCTTCGTGCGCGGTCACGCCGATGATCGGGATCCCGAGCGCGGTGAGCGCCTCGCGGATCAGGGGAATCTGCTTCTCGAGCGGGTCGGGGACCTCTTCGACGTCCGGACCGGGCTCGACGACCTCGACGACGCGATGCTCCTTGTAGCTGGGGATCAGGTCGACGCGCCACTGGGGCCGCCAGTCGTCGTCCCAGCAAGCGACGATGTGGGTGGGGTCGTAGAGCGTCACGAGCTTGGCGATGATGTCGAGCAGCCCGCGTGCCGCGTTGACGGATGTGCCGTCGGCAGCTTTCACCTTGTCGGGAACGCCGTAGAACGCTCTGAAGTAGAGGGACGCGGTGTCAAGCAGCATCAGCTTTTCGCTCATGCGTTCAGCATGACATAGGGGGGTGACGTACCGGTCAGCAGCCGGGTCCGGTGGGGTCTTCGTGGCAGGTGTGGGCGACGAGGGCGGTGTGTGCTTCGTAGATGCGGATCTGTGGGTCGGGTCCGGTGGCGGTGACTTCGCCGGTGAGGGGGATCCAGCCGATGCCGAAGTCGACTTCGGCGGTGTAGCGGACGTCGACGTGCGCGGT
>NZ_JAJUFV010000184.1 GCF_029263575.1 Microbacterium sp. | reverse complement strand
GGCGGCCCGACCAAGCGCCCCGCCGTGCAGGTCGGCGACCCCTTCGCCGAGAAGGTGCTCATCGAGTGCTGCCTCGAGCTGTACCACGGCGAGCTCGTCGAGGCCATCCAAGACCTCGGCGCGGCCGGAATCTCGTGCGCGACCAGCGAGCTCGCCGCCAACGGCAACAGCGGCATGCACGTATCGCTCGACAACGTTCTGCTGCGCGATCCTTCGCTGACGGCTGAAGAGATCCTCATGTCTGAGTCGCAGGAGCGCATGATGGCGATCGTCGCGCCCGAGAAGCTCGACGCCTTCCTCGAGGTCGTGAAGAAGTGGGACGTCGAGACGAGCGTGCTCGGCGAGGTCACCGGCGACGGACGCCTCGTCATCGACTGGCAAGGTGAGCGCATCGTCGACGTCGATCCGTCGACGGTCGCGGTCGACGGCCCGGTCTATGACCGCCCCGTCGCCTACCCGACGTGGATCGACGCGCTCCAGGCGGATGCCGCTGAGCTGCTGCCCCGCTCGTCCGAGCCGTCCGTCCTTCGCGAGCAGTTCCTGTCGCTGGTCGGCTCCCCGAACCTCGCCGACACGAGCTGGATCACGAACCAGTACGACTATTACGTGCTCGGCAACACGGCGCTGTCGTTCCCCGATGACGCCGGCATGATCCGCGTCGATGAAGAATCGGGTCTCGGATTCGCAATCTCGACCGACGCGAACGGCCGGTACTGCCAGCTCGACCCGTACGCGGGCGCGCAGCTGGCGCTGGCCGAGGCGTACCGCAACGTCGCCGTCACCGGCGCTGAGCCAACGGCGATCACCGACTGCCTGAACTTCGGCTCGCCCGAGAACCCCGAGGTCATGTGGCAGTTCGGGCAGACCATCGACGGCCTCGCCGACGGATGCTACGAACTGGGCGTGCCGGTCACGGGAGGCAATGTCTCGTTCTACAACCAGACCGGTGACACCCCGATCCACCCGACGCCGCTGGTGGGCGTGATGGGCATCATCGACGATGTCTCGCGCCGCATCCCGTCCGGCTGGCAGGACGAGGGGCAGAACATCTACCTGCTCGGCACGACCTCGACCGAGCTGTCGGGTTCGGCCTGGGCCGAGACCGTGCACCAGCACCTCGGCGGGCTGCCGCCGAAGGTCGACCTGGCAGGAGAGAAGCGCCTCGCCGGGCTGCTCGCCGCGGCCCGTGACGAGTGGCTGATCTCATCGGCGCACGACGTGTCCGAGGGTGGGCTCGCCCAGGCTCTCGCCGAGGGCGTCATGCGCTTCGGCGTCGGCGCCCGCGTGTGGCTGACCGAGCTGATGGAACGCGATGGGGTGGATGCAGCATCCGCTCTGTTCTCGGAATCGACCGGCCGCGTCATCGTCACAGTGCCGCGTGAGGACGACGTGAAGTTTCAGGGGCTCTGCGAAGGCCGGGGCTACCCGGTGCTGCGGATCGGCGTGACCGACACAGTGGCCGACCTCGAGGTGACCGGGCTGTTCACGGTCTCAGCATCCGAACTGCGCGAGCGCTCGCAGGCGACCCTGCCGGCAGCCTTCGGCGCGACCGTCACGGAGCCCGCCCCCTGATGAGTGACGTCGAGCGCCACAATCGCCCCGCCCCGCCGGCCACATTCGGCACCGGCTCGGGCGATGAAGACTACGGACGCCTCGGCGAGCGCCGCACCCGGCACATGCGCATCATCGCCTGGGTGACGATCGCATCGCTCATCCTCATCGGCGGCGGATCGACCGTGCTGAGTCTGCTCTTCGGTTAAGCGATAGGCGCTCAGGGCGTGACGACGACCTTCCCTCGACCCGCCCACTCGGCTGTCGATCGTCGGACTCGTTTCGCGGCGATCACGAGTGTAAGCGCTTTCGATATGATCGTTTCATCATGCCATTCAGTCATGCCCACCTTCCGCTATATGAGATGAAGGCCAACCTCTTCAAGGGGTTGGCTCATCCTTTCCGCATCCGCGTTCTCGAACTGCTCTCGGATGCCGATGAAGTGAGCGTCGCGCGACTCGGCGAAGCGACCGGGCTCGAAGCCTCGCACCTGTCGCAGCACCTGTCCGTGCTCCGCCGGCACCGGCTCGTCGTATCCGAGCGGCGCGCGAGCCACGTCTACTATCGCCTGGCCGACCATCGCACAGCAGAGATGCTCGCGGTCGCCAGAGCGCTGCTCCTCGAGATCGTCCGCTCGGACGGCGAACGCGTCGCCGAGGCGAACGCGCTGCCCGCGCTCGCGCCCGCCACGCCCGCTCCGGCACACGCGTCGACACAAGCCCCGTTGGAGGCGGAGTCGTGACGATGCCCGCCGGCGCCTCCGCCTACGTGCGCGGTCTGCTTCCGTCGCGCGCCGACTACCGCGATCTCCGCCGCACCTGGCGGGGAGACCTCATCGGAGGCCTCACCGTCGGAATCGTCGCACTGCCCCTCGCTCTCGGGTTCGGTGTGAGCTCGGGCGTGAGCGCCGAGGCCGGTCTCATCACCGCGATCATCGCCGGCGTGCTGGCCGCGATCTTCGGCGGATCGAACGTGCAGGTCTCCGGCCCCACCGGCGCGATGGTCGTCGTGCTGCTGCCGATTGTCGCCTCGCACGGCGTCGGGACGGTCGCCCTGGTGAGCATCCTGGCAGGAGTCATCGTGCTCGCGGCCGGCGCTTTGCGCCTCGGTCGGGCGGTCGGCATCATTCCGTGGCCGGTGATCGAGGGGTTCACCCTCGGCATCGCGGTCATCATCTTCTTGCAGCAGGTGCCGTCGCTCACCGTCGGCGGACCGGCGGATGCCGCAAGCCACAGTTCCAACGCGCTGGTCGCCGCCGTCCAGGCGGTCAGTGCCGCCGATTGGACGTACGTGCCCTGGGCCGTCGGCGCCGCCCTCATCGTGATCGCCTGCATGCTTCTCGCGCAGCGACTGCATCATGGCATCCCCGGATCTCTCGTCGGCATCGGAGTCGTGACGGTCATGTGCCTCGTCATCGACAGCCCTCTCGCCGTCATCGGCACGCTGCCCGACGGACTGCCCATGCCGGTATTTCCGACGCTGACGCTCGGCGGCATGGTGCCGCTGCTCGGCCCGGCCCTCACCATCGCGGCACTCGCGGCAATCGAATCGCTGCTCTCGGCGCGCGTTGCCTCATCGCTTGGCGACACCGGTCCTTACGACCCGGATCGAGAGCTGGTCGGTCAGGGCATCGCGTCCATCGGCTCCGGTCTCTTCGGCGGGATGCCCGCGACCGGTGCCATCGCGCGCACCGCCGTGAACATTCGCTCCGGTGGCCGCACCCGCCTCGCCTCGGTCGTGCACGCCGTCGTCCTGCTCGTGTTCGTGCTCGTGCTCTCGGGACCTGTGGGTATGATCCCTCTCGCCGGGCTCGCCGGCGTGCTCATGCTCACCGCATACCGCATGGTGCACAAGGCGACGGCGCGATCGATTCTGAAGTCGGCTCGATCGGATGCCGCGGCCTTCATCGTGACCACGATCGTCACCGTCACCTTCGACCTCATCATCGCCGTCGTGATCGGCATCGTGTTCGCGGGGGTCTTCGCCATCCACAACCTCTCGCGCGGCACAGGAGTGCACCGCGAAGAGATCGCCGGGCCGCCGCGCACGGGCGATGAGCACATCGCGGTCGTGCGCATCGACGGGCCGCTGATCTTCGCATCCGCCGAGCGCGTGTTCGCCGAGGTCACCCGTATGAGAGGTGTGACCGTCGTCATTCTGCGCATGTCGACGCTCGAGCACGTCGATGCGAGCGGCGCTCATGCCCTGCAGGACATCGTGCAGTCTCTCGAACGACGCGGCGTCACGGTGCTCATCAAAGGCGTGCAGCCCGTGCATGAAGACCTCTTCCGCACGATCGGTGTCCTGACCTCGCTGCGCCATCATCGCCACCTCTTCACCACGCTAAACGGAGCCGTCGCGCACGCGCGCAGCCACGTCGCACGCGAAGAGGGTCACGAGGCATCCGCCGGGCACTGACGCGGGGCGACGGTGCGCGGCCGTCACGGCGGCAGGCGCGCAGCGCCGACGGCCGCGCGCCTACCCGTTCAGCGCCGCGATGACCTGCGCCTGGTCTCCGCGCACCTCGCCGTAACGCAGGAACTTCACGCGCTCGACCTGCACCTCGGTCACATCCGGCTGCGTCTGGAGAATGTTCATCGTCTCGTCGATGTACTCGTCTAGCGGCATGGCGGATGGATCGTCCTGATGGCCCGGCATCAACTCACTCCGCACCGACGGCGGCACGATCTCGACCACGCTCACGTTCGTCCCGGTGAACTGCAGGCGCAGCGACTCGCTGAGCAGGTGGATGGCCGCCTTCGTCGCGTTGTAGGTCGGAGTGACGCGCAGCGGCGCGAAAGCCAACCCCGAGGAGACGGTCATGATCGTGGCATCCGGCTGTGCGAGCAGGTGCTCGACGAACGCCGAGATCAACCGGATCGGACCGAGCAGGTTCGTCGTCACCACGGCCTCGGCGTCCTCGAGGAAGCTGCCCGGCTTCGTCCAGTCTTCGATGCGCATGATCCCGGCCATCGGGACGAGCACGTTGAGGTCGGGATGCCGCGCGATGACCTCTTTCGTCGCGGCGGCGATGGACTCGGCATCCGTCGTGTCGATTCGGATCGTGCCGATCTCCGGATGCTGGGAAGCGATCTCGGCGAGAAGCTCGGTGCGGCGTCCACCGACGATGACCGTGTTACCGGCATCGTGCAGACGCAGCGCGAGCGCGAGGCCGATGCCGCTGGTCGCGCCGGGGATGAAGATGGTGTTTCCGTTGATGTTCATGATCCGAGTGTCGGCTCGGCACGCGATCGGCGGCAGAGAGCGGTTGTCGGGGGAGCGGCAGTCCCTGGATACCGCTCGATCATGGGCGCATGATGGAGGGATGGATCGTGAAGCACTCGCCATCTTCCTGCGTCGACGCCGGGAACAGCTGCAACCCGGAGACGTCGGGCTGTCGGCGGGTGTGCGCCGACGCGCGCCGGGGCTTCGCCGTGAAGAGGTCGCGCACCTCGCCCTCATGTCGACCGACTACTACACCCGACTCGAACAGCAGCGCGGGCCACAGCCGAGCACGCAGATGCTCGCGTCCCTCGCCCGGGCGCTTCGCCTCACCGCTGACGAGCGCGACTACCTGTACCGCTCCGCCGGGCACGCGGTGCCCGACCGGATCACGCCGTCTGAACATGTCGCCCCGCCCCTGCAGCGAGTGTTCGACCGGCTGCACGACACCCCTGCCCTGATCATCTCGACTCTCGGCGAGACGCTGGTGCAGAATGCCCTGGCGACGGCGCTCTTCGGCGACAACGTCGGCGCCAGCGGTTTCGAGCGCTACGAGGCATATCGCTGG
>NZ_JAJUFV010000183.1 GCF_029263575.1 Microbacterium sp. | reverse complement strand
GCGCACCCGCACCTCGCCGACGGGGGCAAGCTCGCCCTCATCCACAACGGCATCATCGAGAACTTCGCCCCGCTGCGCGACGAGCTCGCGGCCGAGGGCGTCGAGTTCCTCAGCGAGACCGACTCCGAGGTCGCCGCAGCCCTGCTCGGCCGCGAGTACGTCGCCAACGGCGGCGACCTGCAGGCCGCCTTCCAGAGCATCGCGAACCGCCTCGAGGGCGCCTTCACGCTGCTCTCCATGCACCAGGACCACCCCGGCCTCGTCGTCGGCGCTCGCCGCAACTCACCGCTGGTGATCGGACTCGGCGAGGGTGAGAACTTCCTCGGCTCCGACGTCGCCGCCTTCGTCGAGCACACCCGCAAGGCGCTCGCCATCGGGCAGGACCAGATCGTCTCCATCACCCCCGATGCCGTGACGGTGACCGACTTCGCAGGCAACGAAGTCGAGGCCGAGCCGTTCGACGTGTCATGGGATGCTGCCGCCGCCGAGAAGGGCGGATGGTCCAGCTTCATGGCCAAGGAAGTCGCCGAACAGCCCGAGGCCGTCGCGAACACCATCCGCGGACGCGTGCAGGACAGACAGATCAACATCCCCGAGCTCGACGGGCTCGACGACCTCTTCATCGGCATCAACCGTGTGATCATCACGGCCTGTGGCACGGCATCCTACGCAGCCCTCGTCGGCAAGTACGCCATCGAGCAGTGGGCCCGCGTCGCCACCGACGTCGAGCTCGCCCACGAGTTCCGCTACCGCGACCCGGTGATTGGCGACGACACGCTCGTCATCTCGATCAGCCAGTCCGGCGAGACCATGGACACGCTCATGGCCGTCAAGTACGCGCGCGAGCGCGGCGCGCGGACCCTCTCGATCTGCAACACGCAGGGCGCGACCATTCCGCGTGAGTCGGATGCCGTCGTCTACACCCACGCCGGACCCGAGGTCGCCGTGGCATCCACCAAGGCGTTCTCGGCGCAGATCACCGCGCTGCTGCTTCTCGGCCTGCACATGGGGCGCGTGCGTCAGACGCTGTCGGCCGACGCCGATGACGTGCGCGAGTTGAGCGAGCTGCCCGAGAAGATCGCCCGCGTGCTGGAAGAAGAGCACGAGCACGTCACCCAGCTCGCCGGCTGGATGGCCGACACCCGCTCGGTGCTGTTCCTGGGCCGCCACGTCGGATACCCGATCGCGCTCGAGGGCGCGCTCAAGCTCAAGGAGATCTCGTACATCCACGCCGAGGGCTTCGCCGCCGGTGAACTCAAGCACGGCCCTATCGCGCTCATCGAGCCGGGTCAGCCGGTGTTCGTGCTCGTGCCGTCGCCGCGACACTCGGCGCTCGTGCACTCCAAGGTCGTGTCGAACATTCAGGAGATCCGTGCCCGCGGCGCCCGCGTGATCGTCGTGGCAGAAGAGGGCGACGCCGCGGTGCTGCCCTTCGCCGACGAGGTCATTCGCATTCCGCTGGCCGGGGCACTGTTCGAGCCGCTGCTCACGGTCGTTCCGCTGCAGATCTTCGCCATGGCCCTCGCCACGGCCAAGGGGCTCGACGTCGACCAGCCCCGCAACCTCGCGAAGTCCGTCACGGTCGAGTAGGGGGCGGCCGTCGGGACCGTCCGGGGCTGTCGGGGCTGTCGGGGCTGTCGGGGCGCCGGGCCGGTCCGCAGGTACAGATGTCGGCTGAGATCCCGGATGTCTGTTGGATCGGGCTGTTTCGCCCGGCATCCGTTCTTTGAGTAGACATGTGTACCGCGCCGCCGGGCCATCCGGCCTCCGACCGTGGGCACGGGCCACCCGGCCGCGAACCCGGGCCTCCAGCCGAAGGGCTAAGCCTGCGAACGGCCGATGGCGGGCAGAATCGCGGCGGCGACCACGTCCCAGTTGTGGACGACCATCGCGTAGTCGAAGCGGAGCGTCTCATATCCGAGGGCGGATGCCGCGGCATCCCTCATCAGATCTTTATGACGCAGCTCGCCCGCATGGTTTTCCTTGCCATCCGTCTCAAGAATCACGCGTCCTCCGACGACGAAATCAACGCGGCCGACACCGTCGATATTGACCTGACAGTCAAGACGGATGCCGAGCAGGTGCAGCCGCAATCGAAGCAGCGATTCCAATCCGCTCGCGGCGTCGGAACGTGCCAGGTCGAGCATCCAGTGGGCACGCCGGGGGAGTTCGCGTCGGATCTGTGCACGATCCTGTGCGGTGATCAGCCGCTTCTCCTACGCGGATTCGTACGCGGCGAAGAACGCCTCATCGTCGTTGCTGCACCGGTAGAAGTGCACCAGCGCGACGGCGACAGGCGCGACGCCGATGCCGGCCATACCCGGTGAGTAGTGTGTTTTACATTCGCATGGCTCGTGGTCGTGGCGGCGGCCGGCGCTACCCATCCAGACATGGATCTCGTCATTCTCCTCTGGCAGCATCCATACTCCGTGCAGCCGTAGCGCCGCTGCGCATGAGAGTGAGCCGCCGTGTGCGGCAGCGGTCACGATCCGGCGATTGGCACTGGGAAGGGCGAACACTCCAGCGCGCACGCGTTCGATCGTGCCGGCGTGCACAGCGACCGACAGCGTCTTGCGCGAACAGCCAAACCGCTGCAGCAGCGTTCCACGGGCGACGCCGTCGAATCTGCGGAGGATGTCTGTGGGAAGAAACACCCCTTGATGGTGCCGTGTCCGCGCGGGTGTCCGTGTGCGTTTCCGCGGGATTGTGGACAAGACCGCGATTCTCGACGTTGTGCAGGACGAGTGGGGCCCGGCGCCGGGTACAGATGTCGGCTGAGATCCCGGATGCCTGTTGAAACTGGCCGTTTCGGCCTGCATCCGGGACCTGGGCAGACATGTGTACCCGCCCGCGGCACGACCCGAGACGCGCGAGTAGGCTGGAGTCGTGATCACCGGCACCGGCATCGACCTCGTCGACATCACGCGGTTCGAGCGCACGATGGCGCGCACGCCGCGGCTGATGCAACGACTGTTCGCACCGAGCGAGCGCGAGCTGAAGCTCGCATCGCTCGCAGCCCGCTACGCGGCCAAAGAGGCGCTGATCAAAGCGCTCGGTGGTTCGGACGGCGTGCACTGGACCGAGATCGAGATCGGTTCCGAAGAGTCCGGGCGCCCGTACTTCCGACTCGCCGGCACCACGGCAGACGCGGTTGAGCACCGCGGCATCACCGCCTTGCACCTGACGATGTCGCACGATTCCGGCCTGGCAACAGCCTTCGTGATCGCCGAACGCGTCGACGAAGGGTCCGCGCGATGACCGCTGCGTTCCGCGAGGCGGTCATCGAGATGGACGCCATCGCCGATAACGTCCGGCACCTCCGGCGCCTGAGCGGCACTGAGCTCATCGCCGTCGTCAAAGCCAATGCCTATGGGCACGGCGCGGCCGCCGCCGCTGTCGCCGCGCTCTCCGGCGGTGCGTCCCGTCTCGGCGTGGCCGATCTCACCGAGGCCCTCGATCTGCGCCGCCAGGGCATCACCGCACCGCTCATCGCCTGGCTGCACGAGCCAGGGCAGCGCTTCGACGCCGCCGCGGCGAACCAGATCGAACTGGGCATCTCATCGTTCGACCAGCTGGAGGCGGCCGGCGCAGCCGCGAACAGCGATGGCCCGGTCGGCGTGCACCTCAAGGTCGACACGGGCCTGTCGCGCAACGGCGTCGCCCCGGCCGACTGGGGGCGCGTGTTCGCCGAGGCCGCTCGCCTCGAGCGAATCGGCCGTCTGCGCATCATCGGGCTCTTCAGCCACCTCGCCAACACCTCCGCCGACGACGACCACGCCGCTCTCGCGCAGTTCGACGAGGCGACGGCGGCGGCGGCATCCGCAGGGGTGCGTCCTGAGATCCGCCACCTCGCTGCGACCGCCGCGGCCATCGACCGCCCGGCGACGCGCCTCGACGCGGTGCGCGTCGGCGTCGGCATATACGGCCTCTCACCGTTCGACGATCGGTCCTCCGCCGACCTGGGGCTGCGTCCCGCGATGACGTTGCGGGCATCCGTCGCGGCGGTGCGCCGCGTCCCGGCCGAGGCGGGCGTCTCATACAACTACGACTACCGCACCCCGCGTGAGACGACCCTGGCGCTGATTCCGCTGGGTTATGCCGATGGCATCGCGCGTCAGGCATCCGGCCGGGGCCCGATCGTCATCAACGGACGCCGTTTCACCGTGTGCGGGCGCGTCGCGATGGACCAGTTCGTCGTCGACGTCGGTGACACCCCCGTCTCGGTGGGCGACGAGGCTGTGCTGTTCGGGGACCCGACACTGGGCGTACCGGCGGCGACCGATTGGGCGGATGCCGCGGGCACCATCAACTACGACATCGTCACGCGCGTCGGCCATCGCGTCCCGCGGAGAAACGCATGATCGATCCGGCGTTTCTCGGGCGGCGTGAGATCGCGGCATCCGACGATATGGAGCATCTCGGCTTCGTCATCGGCGAGCAGCTCGAGCCCGGGGACCTGATCGTGCTCACCGGCCCGCTCGGGGCGGGCAAGACCACTCTCACCCGGGGGATCGCCGAGGGCCTCGGTGTTCGCGGCCCCGTGCAGAGCCCGACCTTCGTCATCGCCCGCACGCATCCGTCACTCGTCGGCGGCGCACCGCTGGTGCATGTCGATGCCTACCGGCTGGGTTCGGCGGCCGAGCTCGACGACCTCGACATCGATTTTGCGCGGTCGGTCGTGGTGATCGAGTGGGGCCGCCAGATGGCTCCCGCCGTCGCCGACCAGTGGTGGGACATCGAGATCGAACGTCCGGTGGGCGGCGACGACGTGGCCGACGAAGACCTCGATGCGGATGCGCCGCGTGTGCTGACCATCACCTGCGTCGCGGAATGAGTCTCGCCGCGTGATGCCGACTACCCTGGAGAGGTGATTCTTGCCGTCGACACCTCGCTGGGTACGGCCGTCGCTCTTGTGGAGGCCGATGGCCACGCTGTCGCGGATGCCTCCAGTCACGATGCGCTCGGGCACGCCGAGGTCATCGGCGATCTGCTGACACGCGCCTTCGCCGCGGCTCGATCGTCCCCTGCCGACGTCACGCAGGTCGTCGCGGGGATGGGGCCCGGCCCGTTCACCGGGCTGCGGATCGGCATCGCCGCTGCTCGTGCCTTCGCCCTCGGGCGGGGTATCTCGGTGATGCCGGTTCCCAGCCATTTCGCGGCCGCGCTGAGGGTGATCGATGCGGATGCTCCCGATACCGCCTTCGCGATCGTGACGGATGCCCGTCGCCGTGAGGTCGCCGTGAGCATCTTCGAGGGACTCGACGCCGACGGCATCCCGAACCTGATCGGCGAGACCGTGCTCGTGCCGCGCGCAGACGTCGACGAGCGTCTGCGCGGTATGCACGCGATCGAG
>NZ_JAJUFV010000182.1 GCF_029263575.1 Microbacterium sp. | reverse complement strand
GGATGCTGCGGCATCCGACCCACGGTGTATTCTGCGAGCACATCGAGGAGGGGGAATCCCATGAGCGAATCGCTCGTCGAAGCTGAGACTCCGCTGCCCACCACGGGTGCGAAACTCACCGCCGAAGCTCTCGGCACGTTCCTGCTGGTTCTCGGCGGTGTCGGAACCGCCCTGTTCGCGTCCAACCACTTCACCGACCCCGGGTCCGGATCGGCCGTCTACGTGGCCGTCGCGCTCGCGTTCGGTCTCACGGTCGTCGTGGGCGTCTACGCCTTCGGCCCGATCTCCGGTGGACACTTCAACCCGGCCGTCAGCCTCGGCCTCGCCGCCGCTGGCCGGCTGCCGTGGCGAGACGTGCCCGGCTACATCATCTCTCAGGTCGTCGGCGGTGTGATCGCGTCGACGATCCTCGTCCTCATCGGTCTGTTCGGTCCGGAGGGCTGGCTCACCGGCGCGCAGGACGCCGGCTTCGCGAGCAACGGCTGGGGTGAGCACTCCCCCGGCGGCTTCGGCATGTGGGCCGCGATCATCATCGAGGTCGTGCTGACGGCGGTGTTCCTGTTCGTCATTCTCGGTACGACGCACAAGCTGCGCCCGACCCCGTTCGCCGGCCTCGCGATCGGTCTCACCCTGACGCTGATCCACCTGATCAGCATCCCCGTCGACAACACCTCGGTGAACCCGGCACGCTCGATCGCCGCGGCGATCTACGGTGGTGTCGGTCCGCTCTCGCAGCTGTGGGTGTTCCTCGTGTTCCCGATCGTCGGCGCCCTGATCGCCGGCGTGGCGTACAAGACGCTCCTCGACGGTACGAAGAAGAGCTGACGGGCGTCCTCGCTCAACCCGCGACGAGACGCGGCGTTCCGGCCTCGTATTCGAGGAGGTCGCCGCGTTCTCCGCGTTGATAGGCGCGGCGTCCGACGAGCAGCATGTAGACGAGGAACACGCCCAGCGCCGCGGCGCCGATGCCGATCTTGATCGGCCAGGGCAGCGACCACCCCGTGACGAAGCCTTCGACGAGGCCCGAGAGGAACAGAGCGAAGACCAGCCCGATTGCGACCGTCGCGAGCGAGCGCCCCTCCTGCGCGAGCGCCGTTGCGCGACTGCGGTGACCGGGAGCGACCCACGCCCAGAAGATGTGCAGCCCGGCAGCGGCGGCGACGAAGATGCTCGTCATCTCGAGCAGACCGTGCGGCAGGATGTACAGGACCATCACATCGAGGCGGTCGTGCGCGGCCATCACAGCGCCGGAGACGCCGAGGCTGACCGCGTTCTGAGCGATGACGTACAGCGGCCAGATTCCCGTGACGCCGAACAGCACGCACTGGGCGGCGATCCAGGCGTTGTTGGTCCACACCATCCCGGCGAACACAGCGGCGGGGTTCTCGGTGTAGTACGTGGTGAAGTCCTCTTCGGCGTACTGCTCGAGAAGCCCCGCGGGCCCGAGAGTGGCGACGAGTGCCGGGTCACTGGAGATCCACGCCGCGATTCCCGCCGTGATGGCGATGAACACGACAGCGACCACGAGCGTCGTCCAGCGCAGCCGGTAGAACGCCGCAGGCAGCTGGTCGGTGAAGAATCGGCCGATCTGCGCCAGGATGTTGTCGGAGGTGCCCGTCAAGCGCATCCGTGCCCGGGCGAGGATGGATGACACATATGCGCCCTGCGGCGAGTCGCCGACAGAGGTCTTCAGTTCAGCCAGATCAGCGGATGCCGCACGGTAGCGCACGATCAGCTCGTCGACGCCGTCGCCGTCGAGACGCCCGCGGCTGAGTTCGTCGAGTCGTTCCCATTCGCCGCGGCGTGCATCACTCAAAGCATCGGCATCCACCTGATTTACTGTACTCATGTCTACGCCGATCGACACTGCCGACGAAGTGCTATCCGGTGAAGCCGTCGCCATCGACGTGCAACCGCTGGCCTTCTTCATGCGCGCGCTGGGCGCCCTGATCGACATGATCGTCGGCTGGGTGCTGTTCGCCCTGTTTCTGTGGCTGCGCTTGTGGCTGCTCGGGCTGGGGGTCATCGACGGATCGATCGATGCGATCCTGAACATCACGATGCTCGTCGTGTGCTTCGTGGTCATCCCGATCGTCGTGGAGACGGCGACGCACGGCCGAAGCCTCGGCAAACTCGCCGTCGGCGGACGCATCGTGCGCCTCGACGGCGGTGCCGCAGGGTTCCGCCATGCTTTCATCCGCGCGCTCATCGGCGTCTTGGAGATCTATATGACCTTCGGCGCCGTCGCGATGCTCGCCGGAGCCTTCACGGCCCGCTCGCAGCGCCTAGGCGACATGGTGGCCGGCACCTACAGCCAGCGGGTTCGCACGCCGAAGCTCGTCCCGCTCGTCCCTGTGATGCCCCCGGCGCTGGCCGGATGGGCGGAAATCGCCGACGTCGCGCGGATGCCGGATCGCTTGGCCCGCCGAATCTCACAGTTTCTGCAGCATGCGGAGCGCATGACGCCGTCGGCTCGTGCGCGCATCGCCCACGAGCTCGTCGCGGCGACGGCTGAGTACGTCTCGCCGCAGCCCGCAGCGCACCCCGAAGACCTGCTGGTCGCCATCACGGTGCTACGTCGCGAACGCGAGCGACGCGCGCTGGTGATCGCTGACGCCCGCGCAGAGAAGCTGACCGGGCGGCGCGTAGGCGTGTAGGCGGGCGCTAAGCCCGCAGCGCCTCGTGGCGCACGACGACCCATCCGGCAGGCATCGACAGTCGCTCCGCGTGCTGGGCACACAGGTCGTGCGCGTGCGGGTCGACCGTGCCGCCCAGCGGCCCGAGGGCGGCCATCTGGTCGCCGTAGTCGTACGTGAGCGTCGCCACGGCCTCGCGAGCGCAGGTCACCTTTGAGCAGAGTCGTTCGTCCATCACCTTCAGAGTAGGGCGCACCCGGTGCCGCCGACGGATGCCGCGCGGGACGGCCTAGACTTTGGTCATGGCTCGTCGCTCTGCTGGAAACGCCGCCGGTCACCGCCGCGGTGCACGCCACGGGCGTCACGGCCGCCTGGGCCGCAGCGAAGTTCTGCGGCCGCCCCTTCCCCCGCTGGACGGACGCATCGATCGTTTCGACGCGACCATCGGCGCCGCCGTGGAGTTCTTGCGCGGCACGTGGCCGGAGCTGCAGGAGGTGCGCTTCGAGATCGGCGCCCTGCCGATGCACTCGGACCCCGGCGGCATCCCCCGCTGGCTCATCGACCGCCAGCAGCGACGCATCGTGCTCTTCCGGGTTCCGATCGAACGCCTGCTACCGCCCGGGCACGACGATGACATGCACCGGCGCATCGCGATCGAAAGCGCTGTGTTCCGCGCGTGCGCCGAGTACGTCGGCAAAGATCCCTGGGAGTTCGGGTCGGATCACGACTGAGCCCCAACGCTCAGGTCTCCCGGCGCTCAGGTCTCCCGGCGCTCAGGGTTCCCCGCGCTCAGGGTTCCCCGCGCTCAGGGTTCCCCGCGCTCATAGTTCCCCGCGCTCAGGGATAGACAGCGATGGGCTGTTGCGCTGCGGCGCTCGGCCAGATCGGCCATCCGGCCAGTGCATCGGTTCCGGCGAGAACCACGGCTGCGTGCAGCGGAGCATCCGTCGTCAGGGTGTACGTCGTGTCGGCCCGGGCCTCGACAAGCTCTGATCCGCCGGCCGGAACGGTCACAGTGCGTTCCTCGCCGCCGGCGGTGGGCGTGAGCGTGACGTTCGCGTCGGCGTCCTGCGTGTTAACGAGATGAATGCGGGCACCGGGGCCCCTCGGCACGGCGATCATGACCTGCTCGGCGATCTCGGGGGCGGGCGTCATCCAGGTGAAGTCGCTGCCCGCGCCGATCCGGTTGGTCTGCCAGGTCGCTCCGACGACGGCGGATTCCGCCTCGACCTCGATGCTGTAGACGCCGCGCTCGAGTCCTTCCAGGCCAAGCTCGGCAGGCACCTGGGCATCGAGCGGAACAGAGACCTCCTGCACGACCTCTCCCCCGGCACGCACCGTCACGGCGGCGTTCGTCGCCTGGTCGGTCGCCATCAGTCGCAGCACCGTGACGGGTGTGTCGTCGCTCGGCTCGCGCACCTGCACGCCGGCGAACGTGAGGTTCGCGCTCGGCGCTCCGGCAGTGTCTTGCAGAGCGATGCCGGAGGGGTCGAGCGTACGGATGAGCGATGACTGCAGCACGGCGCGCACCGGCGCTCCCTCTGCTGTCACGCGCACGACCGGCTGCTGCAGACCCGCCGCGACGGATGCCAGCGGAACAGCCAGCTGCGTCCCGGCGGGAACGACGGTCGTCGTCGACGTCGGCTCGAGACCGTACACCGTGAGGGTGACCGTCGAGGCGACATCGCCGGGGTTGGTCAGGATGATGAGGTCGCTCGTGCCGGTCTCGACCGTTCCGCCCACGAGCCACGACTCGGTGCTGGGCGCGCGGCATGCGCCTGCGGCCAGCCCCGCCAGGTCATCTGCGGCGATCGTGACCGACTCGGCTGCCGCCACGAGCGATGAACCGCCCTGTTCTGCGCTGCCCACGAACCGCTGCGGCGCGGGAGCGTCGCCGGTCAGATCAGAGATCGCGATATCGGATGCCTCGCGCGGACCGTTGCTGTCGACCGTGACAGCGGGCCGGCCAGCGGGCGACATCTGCTGAGCGTTCATCGTGTCGCGTCCGATCGCCCGGAACGGACCGTTGCACACGAGCGTCGTGTCACCGGCTGAGGGCCGCACAGACAGCTCGGCGGGTTCGTTCGCGACGGTGGGCCATGGCAACGCCACAGCCGCGACGACACCGGCCACGCACCCGACGGCGATGACCGCACCGGCCACCAGGCGGGCGCTGGTCGCCACAACTCGAATCGCACGACGCTGCGTCATCGCTCGCCCTCCTGTTCGGGTTCATCCGAATCTGCCGGCTCAACCGGCTCTGCCGGCTCTGCGGGATCAGGCTCTGCGGGATCAGGCTCAACAGGATCGGCCTCGACGGCCTCCGGCTCGACGGTTTCTCCCTGTTCCGGTTCCGCCGCTTCTGGCTCGGCACGTTCGGGCTCGGCAGCCTCTGGTTCTGCATCCCCATCATCCGCGCGTTTCGGGAGCACGATGGGCTCGTCCAGCGAGCGACCGACGATCCGCGACTGCGCTCGCGCTGCGCGTCGCGAGGCCCGCGTGGGGATGGCCAGCAGCAGGGCTGCGAACAGCACGACGAGCTGCAGAATCGTGATGGTCTGCGCGGTGCCGCGGTCGGCATCGGTGAGCTCGGCGCGCGGCGATTTCTCTGCTTCGAGCCGCCACAGCACACCCTTGTCGGTCTCGCTCACCTTCACGAAGCCGGCTCGCTGATCGATCGCGGTGATGGCGGCGACACGGATGGCCCGCGCCGCGGCGGATT
>NZ_JAJUFV010000181.1 GCF_029263575.1 Microbacterium sp. | reverse complement strand
CCACTCGGACCGATCAGGGTGACGCGGTCGCCTTTGCGCACGACGAAGTCGAGGTCGTGCAGCACGACATGGTCGCCGAAGCGCTTCTCGACTTTGTTGAACAGAATGGCCGGCATCTCGCCGTCGGCGAGGGCGATCGCACCGGTGTGCGTGTCAAGCGGTGGTGTATTCAAGGCGTTTCTCCAATTGCCGGGCGAGGAACGAACTCAACAGGCTCGCGGCCAAGTAGATGAGGCCGGCGATGATGACCGCCTCGACGAAGCGGAAGTTCTTGCTGCCGTACAGCTGTGCTTGGCGCACCATCTCGACGACTGTGATGACCATGAGGAACGGCGTGTCCTTGAACATCGAGATCACGTAGTTGGCCAGCGCCGGCAGAGTCGAGCGCAGCGCCTGCGGGATGATCACGGCCGTCCACGTGCGGCCGGGCGACATCGAGAGCGCCGTCGTGGCCTCCCACTGCCCGGGTGGAACCGCGTCGATCCCGGCGCGGTAGACCTCAGCCATGTAGGTGGCGTAGTGGATGCCGATGATGATCGTTCCGAGCACGATCGGCGGGACGGTCGTGAACACGTAGTACGCGAACAGCAGCTGCACGACCAGCGGCGTCATCCTGATGAAGTTCATCACCAGCGAGATCACGGCGCTTATGGGCCGTGGCGCGCTGCGTCGACCCAGGGCGATGATCAGACCGAGCACGGCTGCGATCGCACTGCCGATGATCGTGACGACCAGCGTGACGGTGAGGAATTTCTCGAGGATCTCGGGGAAGGCAGCGGCAGCGTGCTCCCAGTTCCAGAAACTGTTGTCTTCGTTCATCCGAACTGGCCCGCCCCCTTAGCGTCAGGAACCGGTGTGGAGGTGATGGTGTCGCGCCACCGTCCGCCCTGCCCGAGCCGGTGCTTGGCGCGAGCTTCGAGCGCGTTCATGCCGAGGGTGAGCAGATAGGCAATCGCGAAGTAGATGAGCAGACCCAGGCCGTAGGCGAAGAAGACGTCGGTCTGCAGGCGCAGTCGGTTCAGCTCTGCCGTCAGGTCGACGATCGTGATCAGGTAGACCACGGCGGTGCCCTTCAGCAGCTGGATCAGCAGGTTGTTGAGCGAGGGGAGCATGAGCGCCCACGCCTGCGGGAAGATCACGCGCCACATGCGCTGTGCGCGTGACAGGCTCAGCGCGGTCGTTGCCTCCCACTGACCGGCATCCACCGAGTTGATCGACCCGCGCACGACTTCGGCGCCGTAGGCGCCGTAGTTGAAACCGAGCGCGAGGATGCCGACGAAAACGGCCGGCAACTCAAGGTTGAACGGCGGCAGCGGCAGCACGAAGAAGAAGAAGAACAACTGCACCAGCAGCGAGGTTCCGCGGAACAGCTCGATGATGATGCGCGCGAAACCGCGCAGGAAGATGTTCTTGAATCGTGCCAGCAGGCCGAACGCGATGGCGACGACGATGGCCAGGAGGGCGCCACCCAGAGTCAACTGAAGGGTGATCCACACACCTTCGAGAAGATAGGGCAGCGCCCTCCCGAGCGCTTCGAGATTCTCAGCCACGTCAGCTCGGAATCAGCCTCAGCCGAGGTCGCCCGAGCAGAGCTGCTCGGTGGTCAGATCTGCCGGGGGAAGGTTCTCGGCCGTGAAGCCGAACTCCTCGACGAGGCCGAGGTAGGTTGCCTCGTCTGCGGTGATCTTGGCGAGCTCTTCGTTGTAGGCCTCGAGCAGGTCGGTGTCTTCCTGACGGAAGACCGTCGAACCGGCGCCGATCTGCTCGACCCCGTCGATCTCCTGCACGAATGCGTCGGTGGTCTCGACGTCGTCCATGTCTTCGGTCATCCAGTTCATCGACACGGCCGTCAGCGCGAACGCGTCTGCGCGACCGGCCTGCACGACCTCGATGCCAGCCGTGGCGCTGTCGACCTGGATCACGTTGCTGATGCCGAGATCAGCGGCGTAGCCCTCTTCGATGGCGCCGGACTGCACAGCGAGCGTCACGTCGCCCGCCTCGAGCACGGAGTCGAGGTCACTCAGGCCCTTGGGGTTTCCCGTGGGCACGACCAGTGCCGTGGTGTACATGATCTCCGGGTCGCTGAATGCGGCCTCTTCACAGCGGTCGGGAAGGATCGACATTCCAGCGCTGATGACATCCCAGCGACCGGCGTTCAGGCCCGGGATGAGCGAGTTCCAGTCGACCTCTTCGATTTCGAGGTTGTCGATGCCGAGGTTGCTGAAGATCTCTTCGTGCATCGCGATGGTGGCGCCGGTGGCCTCACCGTCTTCGACCCACGAGTAGGGCTGCTCGGATGCGACGGCCAGGGTGATCGTGCCCGATTCCTGCGCCTTCTCGAGCGTGGTCATGCTGTCGTCGCCGCCGTCACCGCCGCTGTCTCCGCCGGACGCGCAGCCGGCGAGCAGGCCCAGGGTCAGGGTTCCGATCGCGGCTGTGGCGATGCCGATTCGAGTCGTTCTCTTGGTCATGATGTCCTCACGTTCCGTATGGATTCGGGTAGTGCGACGCTTCTGAGCGGGCGCCGTCGACCGGTTATGGACCGTGCAACACGTTATTCACTCTGCCCACGGATGTACAGTCAGACGCGCAGATTGTCGACTTGTATACAAAATCGTGACATTGAGGCAAACTTGGTCCGGCCCTCGACTTCGCGTATCGCCGCGCAGGCCCGACAATGAGATGTTCGCGTTTCGCGACGCATGGAAAGGATGCTCATGGCTGCACACACCCGTCGCGCAGGGACGCCGGTGTCTATGGTGCGCGTAGCGCGGCCGTCCACGGTCGATCTGATCGTCGCTGAGCTGCGTAAGGCCATCTTCACCGGAGCGCTGCCGGTGGGCAGCCCGATCGGTGAGGTCGAGATGTCATCGCAGCTGGGTGTGAGCCGCAGCCCCCTGCGGGAGTCGACGCAGCGTCTCGTGCAAGAAGGTCTGCTCACGGCATCCCCCGGCCGCGGAATGCGGGTGAGCGTCATCGGACCCGACCAGGTCGCCGACGTCTACGACGCGCGACTCGCCATCGAAGGTCATGCCGTGCGCCTGATCGCCGCTGCCGCGGACTCGTCAGTGCTGGGCCCCTTGGAACGGTCGTTCGCTGACCTGGTCGCCGTCAGCGAAGGAACGGATGCTCGCACCATCGGCGACGCTGATCTGGACTTTCACCAGCTACTCGTCGATTCCGCAGGCAGCAGCAGGCTCTCGCGCTACATGGCGACCCTCGCGATCGAGACGCGTATCGCGAGTTTCAGCGATGACCACGGCTATACGGTGCGCCGGTCGGTCTCGGTGACGTATCGCGAACTGCTCGATGCGCTCGCCGCTGGTGATGGCGACGCGGCCTTCCGCGCCCTCGAGCGCCAGTTCGACGAAGCGATCGCCCGACTCACAGGCAAGGCCGACGCGGTCGAAACCGTCGAGACGCCCGCTGGCGAGGAGCCGCCACAGCTTGAGCCGATCGAGTTCGCCGAGGCACGCTGAGCGCTCTCGCCCTTCGGAGACAGAAGCCCTAACCTTTGGGCTTCAGCACCAGCGTGTCGACAGCCGCCGTGCCGACGGCATCCGTGCTGAACGCCCATGGCGTCTGGATGCCGCGTGACCAGTCCTCGGTCTGATCGGTGTAGTGGCGGTGGAAGGCGTGGCCGGATGCGCCGGTCAGGTTGTTCCACGATGAGGCGTCGAAGTCTGCCAGGTCGATCACCATGCGCATCGATGGCACGGTGGTCGTCGCATATGAGCCGCCGAGTTCCCAGCCGGTGGCGTTCACCACTGAGGCGCCGCCACTGGCGGGATAAGGGCCGCGGTTGAACAGCGATTCGATCGGGGCGATCCCCGACGTGCCGAAGGTCTCGTTGGTGAGGGTGAGGGCGTGCAGGTTTCCCCAGTTCCAGCGGGCTGTGACTTCGCCCTGCAGCGCGACGAGTTCGTCGTAGGCCTGCTCGGCTGAGAGGGCGAGCATCTCGTCCATGCCGTCGACGCCGATGGCCTCGTTCGTCCAGAGCGGGTCGTCCGGGTTCTCGAACAGGTCGGAGATCACGGTGAACAGGCGCCCGTGCCCGTCGGCGGGAAGCGGCTGCTCACGCGTGGCGAACAGGTTGGTCACAAGGTTCGACCACAGCACGTTCGCGTAGGCCGCGGCGGGCGATGACGCGTCGTTCTGTGCATCCCAGGTGCGCAGCAGGTCGATGGCCTCGTTCGGGCCGGCACCCGACACCTCGACATCGCCGATGACGGTGGCCAGGCGCATCCCGATCCACATCGCGTTGTCGAACTGAATGTCGCGCATGTCCTGCGCTGTGAGCGGACCGGTCGCCGCGCGGCGCTCGATCAGGTCGATGATGCGTGCGGCGCGGTAGCCGTAGGCCCAGTCGCGCGAGAGGAAGTGCTCGTAGTCGTCTGTGACGATGGCGTTGTTGGCCGTGACGATGTAACCCGATGTCGGGTTGTACGACACAGGAAGGTCTTCGAAGTCGATGAAGCCCGTCCAGTCGTAGCTGCTGTCCCAGCCGGGTTGCGGCAGCCAGCCGTCGCCGGCCCCGCGAATCGGCAGCCGCCCGGGTGCCTGATAGCCGATGTTGCCCTCGCGGTCGGCGTAGATGAGGTTCTGGGCGGGGACGTCGAACAGTGATGCCGCGTGACGGAAGTCGGCGAAGTTCTGCGCCGTGTTCATGGCGAACAGGGCTGTCGCGGTGCTGCCGGGGTCGAGGGCGGTCCAGCGCAGGCTCACGGCCGGTTCGCCTTCGGGGATCTCGGGTGCAGAATCCAGCGGCAGCACGGCGTCGCCGGTGCTGGTGACCGGGTCGTCGGCGATCGCCGTGAAGTCTTCCGTCAGGCCCGAGATGATCGGCCCATGCACGGTGGAGCGAATCGTGAGGTCGATGTCTTCAGCCCCTGCGACCTTGATGGTCTCCTCCCGCACCTCGAGCGGCACGCGCTCGCCGTCGCGCCAGTACTCGTCACCGTCGACGATCTCGATGTAGAGGTCGGCGACATCGGTTGTGAGGTTGGTGAAGCCCCACGCGATCTGGGCATTGTGCCCGATGATGACGCCCGGCAGGCCCGAGAACGAGAAGCCGGCCACGTCGAAGGGGCACGCTTCCGATACGGTCGAGCATTTCAGCTGCACCTGATACCAGACGGAGGGAAGAGCGGCGCCGAGGTGGGGGTCGTTCGCCAGCAGCGGCATCCCCGTCTCAGTGAGAGCGCCCGAGACGACCCATGAGTTCGATCCGATGCCCTCGCCGACGTCGCCGACGAGCATGCTTGCGGCTTCGATGACGCTGGATGCCTCGCCCCACTCGATCGTCGTCAATGCCGGTTGCACGGCCGTGACGGAGTCGGAATCTGTGCTGAATGCTGCGGGTTCCGCCGTCGT
>NZ_JAJUFV010000180.1 GCF_029263575.1 Microbacterium sp. | reverse complement strand
CCGACGAGGAGCAGGCGTAACTATGGCGGTCGGGCATCTCGAGGTTGTCTCGCAGAGCGCCCCGACACCGGGGCGGTCGATCGGGAAGGTCGCGTTCTTCGACGAGAACGGCGACCCGATCGATCTCGGTGGCGGCACCGTAACGGTCACGTGGGCGGATGTGACGGGCAAGCCCGCCACGTTCCCTGCGGCGACGCACACGCACACGATCGCTCAGGTCGACGGCCTGCAGACGATCATCGATGACTACGAGACGCGGATTGCCGCGCTCGAAGCCGCAGCGGCCTAACTCGAGGGGGCGTCATGGTTTACGCAACGGTTGATGACCTTGCTGCTCGGTGGCGCCCTCTGACCGATGACGAGTCGGAGCGGGCGGCGGTACTCCTTGAGGATGCCGCCGTCCGCCTCGACGCGTCGTGCCCGCCGTCAGACCCGCCGACCGAGCAGGAGCTCGCGGCGCGGAAGATCGTGTCGTGCGAGATGGTGAAGCGTGCCATGTCGTCGGCCGCGACGGGCGGCGTGGGTGTCACGTCGATCCAGCAGGGCGCTGGCCCGTACCAGGAGACGGTGCAGTTCTCGAACCCGACGGGGGATCTGTACCTCACGAAGGCGGATCGCAAGATGCTCGGGTGAGGTGCTCAGGTCGCGTGCACGGTCCCGATGGCGAACGATGCGCCGTACACGCCGCCGTGGGGTGCGTCGTGATCGGCGAGACGGTCGAGGTTCAGCGGTACGTCGAGACGGGCCTGGACGCGCACAACGAGCCGATCCTCGAGTGGGTCTCGGAGCAGGTTGAGGATGTCCTGGTCGCGCCCGGCGGGCGGACAGACATCGCTGACACCGAACGTCCCGAGGGGACCGTCGTGCAGTGGACTCTGCACTTCCCGAAGGGGTATCCGGCGACGTTGCGGGGCGCGCGGGTCCGCGTCCGTGGCGGCGACCCGTGTGACGTGATCGGCGACCCGCAGCACTACACGGTCGTGAACACTCCGACGCGATGGTCGATGCCTGTCGAGCTCTCGCGGGCTGACGGATAGGAGGGGCACGTGTCGAAGGTTCGTGTGCAGCTGAAACTCAAGGGCCTGAACGCGTTGATGACGTCGGCGCCCGTGCAGGCTGAGGTCGACCGGGTGGGGCGTCGGATTGCGCGCTCGGCGGGTGACGGGTTCGCCTATTCGGAGGCCCGGCCGCACAGGTGGACTGCGCGAGGGTTCGTGCAGACCAGCTCGCCTGAGGGCGCACGTCGGCAGGCTGAGGATGCGGTGCTCGAGCGGGCGATGTCGGGAGCGAAGTGATGGCGTTTCTCGACATCGACGCGATGGTGCTCGAGTTCCTCGGCGCGCATGTCGACGTGCCGGTTCGAGTGAGTGTTCCCGCTGATCGTCCCGTCTCGTTCATCGTGGCACGCAGAAACGGTGGCGCCGCGCTGAACCGGGTGATCGACCAGCCGACTGTGACGGTCGACGCGTGGGCCGCATCGTCTGCCGAGGCCGCCGCGCTTGCGGGGGTTGCTCGCGAAGCGTTCTTCCACTCGTACACGGACATGCCTCTGGTGAGCGGCGTGGAGGAGCTGACGGGGCCGTATTCGACGCCAGACCCGGAGTCGGGTTCCGCCCGGTTCCGTTTCTCGATCCAGATGACCGTGCGTGCCGCTCGGACGTAGCCCGCATCGGTCCCGGCCCTGCCATTCGGCGGGGCTTTTCTTATGCCCGGGCTCGGGCGACAAGGAGGACAGCTATGGCTGTAAACAGTGACCTCGCGCGCCTGTACGGGTCCGAGGCTGACGCAATCTACATCGCCCCGCTCGGGACTGCGATGCCGGTTGGGCTCGAGGAGCTTGGCCCGGCCTTCGAGGACATCGGGTGGCTGAGCGAGGACGGCATCGTTGAGACGCCGTCTGCGTCGAAGGAGAAGATTCGCGGCCACCAGGGCGCCGGTGTCGTGCGCACATACATGTCCGAGTCGGGCACGGAGATCGCGTTCACGGCGTACGAGGACAAGGAGCTCACGAACCGGCTGCGGTACAACGTCCTGTCGTCCGAGACTGTCGACGGGGTGCGCACCGAGGAGCGCAACGCGGGCCAGAGGGTGACGGCGGTCGCGTGTGTGATCGACCTGTTCGACCGCTCCTTCTCGGAGATCCGGGGGCGCTTCCTGATCCCTCGCTTCGAGATCGGCCCGGACGGTGAGCGCAGCTTCACGAACGCCGACATTGCCGGCTTCCCGTTCCTGGGGGAGATCGTCGGCAACTACTCGTACGTCTCCACCGACAGCGAGGCGTGACAAACCCGGTGGGCGGGGTGGTTGGCCCCAGCCCCGCCCACCGCACCATTCTGGGGCCGCGATTGGGGCTACTAATGACTACAGCGAAGAAGGCGCCGCAGGATCGGAAGCCGAAGGCGACCGAGAACCTTCAGGTGGCGGGCGTGACGCTGTCCGTGCCTGCTGATGTGGTGAAGGAGCGGCTCGCGGATTGGGACGTCGCCGAGATGATGGCGGTCCTTCAGGACGAGGACGCGCAGCCTGGCGAGCGGCTTGCGGCATCGGTGAAGGTGCTGAAGTTCGTGCTCGCGGATGACTATGCGCAGGTGAAGGCCGATCTTCGCGCCGCGAACGACGGGAAGCTCACCGAGACGGTGATGTCGGAGTTCATGGCGAGCCTGTTCGAGGCGATCGCCCCAAACTCCTGATCCTCATCGAGGTTCTGGCGCGCCATAAGGGCGCGTTGCGGGCCTCGATGAGGGCAGAGTACGGGATCGATCTGCGCGAGGTTCTCGAGACCCGCTCGATGCCGTTGCAGGATCTCGTTGACCTTGTCGCGTGGATTCCTGCGGGGTCTGCGGTGTGGCAGTCGTTCGGTGGGCCGGCGGCTGTCTCTGAGGCTGTCGCGATGCTGCGGGCGGTCGACTTCTCTGTGCGTGTTCTCGATTATCACGCGGGCCGGCATGGCAAGGGCAAGAAGCCTGAGCCTCCGAAGCCGCCAGCGTATGCGCACGAGCGGCGGGCGCGTGAGGAACGCGCTTTGCGGAAGGCGCAGTCGCGGTTGCGCATGCGTGGCCGGATCCCGCGCGGACGCAATACCTGACCCTGGGTGGGCCCCGGGGCTTTTGCTGAGGGGGCATGTATGGCAGTTGGTGGCGCTGAGATCGCGAACGCATACGTCGCCCTGACGGTGAAGGCCCCGGGGATCAAGAAGGACATCGAGCAGTCCATCGGTGGCGCCTCGAGCGGGGCCGAGAAGTCCGGCCGCACGCTGGGCTCGTCGCTGATGAAGGGCATGAAGGTCACGGCGCTGGCGGGCGCTGCGGCTGTGGGCGGTGCGGTCGTCGGGACTATCGGCGGCGCGCTGTCAAAGGGCTTCCAGCGGCTCAAGGGCATCGACAACGCCACGGCGAAGATGGAGGGCCTGGGGTTCTCTGCTGATGAGACTCAGGCCCTCATGGACAACGCGCTCGAGTCTGTCAAGGGGACGGCGTTCGGGCTCGAGGATGCTGCGGGCGTTGCCGCGCAGATGGCTGCTGGTGGCATCGGGCCGGGCAAGGAGATGGCCGACGTCCTGTCGACGGTCGCGAACAGTGCGGCGGCGGCAGGTGGGGATCTGTCCGATATGGGCGGCATCTTCTCGAAGGCTCTGACGCAGGCGAACGGCGTTCAGAACGATGTGATCGGGCAGCTTGCCGATAGGGGCATCCCGATCTACCAGGCGCTCGCTGATCAGCTCGGCGTGACCTCGGGCGAAGTGTTCAAGATGGCTTCCGAAGGGAAGATCAGCTTCGAGCAGTTCGCCGCGGCAGCGCAGGATGCTGCGGGCGGTGTCGCCGAGGCGATGGGCGAGACCGCGTCGGGATCGTGGGCGAATCTCATGGCGTCGCTGGGGCGTGCCGGCGCTGGGCTTCTCGGGGGTGTCTTCGAGGGGCTGGCACCTGCCCTTCAGGGCATCACGGATGCGATGGGGCCGATCGAGGAAGTCGCGGCCGGCGTGGGCGAGTCGATCGGGGCTTTCCTCGCCCCGGGGCTCGAGTTCCTGGCGAATCTTGGGTCGAGCGGGATCGACTTCTCTGCGTTTGCGCAGCTCGCGTCGCTCCTGTCGCCCATCAACCTCGCGTTTCAGGCGCTTGCGCCCAGCCTGCCGATGATCGTCGAAGCGTTCAACCAGGTCGCGACTGTCGTGGGTGGCGCGCTATCTCAGGTGCTATCGGCGCTGATGCCCATCGTGATCGAACTGGTTGCGCAGTTCATCGGCCTCGTGGGCGAGGTGCTTCCCGTCCTGCTCCCTCTGGTGCAGTCGGTCGCTGACCTGTTCGCTCAGGTGCTCCTCGCGCTGATGCCGCTGATGCCGCCTCTGATGGAGCTGGTGCAGGCAGTCTTCCCGCTTCTGGCGGAAGTCATCGCCGCACTGATGCCGGTGATCGAGGGCGTCGTGGGCGCGATCGGGACGCTGCTACTGCCGATTGTCGAGTCCATCGTCGACGTGCTCGGGGGCGTGATCACGTTCCTGACGGGTGTGTTCACGGGCGACTGGTCGAAGGCCTGGGAAGGCATCGTGCAGATCTTCTCGGGCATCTGGAACGGGATGGTCGGCATCGTCGAGGGCACGATCAACGCGCTCGTGGATCTGATCAACGGGCTGATCGGTGGCGTGAACAACATCACCGGCAAGGTGGGGATCCCGGAGATTCCGCTGATCCCGCATGCTGACCTGTCCGCTGTGAAGCTCGCCGAGGGCGGCCTGGTGCAGCGCACGCAGGGCGGCACGCTCGCGGTTATCGGTGAGGGCCGTTATGACGAGGCGGTCGTGCCGCTGAGTCCTGACGTTCTCGCGCAGCTGCGTGGCGGTACGGGCCAGGGCGGCGTGCAGGTTGACGTGCACCCTGCACCTGGCATGGATGAGGCGGCGATCGGTCGGATCGCTGGCCGTGAAGTCAGCTATGCGCTGAGGGGGTGAGCGATGCGGGCGACGATCAACGGCCTGTCATTTGACGAGTGGCCGCGTGATTTCGATGAGTCCTACGTGATCGAGCCGGAGGGGCTGCAGGGCTGGTTCGGTGACGTGGAGCCGCGTCGCGACGAGACCCAGCGTCCTCTCGCTGACGGGTCGTTCGATTCGCGCGTGTTCATGTCGGCTCGTGAGGTTTCGATCCAGGGGGCGATCCTCGCATCGTCGGAAGGGTCGCTTCAGGCACGGGTCGATCAGCTCGCGGGGCTTCTCTCTGACGGGAGTATCGGCCGGTTGACGGTGCAGGACGATCACGGGAACGCGACGTGGGCGGATGTTCGGCTCGCCGCGGCGACGAAGATCACCCGGTTCACGTCCGGGCGTGAGGCGTCGTTCCAGGTTCAGTTCTGGGCGCCGGATCCGCGCCGGTACGGGGAGCTGCGCACGTTCT
>NZ_JAJUFV010000179.1 GCF_029263575.1 Microbacterium sp. | reverse complement strand
CGAACACGCCGTCACTGATCGGGGTGAGCGCATATTCGTCGACCGGATTCGGTTCCATCTCGGCGAGCGGGCCGAGCAGGGTCGTGCGCAGCATCGGTGAGTCGTCCCCGACGTAGACCTCCATGCGTACGGAGGCGCGCTCGTACGTACCGAGGTATGGCGTGACGTCGACGTCGACCGGCTCGGCCGGCGGCACGACGGGTGCCTGCATGTCGACGCCCGAAAGCTCAGCGAAGATCTCTCGGTACAGGTCTCCGTAGAGATCACGGGTGTGGCCGCCGTTGGTGAGCAGCGTGACGGCGACCCCGGACTCTTCGTGAATCCGCAGGAACGCGGCCTGACCGATCGTGTTTCCGTCGTGGCCGTACAACCGCGCGCCGTTCCAGTCGAAGCGAATCCAGCCCAGCCCCCACGAGTCTCCCAGCACCTGCTTGTCGGGCACCTCGGCGTGGAACGCGTGCATATCGGCGACGGTCTCCTCGCTCAGTACCCGGGTGCCATCGGCGCCGACACCGCCGGCGAGATGCAGTCGCGCGAACGACAGCACATCGGCGGCCCGTGCGGCGATGAGCCCGGCCGGACCCATCGAACGGGGAAGGCTCCACACCGGCGCGAGGATGCGCTCGCCACCGGCATCCACATGCCCGATGGCCGCGGAATGCAGGATGGCCTCTTCCGGCAGGGTCACGGTGTGGGTGAGCCCGAGCGGCGTGTAGAGCAGCTCGCGCATCGCCTCATCCCATGTCTGGCCCGTCACTTGCTCGATGATGCGTCCCAGCAGCGAGAAGCCCGCGTTGCAGTACGACCACGTCGCGCCCAGGGGGTGGTTCTGGGCCACATCTGCGAGCAGATCGACGTACTTCTCCAGGCAGTCGTCGCCTCGGCCGGTGTCGGTGAACACATCGCCGTCGAGGCCACTCGTGTGAGTCAGCAGATGGCGCACCGTCACCCCGGCTGAGAGTTCGTCGTTCGCCAGCCGCAGCCCGTTGATGATCTCGGATGCGGGGGTATCGAGGGTGAAGTGCCCCTGCTCGATCAGACGCATGATCACCGTGGCCGTCCAGACCTTCGAGATCGAGCCGATCTGGAACAGTGAGTCCGGAAGGGCCGTGGCCGAGGCATCCGGCAGATCCTGATTGAGCGTTCCCGTGGCGAGCGTGACGATATCGTCGTCGCCGTTCGCGTCATAACGCAGAATCCCGAGCTGTGCGCCGGGGACACCGTGCAGGGCGGCCAGGGAGTCGAGTCGGCGCTGCCAGCGCGCCGCGTCGATGCGCGCGGGTCGTGGACCCTCGGCGCTGCCAGCGTACTGCTTGACCCATTCCACGACACGGCGCGCGTAGTCGACGCGATGACTGGGCACGCCCATGAGCGGGAAGATGTGACTGCCGCCCGGGTACACGACCAGACGCGTCGGCACCTCGCGCTCGCGCAGCGCCGTGTACCACTGCTGAGCCTGCCCCAGCGGGCAGCGCTGATCTTTCTCTCCGTGCAGCACCAGCGTGGGCGTGGTGACGTTCTCGACGGCCGTGTACGGCGACATCGCGGCGAGCTGCTCACGGTCGGCAGACTTCCACGGCATCATGCCGATCTCGTACACGTTGAGCAGGTGGGCATCATCGCTCGTGCCGCCGATGCTCACCAGATCCGAGACAATGCCACCGGCAACGGCTGCGGCGAAACGGTCGTCGTGTGCCGTGAGGTACGCCGTCATGAATCCGCCGTAGCTGTAGCCGGTCACCGCCAGGCGCTTGGGATCGGCCGTTCCCTCGGCGACGAGCTGGTCGACGGGCTCCAGGAAGTCCTTCGCATCGGCGACGCCCCACGCCGCGTTCACGCCCTTCCAGAACGCCTCGCCGTACCCGTCGCTGCCGCGGGGGTTGATCATGACGATCGTCCACCCGGCGGCCGCGAGCTCCTGGTGGAAGACATGCATCTCCTCCAGCGCACCATTCCATGCGTTGTGCGGGCCGCCGTGTATGTCGACCAGTAGCGGCGTGGGCCCTGAGACGGCCGGGTCGCGTACGATCCAACCCTGCACGACGGTGCCGTCGCTGATGGTGAACTCGCGGCTGGTGCGCACGAACAGCTCGACTCCCTCGGGAGCGGAGCCGTGCGCCGTGACGACGGTGCCCGCGCCGGTTGATACATCCACCCGCACGATCTCCCCGAACGAGGTCGGTGTCGACAGGGCGACCGCGGCGGTGTCGCCGGCGACCGTGAGGCCACTGACGACCTCATCGGTTCCGCCGAAGACATGGCGCGGCTCACCGCCTGCGACGGCAACCGCGTACAGGTGGGTGGCGCCGCGATCGCGCACCGCGAAGAGCACATCGCCGGATGCCGTGAACTGCGGCAACGCGCCCGGGTAGGCGGGCGCTCCCGGCATGATGTTGCGATCGAGTGAGCCGGCGAGATCGGTGACCTCGCCGGTTTCGAGGTCGACGCGGAACAGCCCGGCGTGCCCGTGCGGCTCACCGGTCCAGCCGACGACGATCAGACCGCCTCCGTCGGGCGTATAGGTCACTGTCGCGGCGAGCCCGTCGGCGAAGGCCACCACGCGCGGCGCAGCCGCGGGATCGGCCGAATCGATCGTGTGCACCGCGGCACGCGCGTCGAGGTCGCTGGCCTCAGCCGGCCGCGCCGTATAGGCGATGGTCGTGCCATCCGGAGCCCAGGCGGGGCCAGCGACGTGAATATCGCCGTCTGTCAGGCGCTGAACGCGGTCATCGGCGAGGTCGAGCACGTGCAGTTGTTGGCGCACGCCGCGTACGAACCATTCGCCGTCGATCATGTAGTCCAGGGCATCCGTCACGATCGGCGCGTTCTCGCGCGCCGCGCGTTCTTCGGCGCTCTCGGTCTCGCCCGACTCCCGTGCGATCGGTGCGGTGAAGGCGATCTTCGTGCCGTCGCTGTTCCAGACGGCAACGCCCGCGCCTAGCGGAAGGTGCGTACGCTGCTGGGGCTCGCCGCCACCGAGGGGCAGCGTCCACAGCTGTCCGTCGCGCACGAAGGCGATGCTCGTGCCATCGGGTGAGAACACGGGGGCGCTGTCGCGCTCACCGTGAGTGAGAGCGCGGGTGGTGCCGTCGTGCTGCAGCCAGATCGTGCTCGTCGGACGGTCAGCGTCGACGTCGGTGCCGCCGAGCACATAGGCGAGGCGCGCACCGTCGGGTGACAGCGCCGGCTGGCTGGGAATGGTGAGGGCGAGGGCATCGTCAATGCTCATACTGCGGGTCACGCTGTACTCCTTCATCACGGGGTGAACTGGATAGGTCGGGGGATCGCGGCCAGTAGCTCGCGCGTGTAGGCATCGTGCGGGTCGCCGAGCACATCCGCTGTCGCGCCCTCCTCGACGAGCTGACCGTCATGCATGACGGCGACGCGAGAGGAGACATAGCGCACGACCGCGAGATTGTGCGAGATGAACAGCAGCGACAGGCCGAGTTCGGCCTGCAGCTCGCGGATGAGATTGAGGATCGCACCCTGGATCAGCACGTCCAACGCAGACGTGATCTCATCGGCGATCAGCACGCGCGGCTTGCCCGCCAGGGCACGCGCGATGGCGATGCGCTGGCGCTGACCACCGGAGAAGCGTGCGGGGTAGGCGCCTGTGCCGTTCGGGTCGAGGTGCACGAGCTCGAGCAACCGCGCAGCCTCGGCCGCGCGTGCTCGCCGCGTCATGCCCGATGGCATGACCTCGGCGATGCTCGCCCCGATCGTCATGCGCGGATCGAGCGAGGAGTAGGGGTCTTGGAACACCATCTGCAGCGGGCGCGGACCACGGCGCGGAATCGGCTCATCATCGACCAGGATGCGCCCCGAAAGCAGCGGGACGAGCCCGACCGCGGCGCGGGCGAGAGTGGATTTTCCTGATCCTGATTCGCCGACGACCCCGACCACTTCGCCGTCGGGGACGGTGAGGGAGACATCGTCCACCGCGGTCATCGCCGCGCGGCCGTGTCCGTAACGGACGCTCACGTTCTCGAATCGCAGCTCACTCATCGTGCCTCCTCCGCGGCGGACGGCTCCTGCAGCGTCGCGAGCGGACGTGTCAGATCTGTCCCCATATGCGGCACCGCCGCCAGCAGGGCGCGGGTGTACGGATGCTTCGCCGTTGAGAGCTGGTCCGAACGCAGCTCTTCGACGATCTCGCCGGCGTTCATGACCAGCACACGATCGCAGAGCTCGGCGACGACGGAGATGTCGTGACTGATGAACAGCACGGATGCGCCGTCTCGGTCGCGGATCGCGCTCAGCAGTTCGAGCACCTGGCTTTGAACGGTCACATCGAGTGCCGTCGTGGGCTCATCCGCGATGATGAGCTTCGGTGTGACCATGAGGCCCATGCCGATCATCGCTCGCTGGCGCATACCGCCCGAGAACTCGTACGGGTACTGCCGCACACGGCGGGCCGGCTGGGTGATCCGCACATCAGCCAGCCGGTCGGCGGCACGGCGACGCGCTTCTCCTCGGTTGAGCCCGGCATGTTCGGTGGCCACCTCGGCGAGCTGATCGCCCATGCGCATGGTCGGGTTGAATGACGACATCGGATCCTGGAAGACCATCGCCATGGAGGTTCCGAGCAGACGGCGACGTCGCCGGTTGCTCGCCGTCTGCAGGTCGGTGCCGAGGAAGCGCAGTCTCTTCGCCTCGGCGAGGCCGGGTTCGGCGATCAGCTGCGCGACCGCGAGCGCGGTCATCGACTTTCCAGAACCGGAGGCGCCGACGATGCCGACGATCTCGCCCTCCTGAATCGTGAACGATACGCCGCGCACGGCCGTGATGGGTTCGCCCGCGCCGGGGAAGGTGACGCGGAGGTCATCCACCTCCAATACGGCGGAATCGGCATGCGGCTCGGGTGCGGCCGGAACGGTTGCGGGGCGCCGACGACGTCGGGTGCGCCAGCGTGCCGCCGTGATGATCTGATCGTCGGCGATGCCGAGCGTGCGTGCGGCCGATTCTCCGGTCAGGTTGAATGCGAGCCCGGCGATGACGACGGCTGCACCGGGGGCGAGTGCGGCGGCGGGGTTGAGGTAGATCGCACGCACGCCGTCCATGAGCAGACGCCCCCAGTCGTACTCAGGCGGCTGCACACCCAGACCGAGGAAGGACAGTCCCGCGAACGCAAGCAGGGCGCCTCCGGCACCGATGGTCGCGTTGACGATGAGTGGTTCGCCGATGTTGGGGAAGACATGTCGCACCAGCACGCGGATCCGGCCGACACCGCCGACGCGTGCGGCGGCGATGAAATCTCGTGCCTCGATGCCGCCGATCAGGTTCTGGCACAGCCGAGCGAAGGACGGGGCACCGGCTAAACCGATGGCGAAGACAGCGGCGGTCGCGCTGCTGCCGAAGATCGCGGCGAAGAAGAGCGCCAGCAGCAGTCCGGGGAAGGCGACGGCGATGCCAGTGAACCAGATCACCGGTCTGCCCAGCGTGCTGCCCAGCAGGAAGGGCGCCGCGCCGAGG
>NZ_JAJUFV010000178.1 GCF_029263575.1 Microbacterium sp. | reverse complement strand
CAGCTCGGGGCGCGTCGTCTCGATGTGAATGTCGCCCGAGCCGTCGGCCTTGTGGAACGCGATGCGGTGGTAGGCGGCCTGCTGTTCGCGATCCTCGAGCTCGGCCTGCGCGATCGCCGACCGGAAGTCGACATCCCACAGCGTCGGCGCGAGCGCCTGGTACGCCTCGCCGCGCTCGTGGTTGCGGATGAAACCGAGCTGGCTCTGGCGGATCGTGTCGTCGGAGATCGTGCGGTAGGTCTGCGTCCAGTCGACGCTGAGACCCAGCTGGCGGAAGACGTCTTCGAACTGCTTCTCGTCTTCGACCGTGAGCTTCTCGCACAGCTCGATGAAGTTGCGGCGGCTGACGGGCTGCTGGTCAGCGGCCTTCAGACTCTTCGCGTTGCCCTCGAACGGCGGGGTGAAATCAGGGTCGTAGGGGAGGGTCACATCGACGCGCACGCCGTAATAGTTCTGCACGCGGCGCTCGGTGGGCAGGCCGTTGTCGTCCCAGCCGATCGGGTAGAAGACGTTCTTGCCGCGCATGCGCTCGTAGCGTGCCTTGACATCGGTGTGGGTGTACGAGAACACGTGCCCGATGTGCAGCGACCCGGATGCCGTGGGTGGGGGCGTGTCGATCGAGTAGACGCCGGCGCGGCCGAGCTCTGCTGCACGGACACGATCGAACAGGTAGGTGCCCTGTTCGGCCCAGACGCCGTCCCACTTCGCTTCGAGACCTTCGAGGACGGGCTTGTCGGGAATCCGGTTCGGTGTTGACATGGCCATGACGGTCTCCTTGCGCGATGTATGCGGCACGGTGTGTACGTGCCTGAGTGTGTGGGATGTGCGATCCAGTCTAACGATGTGTGCGTCGCCGTGGGCACGCCAAAAATCGATCGTGTCCAACAACTGTCGATAGACTGAACCGACCCCCCCTTCATCTTTCCTGAGGACTCGCATGCCCACATCATCCGTGCGTCGTATTCTGCCCATCACCGCGATCGCCGCGGCATCCGCTCTGGCGCTCAGCGCCTGTGCTGGCTCGTCAGGGGGCGACTCCGCGGACGGGGGCGGCGAGATCGTCTGGGCGATCGAGGGAGCGAACCTCGCGGCCGGCCACATGGACCCGCAGACCAGCCAGCTCGACGTCTCGGGCATGGTGCAGCGCGCCGTCTTGGACTCGCTGGTCTTCCAGGAGGCGGACGGGTCGTTCTCACCGTGGCTGGCGACAGACTGGGAGGTCTCCGATGACGCGACGACCTACACGTTCGAGCTGCGCGACGATGTCACCTTCCACGACGGCGAGCCGTTCAACGCGGATGCCGTGAAGGCGAACTTCGACCGCATCGTCGACCCCGAGACAGCCTCCGCACAGGCAGCGAGCATGCTCGGCGCCGACTTCTACGAGGGCACGACCGTCATCGACGAGTACACGGTCGAGGTGGCGTTCACGCAGCCGTACGCGCCGTTCCTGCAGGCTGCGAGCACCACGAACCTCGGTTTCTACTCACCCGCGGTCCTGGAGAGCTCGGCTGATCAGCTCAAAGCTGGTGGCCCCGGCATCAACGTCGGCACCGGTGCGTTCGAGCTCACCGAGTACACCCCCGACCAAGAACTCGTCTACACGCGAAACCCCGACTACACGTGGGGCCCGAAGGGCGAGGAGCCAGCGCAGTTCGAGACGCTGCGCGTCGAGATCCTGCCCGAGGCGTCGGTGCGCACCGGCGTCATCGAGAGCGGCGAGGCAGACCTCGCCAGCAACATCCCGCCGAACCTCGCCGAGAAGCTGCCCGAGAGCCTGACCGTCGACTCGGTCGAGTACCCGGGCCTGCCCTACTCGCTGTACCTGAACGAGAAGTACGGTGTCTTCGCCGACGAGAAGGTGCGGCAGGCATTCGCCCGTGGCATCGACATCGACGCGGCGGTGGAAGAGATCTTCTTCGGGCAGTTCCCGCGTGCATGGAGCATCCTCGGCGCCACGACGCCCGACTACGATGCGACGCTGGAGGGCACGTGGCCGTACGATCCGGACGCCGCGAACGCCCTGCTCGACGACGCAGGGTGGACCGAGCGCGACAGCGACGGCATCCGCATGAAAGACGGTGAGCGGCTGTCGGTGCGCTGGATCGCCTGGACCCCGGTTCCTGACGACAAGGCCGCGCTCGGCAACGCGATCCAGTCCGATCTCGCCGAGATCGGCTTCGAGGTCAAGCGCGAAGTGCTCGAGCCCGGTGCGTACAACGAACAGTACGGTCCGAAGACGTTCGACCTGACCGACTGGGGCTTCTCCGGCGTCGATGCTGACCTGCTGCGCAGCCACCTGCACACCGATGGCTTCCAGAACGCGTCGCAGGTCTCTGACCCCGAGATCGACGCTCTGCTTGAAGAGGGGGTCGCGACCACCGACGCGGAGGCTCGCAACGCGGTCTACACCCAGTTGCAGCAGTGGAACGCCGAGTACACCGCGATCGTGCCGCTGTACAGCCCGTCGTCGATCACCGCGTCGGCTGACACGATCGACGGTCTCGAGTACGACCTGTACGGTCGCCCGCTGTTCTATGAGGTCTCGGTCGGCTGATCCCGTTGTGAAACCGCTTCTGATCCGGGCTGCCTCGCTCGCGGCATCCGTCGTCATCGTCCTCTGGGGCGCCGCGACGTTGGCGTTCCTGGCGTTCCGTGTGATTCCCGGCGACCCCGTATCGGTGATGCTGGGGCCGCAGGCCCAGGTGAGCGAAGCGGTCAAAGACGGCATGCGGGCTGAGCTCGGACTCGACCGGCCGCCGCTGGAGCAGTACGTGTCGTTCATCGGCCAACTCGTGCGGGGAGACCTCGGCCAGTCGTATCAGCTGCGGATGCCGGTGACCGAGGTCATCGGTCGTCAACTTGGCTCCACACTGCAGCTCACGGCGCTTGCTCTGGTGATCGCCGTCGTCCTGGCGCTCGCTGTCGCGCTGTTCGTGCGCGGGCGCGTGGGACGCGGCGTCGTGGTCGGCATCGAACTGGTGGTGCTGTCGTCGCCCGTGTTCTGGATCGGCATTCTGTTGCTGACCGTGTTCGCCTTCGGCCTCGGCTGGTTCCCCGTCTCGGGCACGCGAAACCCTGCCACGATCGTGCTGCCCGCCATCACGCTGGCGCTGCCGGTCGCTGCCCTGCTCGGGCCGGTTCTGCGTGATGGCATAGAAGCCGCCGAAAGCCAGCGGTTCGCCACCACGGTGCGTGCACGTGGGGCGGGCCCGGTGCGGCTCACCGCACACCACACCCTGCGGCACGGTGCGGCGGGGGCACTGACACTGACGGCGTACCTGGTCGGATCCCTCCTCGGAGGTGCCGTGCTGGTCGAGACGGTGTTCGCCCGACCTGGGCTCGGGCGGGTGACGTTGGCGGCGATCACCGACCGCGATCTGCCGGTGATCACCGGGATCATCCTGCTGAGCGCGCTGGTGTTCGTCGTGGTCAACACGATCGTCGAGCTGCTGCATCCGCTGCTTGATCCTCGCCAGCGCACCGCCACGAGCATTGCCCCGCGCCTCGCTGTCGGGGAGGTGCGCCGGTGAGCGCGTCCCGTCGGATTCTCATGGTCGCCGCGCTGGTGGTGCTCGCGATTGTCGCAGCGATGGCGTTACTGCCCGCTCTGATCGCCCCGGCCGACCCGCTGCAGACCGATGTTCGCTCGGCTCTCGAACCGCCGAGCGCTGAGCACTGGTTCGGCACCGACCAGAGCGGGCGCGACGTGTTCTCGCGCGTCGTGCACGGCGCCGGCCGATCAGTGGGGATCGGCCTCATGGCGACGCTGTTCGCGTTGGTCGTCGGCCTCGTGGTCGGGTCGCTCTCGGGTATCGCGCCGCGTATGGTGGATGCCGCCGCGATGCGCATCAACGACGTGCTCATGGCGTTCCCCGAGTTTCTCGTCGCCCTCGTGGTCGTCGCGATCCTCGGACCCGGGCCCGTCAACGTCGCCATCGCCGTGACCCTCGCCGCCGTGCCCGTGTATGTGCGCCTCGCCCGTGTGCAGACGCGGACGCTCGTGCTCGCCGAGCATGTTGAAGCCGCGCGCATCCTCGGGGTGCCGCCGGTTCGCGCCTTCACCCGGCATGTGGTTCCCGGTGTGCTCGGAACGCTCAGCGTACTCGCCACGATCGGCATCGGATCGAGCATCCTCGCCATCGCCGGGCTCAGCTTTTTGGGGCTCGGACCCACCGAGCCCGTTCCGGAATGGGGGCTCATGCTCGCCGGTGGTCGCAACGTGCTGGGCTCGGCCTGGTGGATCGCCGTCTTCCCTGGTGTCGCGATCACTCTCACCGTCGTAGCAGCGACCATCGTCGGACGCACGCTTCGCGCGCGAGCCGAGGGGAGGGCGTCATGAGTGCGCTGTCGGTACGGGAGCTGTCGATCGCGATCGGCGGACGGATTCTCGTCGACGGCGTGTCGTTCGATGTCGCGCCGGGCGAATGCGTCGCCATCGTCGGGGAATCAGGCGCTGGCAAGTCGCTGACAGCGTCTGCGCTGCTCGGGCTCGCTCCCGGCACAGTGCGTACCTCGGCGCTCACGGTGGACGGGGTGGATGCGCGACGGTTCACCCAGGCTCAGTGGCGCCGGGTGCGCGGCGCCCGCATCGGACTCGTCTCGCAAGATGCCCTCGTCTCCCTCGACCCGCTGCGGAGGATCGGCGCGGAGGTCGCCGAACCCCTCGCGATCCACACGCGTCTGTCTCGCGCTGCGCGGCAGGAACGGGCCCTGGAGCTGCTGGAATCCGTCGTGGTGCCCGACCCGGCCACCCGGGCGGAACAGTACCCGCACGAACTCTCCGGTGGCCTGCGTCAACGCGCCCTGATCGCCTCCGCGCTCGCGGGGGAACCCGCCGTGCTCGTCGCCGACGAGCCGACGACCGCGCTGGATGCCACCGTGCAGGCCCGCGTGCTGGCTCTGCTGCGCGACATCGCGGATGCCGGAACCGCTGTCGTCTTCATCAGCCACGACTTCGCCGCCGTGCGCCGGGTCGCTGACCGTGTGCTCGTCATGCGCGCAGGACGCGTGATCGAGCAGGGCACGGTGTCCGCTGTGCTGGATGCCCCCGAAGAGGAGTACACACGCGAACTGATCGCGGCGACTGCTCACGAACCGCGCCGCCGGTCGCTGAGCCCGTCGAAGCGAAGAGTCGGCGACGCCGTACTCACCGGAATCGGCGTCTCGAAGTCTTTCGCCGGCGTGCCCGCCGTCACCGATGCCTCGTTCACCCTCTTGGAGGGGCAGACACTGGGAATCGTGGGGGAGTCCGGGTCGGGAAAGACGACACTCGCACGCATGATCGTCGGCGTCGAGAAGCCGGATGCCGGTGACCTGCGGTGGGCGAGCACGGAACACGGCCGCGCCTACCGGGTGCAGCTCGTGCACCAGAACCCATTGGGCGCCTTCGACCCGCGGTGGACGATCGGCCGATCGCTGCGGGAAGCGCTCGCCGCGGGGCAGGTGCCACGGGTGCAGCGGGCCGCCCGCGTCGCCGAGCTGCTGGCCGAAGTCGAGCTCGACCCGCGGCTT
>NZ_JAJUFV010000177.1 GCF_029263575.1 Microbacterium sp. | reverse complement strand
TGGAACCGGCGGCGAGTGCGGAGAAGCTCGAACTGCGGATGCTGCGCGGCGCGCGCTACGCCGGAAACGCCGTCGCCGGGGCTGCGGGGACGGTAGCCAGCGGCGCTGTCTGGGTCGGCCGCCAAGCCAGCCGGATGACACGGCTCGGGCGCCGCGATGCGGACGCGGGCTCGTTCTCCACAGGAGACGATTCGTAGCGGTTCTCCACTGGTCGCGCGGAGTGCGCGAATCGCCGGCATTCAGCGTCGGATGCCACTTCTACCGTGGCCGCATGCTACGAAGAATCGAACCAGCTGAGCAACCGAAACCGGCCGCGTATCGCGTGCCCTGGCATGTCGTACGGGCTGACCCCGCACACCCGATCGTCGTGAACGAAGGGCGAGATGCGGCAGACTTCGTGCGAGTCTTCCGCGGCGACGGGCACGAGACAGAGCCGCCACAGCTGTGGGGTCAGGTGCTGCCGGCCGAGCGCATCGAGCTGTGCCTGTGCGCTGCCGATGTCGAAGAGGTCGTCGTCACGCTCGCGTGGTTTCGGCAGGCCGACGGGCTGGAGTACATCTGGCGGTTCGTCGCATGAGGCGACCGGCAACGATCAGGGAAAACCTGCAAAGGATTCCGCACCTCGTTGTGCGAGGCATCCAACGCGTCGAAGCATCGCCCTACTAGGGTGGAATCCGTGACGGACACCCCTGACCTCTTTACTACCGCCGGCAAGATCGCCGACCTGCGCGCTCGCTACAGCGAAGCCGTGGTCGACGCCGAGAAGGTCGCGAAGGAGAAGCAGCACGCCAAGGGCAAGATGACCGCGCGCGAGCGCATCGAATGCCTCATGGACCCCGGCAGCTTCGTCGAGTTCGACGAGTACGTGCGCCACCGCACCACCGCTTTCGGCATGGACCGCTCCCGGCCCTACGGCGACTCCGTCGTCACGGGCGTCGGCACCATCCACGGCCGAACCGTCGCCGTCTACTCGCAGGACTTCTCCACCTTCGGCGGATCGCTCGGCGAAGTCGCCGGCGAGAAGATCATCAAAGTCATGGAGTTCGCCCTCGCCGGCGGCATGCCCTGCATCGGCATCCTCGATTCCGGCGGAGCCCGCATCCAAGAAGGCGTCGTCGCCCTCGGCAAGTACGGCGAGATCTTCCGGCTGAACACCCGCGCATCCGGCGTCATCCCGCAGATCTCGATCGTCATGGGCCCGGCCGCTGGCGGCGCCGTGTACTCCCCCGCGCTCACCGACTTCGTCATCATGGTCGACAAGACCAGCCAGATGTTCGTCACCGGGCCCGACGTCATCAAGACCGTCACCGGCGAAGACGTCGGCATGGAAGAGCTCGGCGGCGCTCACACTCACAACACCCGCTCCGGCGTCGCGCATTACCTCGCCGAAGACGAAGACGATGCCCTCGACTACGCGCGCACGCTGCTGGGGTTCCTCCCCGACAACAACATGGCGGAGCTCCCCTCGTACGAGAGCGGCTTCGAGTTCGAGACCACCGACGCCGACCGCACCCTCAACGGCATCGTCCCCGACTCGCCGAACCAACCGTATGACATGCACACCGTCATCGAGCACGTCGTCGACGACGGTGACTTCCTCGAGGTTCAACCGCTGTTCGCCCCCAACATCCTCATCGGCTTCGGCCGCGTCGAAGGTCGCACGGTCGGCATCATCGCCAACCAGCCCTCGCAGATGGCTGGCACCCTGAACATCGAAGCCGGCGAGAAGGCCAGCCGCTTCGTGCGCTTCTGCGACGCCTTCTCGATCCCCATCGTCACCCTCGTCGACGTGCCCGGCTACCTCCCCGGAACCGACCAGGAATGGACCGGCGTCATCCGCCGCGGCGCGAAACTGCTCTACGCCTACGCCGAAGCCACCGTGCCGCTGGTCACCGTCATTCTGCGCAAGGCCTATGGCGGCGCCTACATCGTGATGGGTTCCAAACAGCTCGGCGCCGATATCAACCTCGCCTGGCCGACCGCCGAGATCGCGGTCATGGGCGGCCAGGGCGCCGTGAACATCCTCTACCGCGGCGAGATCAAGAAAGCCGAAGAGGCCGGCGAAGACGTCGCCGCCGTGCGTACGCGCCTGGCCAACGAGTACACCTACAACGTCGCCTCGCCTTTCCTCGCCGCCGAACGCGGTGAGCTCGACGGCATCATCGAACCGGCCGGCACCCGCGTCTCGATCGCCAAGGCCCTCCGCTCGTTGCGCGGAAAGCGCGCTGAACTTCCGCCCAAGAAGCACGGGAACATCCCGCTATGACCGAACCCGTCGCCCCGTCCCCCGGGCTGAAGATCGTGCGCGGAACCGCCAACGAAGAAGAGCTCGCCGCTCTCATCGCTGTGGTCACCGACGCCTATACGCGCGAATCGGAGACCGCAGTGGCGGAAGAGCCCCACGTCTCCGGCTGGCAGCGCACCCAGCGGCCGTTGCGCAAGCCGCTACGCCGAGACATCCCCTGGGGCCGCTACGCCGGCTGACGCGCCCGCCATGCCATCGGCCGGCTCAGACCCCGCAGTGATGGTGACGCCCGTGATCGCTTCGCTCACGGCTGTCACCACTCGGTCGATACTGCGTTGCCTGGCCACGTCATCATCCTGCTCGGACTCATAGAGAAAAGCCGTCACGCCGCGTTGCGCGCCGCAGAAGTCCACGATTCCATGCTCGATCTGCGTGCGCAGTGCGCTCTCGTAGCCGTGTCGTTCATACAGCGACGCGTCGTCGGCCGCCACCGGAATCAGATGCACCCGCAACCCCTGCAGCCGACGCACGATCCCCGTCTCTGGCGCATAGTCAAAAGCCCAGCCGTTGACAAAGACCCGATCGAACCAGCCCTTCAACAGCGCCGGAGCCGACCACCAGTACACCGGAAAGACCAGCACCAGCTCACTCGCACGCTCTAACCGCCGATGTTCCTGGCGCACGTCATCCGGGTGATCGGTGCCCTCGTGGTACACGTGACGATCAGCGAGCGTGAATCGCGGGTCGAACCCCTCAGCGGCCAGATCAGCCACCTCGACGCCACTCGAACCCAGCGCTTCTTCCAGGCGCCGCGCCACATGGACAGTCAGCGAGTCAGCCTTCGGGTTCACAGCGACCAACAGCGTAGACACGGACCATCCTTCTCTATATGCATCACGGGCGCTTCAAACATATCCGGCCCCGACGGGCCGAGGGCAGTTTCCCGCACCGAATGCTCAGCGTTCGATACGCGCGCCGGTGAAGCGCAGCGTCACCAGCTGAAATGCGCGCAGGCACAGCTCGACCCGGTCACCCGACACCGCGACAGCATCTCCGGCGATCTCGCGCTCCAGCAGATCCGTCTCTGCCACGGCGTCGAAACCGAACGAGGTCGACAGTGTCGCCCACGCGCGCCCGCCGTGCGCCTCGTACAGCCGTACGATCACGTCACCGCTACGATCTTCAGCCAGCTTCACGGCCTCGACTACCACCGCATCCGATGACACTGCCACGAACGGTGCGGCGGGCCTGGCTCCCATCAGATTTCGCATCGGCAGATTCAGCCGGTAGCCCTCGCGCACGGCATCCGCTATCTCCGAGTCCGGGCGGATGCTCATCCGGAACGTGTGCTCGCCCTGGTCAGCCTCCGGGTCGGGATACAGCGGCGCGCGCAGCAGCGAGAGCCGCACGTTCGTCGTTGTGCCGCCGCCCGCACGCGCCCCGCGCGTGATGTCGTGTCCGTAGGTGGCGTCGTTGGCAATGGCCACCCCGAACCCGGGCTCGCCGACATGCACCCACCGGTGTGCGACGGTCTCGAACCGGGCCTTGTCCCACGACGTGTTCACGTGGGTCGGACGCTGAACGTGCCCGAACTGAATCTCGGCGCTTGCCCGATCGGTGTGCACATCGAGTGGAAACGCCAGCTTCAGCAGTTTCTGACGCTCGTGCCAGTCGACCATCGTCTCGATGTCGAGCGCACGAGCGTCGGCGGCCAGGGTCAAGGTCTGCGTGATCCGCGTGGCCCCCCAACCGCGGATCACGCAGACGACTGCGGAGGTGGGATGCGGGACCTGTTCGATCGAGACGACGTCGGTCAGGTCAATGACGTGCCGACGGTAGTGCTCATCGAGATCCCAGGCATCCCACCGTGTGGGCGTATCGCGATGCAGCTGGAGGAGATTGCCCTTCTCCCCCGGCGCGATCGCTTCGCGCCCGGTCGCACGAGAGACGAGGGAGGTCACCAAGCCCGACTCGTCGATGTGCACCGAGAGGTGCTCATTCGACAGTTCGAAGCCGCTCGTCCCTCGCGCGACGGTCGCAGGGACGACGTCCCCGCGTTCTGCTGCGGAGATCCCCATCGCCGCAGCCCCCTCCCAGGCGTATGGCGCAGCATTCGCGACGAGCGGCACCGAGCCCTCACCCGTGACGTGTCGCAACGCCGTCGCGATGATGCGCTCTGCCGAGGCCAGCACCTCGTCATAGCGTCGTTCTGCTTCTCGGTGAACCCAACCGATCGAGGTGCCGGGAAGAATGTCATGGAACTGCTGCAGCAGCACGATGTCCCACAGGCGTTGCAGCTCGTCATACGGATAGTCGGCGCCGCGAAGAGTGGCCGCGCTCGCCCACAGCTCCGCCTCACGCAGCGCATGTTCGCTCAGACGATTGCCGCGCTTGGTGCGCGCCTGAGACGTATACGTGCCACGGTGGAACTCGAGATACATCTCCCCCGACCACACCGGTGGGTTCGGATACTCGGCCTCGGCCGCGTCGAAGAACTGCGCCGGGCTCGACAGGGTCACCGTGGGCGAGCCTTCCAACGAACGCAGCCGCGCCGCCGCCGCAAGCATCTCGCGGTTCGGTCCGCCGCCGCCGTCGCCGAATCCGAACGGCACAAGCGACGTGTTGGCGACGCCCTTCTCGGCATACTGTCGTTCGGCCCTGGCGAGTTCGGCGCCGCTCAGCTGCGCCGAGTAGGTGTCGACCGGCGGGAAGTGCGTGAAGATCCGTGATCCGTCGATGCCCTCCCAGAAGAACGTGTGGTGCGGCATGACGTTCGTCTCGTTCCACGACATCTTCTGCGTCAGCATCCATCGCGCCCCCGCCGCCAGCGCGATCTGGGGCAGGGCGGCCGAGTAGCCGAACGAATCGGGCAGCCAGACGTCGGCGGGCTCGACCCCGAACTCATCGAGGAAGAAGCGTTTGCCGCGCACGAACTGTCGAGCGAGAGCCTCACCGCCGGGCATATTGGTATCGGATTCGACCCACATGCCGCCGGTGGGGACGAACCGGCCGGATGCCACGGCCGCGCGAACGCGCGAGAAGAGCTCGGGCTGAAACCGTTTCAACCAGGCGTACTGCTGCGCCGAGGAGGCGGCGAAGATGAACTCGTCGTCTTCTTGCTGCAGCGACAGCACGTTCGAGAAGGTGCGGGCGATCTTCCGTTGCGTCTCGCGCACGGGCCACAGCCAGGCGGAATCGATATGAGCGTGGCCGACAGCGTGAATGCGATGCGCGGAAGCGGAGGCGGGCTGCGAGAGAACGGACACCAGCTGCTCGCGTGCCGC
>NZ_JAJUFV010000176.1 GCF_029263575.1 Microbacterium sp. | reverse complement strand
TGTCGATCTCACCGCCGTCGACGAGCGTGACCTGCAGCGCGCGGGCGTCGGGGTGCTCAGCAGGCGTGCTGAGATCTTCGAACCCATCGGAGACGATGACGGTCTCGGCAGTCGCGATGCCGCCGTGCAGCGTGCGAAACGCCGCTTTGCGCCCGCCGCGCGACTGCTTATCGCTCGAGCTCTTGGCGACGGAGACCCAGGACCCTGCTGGGTTCTGCCGGGCGACGAGTTTGTAGACCATGCCGGCCGTCGGATGCCCGGAGCCGGTGACGACCGAGGTGCCCACGCCGTACGAGTCGACGGGGGATGCCGCCAGGGCGGCGATCGCGTATTCATCGAGGTCGCTGGTCACCGTGATGCTCGTCCCGGTCGCGCCGAGCGCATCGAGCTGCGCCCGCGCGGCGGCAGCGACAGTGGGCAGGTCGCCGGAGTCGAGCCTGATGCCGCCGAGACCGGTGCCGGCGACCCGCACGGCGGTCTCGATTCCCCGGCGGATGTCGTAGGTGTCGACGAGCAGCGTCGTGTGGGAACCCAGGCTGTCGATCTGAGCGCGGAAGGCGTCTTCTTCCGTGTCGTGCAGCAGAGTCCACGAATGCGCGGCCGTCCCCATGGTGGGAACGCCCCAGCGTCTCCCCGCTTCCAGGTTGCTGGTCGCGCCGAACCCCGCGATATACGCGGCTCGCGCGGCCGCGACCGCTGACGCCTCCGCGGCGCGACGTGAGCCCATCTCGGCAAGCGGTCGATCACCGGCCGCGATGCTCATGCGGGATGCGGCTGTCGCCACGGCGGAGTCATGATTGAGCACGCTGAGAGCAAGAGTCTCGAGGATCACGGCATCCGCGAACGATCCCTCGACCGTGAGGATCGGCGAGCCGGGGAAGAAGAGCTCTCCTTCGCGATACCCGCGGATCGTGCCGGTGAATCGGTAGTTCTCCAGATACGTCAGCGCCGCGGCATCCACGATTCCACCGTCACGCAGAAAACGCAGCTCGTCATCACCGAAGCGAAAATCGCGCAGCAGCGACAGCAGGCGCCCGGTTCCGGCGACGACGCCGAACCGGCGTCCGCCGGCGAGACGTCGAGCGAACAGCTCGAACACGCTGCGGCGCGAGGCAGTGCCATCGTGCAGGGCCGCCGCCAGCATCGTGAGCTCGTATCGGTCGGTGAGCAGCGCCGTCGACGAAGTCATGCGCTCAGCTTACTGATCGCGCTGCTGGGAGAAGGGTAGGCTGGTGCCTCATGAACGACGCACCGATCGGAATCTTCGACTCCGGCGTCGGTGGGCTCACGGTGGCACGGGCGATTCGCGCGCAGCTGCCCCGAGAATCTCTTGTCTACATCGGCGACACTGCTCATTCTCCCTATGGCCCGAAGCCGATCGCCGATGTTCGCCGCTACTCGCTCGAGGTATTGGACACCCTCGTCGACCAGGGCGTGAAGATGCTGGTGATCGCGTGCAATACCGCATCCGCCGCCATGCTCCGCGACGCGCGAGAGCGCTATGACGTTCCGGTCGTCGAGGTGATCGGCCCTGCCGTGCGCCGAGCCGTGTCGACCACACGCAACGGCCGCATCGGCGTCATCGGGACGGTCGGCACGATCGGCTCGCGCGCCTATCAGGACATGCTCGAGGTCAACGAGAATCTGCAGGTGTTCACCGCAGCCTGCCCGAAGTTCGTCGAGTTCGTCGAGGCCGGCATCACCGGTACCGGCGAGGTGCTCGCCGTCGCCGAGGAATATCTGGCTCCGCTGCGCGATGCGGATGTCGACACTCTGGTGCTCGGTTGCACGCACTACCCGTTTCTGCGCGGGGCGATCGGCTATGTGATGGGCGAGGGCGTGACGCTCGTCTCCAGCGACGACGAGACCGCCGGCGACGTGTATCGCCACCTGGTGCGCGGTGATCTTCTCGCAGCGCCGGATGCCGTGGCCAGCCACGTCTACGAGGCCACGGGCGAGGCGACCGAAGATTTCACGTCGCTCGCCAACCGACTCATGGGTGCCGAGGTGCGAAACGTCCAGCACGTGCAGACCGGCGTCATCACTCTTCCTGACCTCACCGAGCTGGCGGATGCCGGTATCTCCAACCCAGAAGGAAATTCATGACTGACATCGTTCGCGCAGACGGCCGCTCCGTAGACCAGCTTCGTGAGATCACCATCGAGCGTGGCTGGAGCGCGAACGCCGAAGGCTCGGCGCTGATCAGCTTCGGCGGCACGAAGGTGCTGTGCACCGCATCGTTCACGAACGGCGTTCCGCGTTGGCTGACCGGCAAGGGCAAGGGGTGGGTGACGGCCGAGTACGCCATGCTGCCGCGGGCGACCAACAGCCGCAATGACCGTGAGAGCATCAAAGGCAAGATCGGTGGTCGCACGCACGAGATCTCGCGTCTGATCGGTCGCGCCCTGCGCGCGGTCGTCGATACGAAGGCACTCGGCGAGAACACAATCGTCATCGACTGCGATGTGCTGCAGGCCGATGGCGGCACCCGCACCGCCGCCATCACGGGCGCTTACGTCGCGCTCGCCGATGCCATCGAGTGGGGGCGCAAGAAGAAGTTCATCGGGCAGAAGTCTCAGCCCCTGCTCGACTCGGTCTCTGCTATCTCGGTCGGCATCATCGACGGTGTGCCGATGCTGGATCTGCCGTACGTCGAAGACGTTCGAGCCGAGACCGACATGAACATCGTGGTGACCGGGCGTGGCCTGTTCGTCGAAGTGCAGGGCACGGCTGAGGGCGCGCCCTTCGACAAGCGTGAGCTCGACGCTCTGCTCGAGCTGGGGGTCGCGGGCTGCGCGACGCTGAAAGAGCACCAGCTGGCCACCCTTCGACCGGCTCAGGGACCGGAGGGCGAGTGACGATGAGGGTCGTTCTCGCCACGCACAACCCGCACAAGGTGCGCGAGTTCCAGCAGATCGTCGCGCTGACGCGGCCTGATCTCGAAGTCATCGGGTACGACGGGCCTGAGCCCGTGGAAGACGGCGTGACGTTCGCCGAGAACGCGCTCATCAAGGCACGCGCGGCTGCCGCGCACACGGGCCTGGCAGCCTTCGCGGACGATTCCGGGATCTGCGTCGATGTTCTGGGCGGCTCGCCCGGCATCTTCTCCGCCTACTGGGCGGGGCAGAAGAAAGATGCATCCGCCAATCTCGAGCTGCTGCTCGATCAACTTGCCGACATCGCCGAGCCCCACCGCGGCGCTCAGTTCGTGTCTACGATCGCACTGGTCACGCCAGACGGCGCCGAGCGGACGGTCGAAGGGGTGTGGCCGGGCCGCCTGGCGACCGCGCCGGCGGGGGAGAACGGCTTCGGATACGATCCGATCTTCATCCCCGATGGACAGCTCGCCGGGGCGGAGCGCACGTCTGCTGAGTTCTCTGATGCGGAAAAGCAGTCGCAGTCCCACCGGGCACGTGCCTTCACGGCATTCGTGCCGTTGCTGCAGACACTCTGACTGGTTCGGACCACGGGCTTCGCTACTGAGAATCGTTACCCTTCCCGACTGCTGAAATGAGGCCGTGACGGGGGTTTTCTCTCGTAGCCTGGAGGTATGCACGATCATGCACCGAATGGTGGGATTCGCGGTTCCAGCAACCGCCGACTGCTGACCATTTCGCTGTGCATCACCGCGACGGTCATGCTGGTGCAGATCGTCGGCGCGGTGCTGACGGGATCGCTGGCGCTGTTGGCCGATGCGGCGCACATGTTCACGGATGCCTCGGCTCTTGTGATCGCGCTGATCGCCAGTGCGGTCGCCGCGCGGCCCGCAGACGACCGGCGGACGTTCGGCTATCAGCGCGCTGAGGTCTTCGGTGCGCTGATCAACGCGATCATCCTCATCGTGCTGTCGCTCATGGTCGCTGTCGAGGGCGTGCAGCGTCTGCTGACGCCGACGAAGGCCGAGATCGCCGGTGGACTCATGCTCATCGTCGCCATCGTCGGCCTCCTGTCGAATGCAGCGGCGATGTGGCTGCTCAGCCGCGCCCAGAAGACGAGCATCAACGTGCGGGGCGCATACCTCGAGGTGATGGGCGACCTGATCGGATCCGCCGCGGTGATCGTCGCCGCCATTGTCATCGTCACGATCGGTTGGATGCCCGCGGACGCGATCGCGTCGCTGTTCATCGCGGTGATGATCATTCCTCGTGCCATCTCGTTGCTGCGCGAGGTGTTCTCGGTGCTGGCTGAGTCAGCGCCGAAGGACACCCAGGTCAGCGAGATTCGCGCGCACCTGCTCGGGTTCGAAGGGGTCAGAAGCGTGCACGATGTGCACGTGTGGCAGCTCACTCGCGGCGCGCCCGTCTTCACGGCACATGTGAAGGTCGATCCGGCGCTGTTGGAAGAGGGGCGCGCGGGCCACCTGCTGGAGCAGCTGCAGGAGTGCCTCACCGACCACTTCGACGTTGCGCACTCGACATTCCAGATCGAACCTGTCGGCGCCGCGGATTGCGAAGAGACCCACGCCTGACCTGGGCCGGGGTGATGCGCTCATTCTGCATGAACGCATCGGATGGCATCTGAATGGCGTGATTCTCGCCCAGTTCCCGGTACTCGTCTCAGGATTCGACGACGATCTCCGAGGCGTCCTTGTCGGGGCGCAATCCGCGCCAGCGCGCGTGACGGAGGATGCCACCGGGCGTCCAGTTCGCGAACGCGACCTCGCCGATGAGCGACGGTTCGACCCAGAGGGCATCGCGAGCGTCGGCGGGCGGGATGCCGTTGACGCTCGTGCGGTCGGTTCGAAGCGGTTCGAGGCGGGCGGCGATATCGCGCAGCGTCCGCTCCGTGAAACCCGTTCCGACGCGGCCGATGTAGCGCAGAGATCCATCGTGCGAGTCCGGGATGGCAAGAAGGAGTGATCCGATGCCGCCGGCGCGATCTCCCTTGCCAGGGCGGATGCCGATGATGACGGCCTCTTGGGTGCGGGTGTGCTTGATCTTCAGCCACGACCCGGAGCGGGCGCCTGGGCGATATCGAGAACCCGACTCTTTGGCGACGACGCCTTCGAGCCCGAACGCCTGACTCGTCTGCAGCGCCGCATCCAGATCGTCGAAGACCGGCGGCACGCTGACCGGGCCCTCGGCGCTCTGGGCCAGCGTCTCCAGCAGAGCGCGGCGTTCTCTCAGCGGCACGCCCGTCAGGTCACGTCCGTCCAGCCGCAGCAGATCGAAGAGGTAGTAGACGATCGGGGTGCGTACGACCTCACGTTCGATCTCGCGGGCCCGGGTCACATGCATCCGGTTCTGCAGCCGGCTGAAGCTGGGGCGTCCCGATGCGTCCAGCGCGACGATCTCGCCATCGATGACCGCATCCGACGCGGCGAAGTGCGGGGCTCCGTCGCTGGTGAGCTCGGGATAGCGCGAGGTGATGTCTGTGCCGCTTCGCGCGTGCAATCGCAGCCGCCCCTCGTTCCACGTGCCGAGCGCGCGGATGCCGTCCCATTTGATCTCGATCCATGGCGAGCGCAACGAGCGGACGAGGCTGGGGGTTCCGGGCTCGGCGAGCATCGCGCGTGGCGGGGCGCCCGGGGCCGGCAATGGCGCCG
>NZ_JAJUFV010000175.1 GCF_029263575.1 Microbacterium sp. | reverse complement strand
GAAGCGATCGTCGAGGACATGCCATACATCCCGATCCTCACGGGCGGTACGACGAGCGAGTACAACTCGGCTGACTTCACCGGCTGGCCCACCGAGGATGACCTCTACGCCTTCCCGGCGATCTGGGCCTCGCCCGACAACGCCGAGATCTTCAAAGCGCTGAAGCCTGTCAGCGAATGAGCGCCACGGTGATGACCCGCGCAGAGGAAGGGGCGCCGCGCCGATGAACTACTACGTGCGGAAGCTCGGCTTCTACGTCGTCGCCCTCTGGGCGGCGCTGACGCTGAACTTCCTCATCCCCCGCCTGCTGCCAGGCAACCCCGTCGACATCCTGCTCGCCAAACTGCAGCAGCGCGGCGGCACCGTCAACGCGGAGACCCGGCGCGCTTACACGCTGTTGCTCGGCGGTGACGACTCGCAACCGCTGCTGGTGCAGTACGGCAACTACCTCGTGAACACCTTCACAGGCGACCTCGGAGTGTCGGTGACGTACTTCCCCGCGCCCGTGACCGAGGTCATCGCGACCTCGCTGCCGTGGACGATCATGCTCATCGGCATCGCGACAGTACTGTCGTTCGTCATCGGCGTGAGCCTCGGCGCCTTCGTCGGATGGAAGCCGGGCACCTGGCTCGACTCACTCGTCCCGGCCACGACACTGCTCGCGGCCGTGCCGTACTTCTGGCTCGCACTCATCCTGGTGTACTTCCTCGCGTCGACGCTCGGGTTGTTTCCGGCGCAGGGCGGATACGACGTCGTACTGAGCCCCGGATGGAACATGGAGTTCATCGGATCGACGATCTACTACGGATTCCTGCCGGCGCTCACGATCGTGATCGCCTCGCTCGGTGGCTGGCTCATGGGCATGCGCAACATGATGGTCTCGACGTTGTCGGAGGACTACGTCCTCACCGCGCAGGCGAAGGGGCTGTCGAACGCGCGGATTCTGCGCGGCTACGCCGCCCGCAACGCGATCCTGCCGTCGATCGCGGGCTTCGCGACATCGCTCGGTTTCGTCGTTTCCGGGTCGGTCGTCACCGAGCAGGTGTTCTCGTACCCCGGCATCGGGTCGAAGCTGCTCTCGGCCGTGACGAACAACGACTACGCGCTGATGCAGGGGCTGTTCCTGTTCATCACTATCGCGGTGCTGGGGGCAAACCTCGTCGTCGATCTGCTTTACGGCCTCATCGATCCCCGCACCCGGACAAGGAGCTGATCGTATGACGAATCTCCCACCCGGCGCGGAATCCGCGCCCGCCGAAGCCACGCACACGATCCTTATTCGGCAACAGAAGTCCATGAAGGCGCCGTCGGCGCTGCGGCAGATGCTGCCGACGATGACGCCGTGGCTCGCCGTCGGACTCGTGCTGCTCGTCGGCATCGCCCTGTTCGGCCTCATCGGGCCGCTGTTCGTCGGCGATCCCGCCGCGATCCGCAACGACGGTCTCACCCCGCCGAGCGCCGAGTTTCCACTCGGCACGACGCAGACCGGCCAGGACGTGCTCGCGCAGCTCGCCATCGCGACCCGCGGATCCCTCGAGATAGGCCTCATCGTGGGCCTGCTCGCCACCGTGATCTCGGCGTTCTTCGGCATCCTCGGCGCCTATATCGGCGGCTTTGCCGACGAGGCGTTCTCGCTGATCTCGAACGTTTTCCTCGTGATCCCCGGTTTGCCGCTCGTCATCGTCATCTCCGGCTTCGTTCCGGCAGAGGCCCGAGGGCTGTGGACCATCGCGATCGTGCTCGCAATCACGAGCTGGGCCGGCTCGGCTCGTGTGCTGCGCGCACAGACCCTGTCGATCCGAAACCGCGACTATGTCGCGGCATCGCGGGTCGCGGGAGAGAAAGCCTGGCGCGTCATCGTCGTCGAGATCCTCCCGAACCTGCTGCCCGTGCTCGCATCGCAGTTCGTCTTCGCCGTGATCGCGGCGATCCTCGGAGAGGCTGGCCTGAGCTTCCTCGGTCTCGGTGCCTCGAACTCGTCGACGCTCGGCACCATGCTGTTCTATGCGCAGAACGGTTTCGCACTGTCCCTCGGTGCATGGTGGTGGTTCGTGCCGCCGGGGCTGCTCATCGCACTCTTCGGCATGGGCCTGTCGCTCGTGAACTTCTCGATCGACGAGATCATCAATCCGAAGCTCAAGACGGTGCGTCTGCATGCCCGCCGTGAGCGCCGCGCGATGCGCGATGCGCGCAGGAAGGAGCGCACCCGATGAGTACGCCGACCACTCGCCGTCCGGTGCTGACGGTCGACGAACTCTCCGTGGTCTACGAGGTGGACAACCCCGTTACCGCAGTGAAAGGAGCGTCATTCTCGCTCGCAGCCGGTGAGATCCTTGGCCTCGCAGGGGAGTCCGGTTGCGGTAAGACGACGCTCGCATACGCCGTGAACCGGTTGCATAAGCCGCCGGCACGCATCGCGAGCGGATCCATCACGTTCCACGAGGCCGATGGCAGAGACATCGATCTGCTTGCCCTCGAGGCGGAGGAACTGCGCGCGTTCCGCTGGTCGCAGCTGTCGATGGTGTTCCAGGGGGCGATGAACGCGCTGAACCCGGTGATCACGATCCGTGCCCAGCTGGAGGACGTGCTGAAGACTCACCGACCGGAGATGAGCAGCGCGCGACGCCGCGAGCGTGCGGCGGACGTGCTGCAGCGCGTGGGCGTGGATCCGAATCGGCTGCGGTCATATCCGCACGAGCTCTCGGGCGGTATGCGCCAGCGCGTGATGATCGCAATGGCGATGATCCTCGAACCGCAGGTGATGATCATGGACGAGCCCACGACGGCCTTGGACGTGGTGGTGCAGCGCGACATTCTGCGGGAGATCGTGCGCTTGCGTGATGAGCTCGGATTCGCCGTGATCTTCATCACGCACGATCTGCCGCTGCTGCTCGAGATCAGCGACCGCATCGCGGTGATGCTGCGCGGCGAGATCGTCGAGCTGGGAGATGCGGCGACGATGTACCGCGAGCCGAAGCACGAGTACACGAAGAAACTGCTCGGCTCCTTTCCCAGCCTCAGCGGATCGCGCGGATCGTTCATCCGCACCGGAATCGACGAGGAGGGTGCCTCATGACCAGCGTGCATGTCACCGATCTGGTGAAGGAGTTCTCGGTGCGCAAGGGCATCGGGCGCAGTCACTTCCGTGCGGTCGACCGGATCTCGTTCGATCTCGTACCGGGCCGCACCGTCGCGCTCGTCGGTGAGTCGGGATCCGGCAAGTCGACGATCGCTCGGATCCTGTCGAAGCTCGAGCCACCCACGTCTGGGCGGATCGAGGTGACGGGGGACGACGGGGTCGAGGTCGCGGCACGCGACTACCGGAAGCACGTGCAGATGGTGTTCCAGGATCCTTTCGCTTCGCTGAACCCGTTTCACTCGATTGCGCACCACATCGCGCGGCCGCTAAAGGTGCACGGGCGCACTCGCGGCTCAGAAGCGACCTATGCGAAGGTCATCGAGATGCTGGGGCGCGTGGGGCTCGACGAGTCGTTTGCGGCACGTCGGCCACACGAGCTCTCGGGCGGCCAGCGGCAGCGCGTCGCGATTGCCCGCGCCCTCGCACCGGGCGCTCAGGTGGTTCTGGCTGATGAGCCCGTGTCGATGCTCGACGTGTCGATCCGCCTCGACGTGCTGAATCTCATGGGCCGGCTTCAGCGCGAAGATGAGCTCGCGGTGCTCTACATTACGCACGATCTGGCCACCGCGCGGCATTTCTCCGACGAGATCCTCGTGCTCTATCGGGGGCGCGTCGTCGAGCGAGGGCCATCGGATGCCGTGATCCTGGATCCGCGCCACGACTACACGAAGCTGCTCGCCTCGAGCGCACCGGACCCCGAGCGGGTCGGCAAAGTCGTCAGCGGCGAGGCCGTCACGGACCGGTCGAAGCTCGACAACTCGCGCTGCTTCAACCACTTCACCGGTGCCTGGGAGGAGGCCGGCGCGCGCGCAGCGGCGTGAGCGAGGGCGGAGGAGGGGCGGGTGCGCCCCTCCTCTGCTGCGTGTGTCAGAGAGTGCGGACCTCGAGCACGCGGGCACTCGGCTCAAGGGTGGGGGCCGAAACGGTGAGCATCGCGCTCTGGGCATCCCAACCCCACGACCAGCCGTTGGCGTCAGCGGGGAAGAACGGGGTCACCTCAATGTCGCGGTGGGCGGCCCAAGGCAGGTGGAGTGCCGCTGCGGCATCGCCTGCGCGGCGCCAGACCGAGACATAGGCGTGGTCACCCGAGTACAGGCCGAGGCTCGTCCAGCCGGCGTCCCACGCCGGGAGACCGAGCGGCCAGAATGGCAGGCGGTCGCGGATATCGCCCAGGACGGTGCGGTGCGCCGTGACGGCCTCGCGCACGGCGGCGACCTCGTGAGGCGCCATGCGATTGAGGTAGCCCGAGAGGTACATTCGTCCGAGCATGCCGTTCACGAGGCAGAACGTGCGCATTTCGTCGCTCATGCCCGCCTGCGGATAACCCCAGTTGCCGGCCTGCTCCGGCAGGATCGACGCCGGCGCTGCGGCCGCGATGGTCGCGTAGCGGATCGGGTTCTGCTGATCGGAGGTCGACTGCATGTGCAGGCGCGACAGCATCGCGTAGTCCATGCGCATGGCGCCTGATGCGCATGCCTCGATGAGAAGTTCGGGGTGGCGCTTCTGCACGCCGTCGATCCACGTCAGCAGTGCGCGGGCATGTTCGAGCAGACCGTGTCCGGGCGCAAGGCCGTACAGATCGGAGCCCGGCCCCGTCATCGTGTTCTCGTCCATCTTGATGAATCCGATATCGTACTCGTTCACGAGTCGGTCGACGACGGCGTCGAGATGGGCGCGGGCCTCAGGATGGCGCAGATCGAGCAGGTGCCGACCGTGCTCGGTGATGCGCACGCCTGCACGCTGAATGAAGGCCTCATCGGCCAGAGTCGCAGCGAGTGGGGAACGCACTCCGATGACCTCGGGCTCCAACCATAGCCCCGGCACCATGCCGCGCTCGCGGATCCGACCCGTCACTTCCGCGATGCCGCCGGGGAAGCGCTTCTCGGATGGCAGCCATTCGCCGACGCCGTCCCACCAGCTTCCGTCGGCGTACCAGCCGGCGTCGATGCAGAAGATGTCCGCGCCCGCGGAAGCCGCGGCGTCGATGAGGGGGGACGAGCTTTGCGGTCGTGGGGTCGCCCATGAGGGTGTTCATATAGTCGTTGAACACGACCGGCAGCGCCTCGTCTGCTCGGCGGGGGAGTCGGATCGCGCGACGCTGTCGAGCGAGCGCACGCAGGGCATCGTCCACATCGCCCGTCGAGACCGCGAGCGACACGGGAACGGTGCGGAACGAATCGCCGCCCGCCAGTCGCACGTTCCACTGATGCTCCTGATCGGTCGGGCCCGTGAGGGCGAGGTAGGCACCGCGGCCGGTCTCGCCGATCTCGGCGGTCCACGGGCCGTTATGCTCCACCTGCCACGCGAGGGCGTAGGACGCGTCCTTCGCCGCGAGCGCGCCCGCGGGAACCTGCTCGCCGCTGGACCCGGATCCGCGGCTGCCGAGCGCGAGGCGGGTGCGGGGGCGGCTGGTCGTTGT
>NZ_JAJUFV010000174.1 GCF_029263575.1 Microbacterium sp. | reverse complement strand
TTCCATCTTCATCGCCTCGATGGATGCGACGGCTTCACCGGCACGAACAGTGTCGCCGACCTCACACTTCAGCGAGACCACTCCGGAGAACGGCGCGGCCACCTGACCGGGCTTGGACGTATCGGCCTTCTCGACCTCGCGCACGTCGACAGCGACCGAGCGGTCTCGCACGAACACGGGGCGCAGCTGACCGTTGAGGGTGGTCATGACAGTGCGCATTCCGCGGTCGTCTGCCTCGCCGATCGCCTCGAGCCCGACATACAGCTGAACGCCGCGATCGATCTCGACCACGTGTTCCTGCCCCTGCACCAGCCCGTAGAGGTAGTCACTGGTGTCGAGAAGCGAGACGTCACCGTAGAGCTCGCGCTGCTGCGCGAACTCGCGCGTCGGCGCGGGGAACAGCAGTGTGTTCAGTCGCTCACGCCGCTCGACGTTGGTGCCGGCCAGTGCCGCTTCATCGTCAACAGAGATCTCGGTGAGGCCCGTGCGCACCTCGCGACCCGCGAGGACCTTGGTGCGGAACGGCTCTGGCCATCCGCCGGGCAGGTCGCCGAGTTCCCCCGCCATGAAGCTGACGACCGAGTCGGGAACGTCGTACTTCTCCGGGTTCGCCTCGAAATCAGTGGGGTCGGCCTTTACCGCGGCGAGGTGCAGGGCGAGGTCGCCGACAACCTTCGACGAGGGCGTGACCTTCGGCACGCGACCGAGGATGCGGTCGGCTGCAGCATACATGTCTTCGATGAGCTCGAAGTCATCTGCCAGACCCAGAGCCTTCGCCTGCTGACGCAGGTTCGACAGCTGACCGCCAGGGATCTCGTGGTGATAGACCCGGCCGGTGGGCCCGGGAAGACCGGACTCGAACGGCGCGTACTGGTTGCGCACGGCTTCCCAGTACGGTTCGAGATCAGACACACCGTCGAGGTCGATGCCGCTGTCGCGGTCGGTGTGCGCGAGAGCGGCAACCAGTGAAGACAGCGAGGGCTGGCTCGTCGTGCCCGACAGCGGAGCGGATGCCGCATCAACGGCGTCGACGCCGGCGGCGCTGGCTGCGAGCAAGGTCGCGAGCTGCCCGCCCGGAGTGTCGTGGGTGTGCAGATGCACCGGCAGGTCGAAACGTTCGCGCAGGGCCGTGACGAGCTGTGCTGCCGCCGCCGGGCGCAGGAGCCCCGCCATGTCTTTGATGGCGAGCACGTGGGCACCGGCATCCACGATCTGCTCGGCGAGGCGCAGGTAGTAGTCGAGCGTGTAGAGCTCTTCGTCCGGGTTCAGCAGGTCGCCGGTGTAGCACAGCGCCACCTCGGCGACGGCTGATCCGACGCCGCGAACGGCATCGATCGCCGGGCGCATCTGCGAAACGTCGTTGAGCGCGTCGAAGATGCGGAAGATGTCCACGCCGCTGGATGCCGCTTCAGTGACGAATGCCTCCGTCACCCGGGTCGGGTAGGGGGTGTAGCCGACCGTGTTGCGTCCGCGCAGCAGCATCTGGATGTTGATGTTGGGCAGCGCTTCGCGCAGCTTGTCCAGCCGCTCCCACGGGTCTTCGCCGAGGAAGCGCAGGGCCACGTCGTAGGTCGCTCCTCCCCAGGCCTCCACCGACAGGAGTCCCGGGGTCAGGCGCGCGAGGTACGGCGCCGCGGCGACGAGGTCTTTCGTGCGAACGCGCGTGGCCAGCAGCGACTGGTGCGCGTCACGGAACGTCGTGTCGGTGATCGCCAGGGCGGGCTGTTCACGCAGGCTGCGGGCGAATCCCTCGGGTCCGAGCTCGAGCAGCCGCTGGCGCGAGCCCGGCTGCGGCTGGGACGAAAGGTCGATCTGCGGCAGCTTCGAAGCGGGGTCGACACTGCCCGGGTGGGCGCCGTTGGGCTTGTTGACTGTGACGTCGACGAGCCAGTTGAGCAACTTGGTGCCGCGGTCTTTGGAGACGCGGCCACGCAGCAGATCGGGGCGGTCGTCGATGAACGAGGTGCTGACGTCGCCGTTGATGAAGTCTTCGTCGTCGAGCAGCGCCTGCAGGAACGGGATGTTGGTGGAGACACCGCGGATGCGGAACTCCGCCAGTGCTCGGCGCGCACGTGCCACCGCGGCGGGGAAGTCACGCCCGCGGCAGGTGAGTTTCGAGAGCATGGAGTCGAAGTGCGGGCTGATCTGGGCACCCTGGTGCACTGTTCCACCGTCGAGGCGGATGCCGGCGCCACCCGGTGAACGGTAGGTGGTGATCTTGCCCGTGTCGGGGCGGAATCCCTGTGTCGGATCCTCGGTCGTGATGCGTGACTGCAGGGCCGCGCCTCGCATGCGGATGTCGCCCTGTTGCAGACCCAGCTGCTCGAGCGTCTGGCCGGCGGCGATGCGCATCTGCGACTGCACAAGATCGACGTCGGTGATCTCTTCGGTGACGGTGTGCTCGACCTGGATGCGCGGGTTCATCTCGATGAAGACGACTTCGCCCGTGCGCTCCCCCGCGGTCTCGAGCAGGAACTCGACCGTGCCGGCGTTCTCGTAGCCGATCGAACGGGCGAAGGCGATGGCGTATCCGTGCAGGGCTGAGCGGATCTCGTCGTCCAGGTTCGGAGCCGGTGCGATCTCGACGACTTTCTGGTGGCGGCGCTGCACCGAGCAGTCACGTTCGAACAGGTGTACCGTCTCGCCGGTCTTGTCGGCGAGGATCTGCACCTCGATGTGGCGGGGGCGGAGCACCGCCTGCTCGAGGAACATCCGCGGGTCGCCGAAGGCGCTCTCCGCTTCGCGCATGGCCTCAGCCAGCGCTGGCGCGAGCTCTTCGCGGGTCTCGACGCGGCGCATGCCTCGCCCGCCGCCGCCGGCGACGGCCTTGGCGAACAGGGGAAATCCGATCTCGTCTGACTCGGCGACGAGCGCATCGACATTGTCGGATGCCGCGCTCGAGCGCAGCACCGGAACACCCGCTTCGATCGCGTGGCGCTTCGCCTCGACCTTGTTGCCGGCCATCTCGAGCACGTTCGACGGCGGGCCGATGAAGACGATCCCGTTGGCTGCGGCCTTCTCCGCGAGCTCGGGGTTCTCCGATAGAAACCCGTATCCGGGGTAGATCGCATCCGCACCGGATTCGAGTGCAACGCGAATGATCTCGTCGACGTCAAGGTATGCGCGAACGGGGTGGCCGCGTTCACCGATCTCGTAGGCCTCATCGGCTTTCAGCCGGTGCTGGGATCCGCGGTCTTCGTACGGGAAAACGGCGACGGTGCGTGCACCGGTCTCGAACGCAGCCCGGAACGCACGGATGGCGATCTCGCCGCGGTTGGCCACAAGGATCTTCTGGAACATGCACACCTCTGAGGGCTCGACGCACGCCGGTTTCGACGCACACGGGGCGGGGCTGAGTGTTCACTAAGCCTAGAGGAAGGTAACGTTGTCTCCGTGCACGTACTCAGCGTCAGCTCTCTCAAGGGAGGCGTCGGCAAGACAACCGTGACGCTCGGGTTGGCCTCAGCGGCCTTCGCCCGAGGCATCCGTACTCTTGTCGTCGACCTCGATCCGCAGTCCGATGTGTCCACCGGGATGGATATCCAAATCGCGGGTCGCCTCAACATCGCCGATGTTCTGGCGAACCCGAAAGAGAAGGTCGTCCGTCAGGCGATCACCTCCAGCGGCTGGGCGAAGGTGCACCCCGGCACCATCGACGTGCTGATCGGCAGTCCGTCGGCCATCAACTATGACGGCCCGCATCCGAGTGTGCGCGACGTGTGGAAGCTCGAAGAGGCGCTTGCCGCCGTCGAGAGCGACTATGACCTCGTCCTCATCGACTGCGCTCCCTCGCTGAACGCACTCACCCGTACGGCCTGGGCCGCCAGCGACCGTGTCGTCGTGGTCACCGAACCGGGGCTGTTCTCGGTTGCCGCCGCTGACCGTGCACTGCGTGCGATCGAAGAGATTCGCCGCGGCCTCTCTCCCCGCCTTCAGCCGTTGGGCATCGTGGTCAACCGCGTTCGTCCGCAGTCGATCGAACACCAGTTCCGCATCAAAGAGCTGCGTGACATGTTCGGTCCGCTGGTTCTCTCGCCGCAGTTGCCTGAGCGCACATCATTGCAGCAGGCGCAGGGTGCGGCGAAGCCGCTGCACATCTGGCCCGGCGACTCGGCACAAGAGCTCGCGGCAGATTTCGATCTGCTGCTCGACCGCATCGTGCGCACCGGCCGCATCCCTGTTCCGGAGACCGGCAACTGAGCAGCACGAAGCGGACGCCGCAAAGCACGGCGCCTCGGGGCGAAGATCGCCGCGTTATGCCGTGCGCTTGGCGCGCCGGGCGCTGAGCTCGTCGACCGGGTCTGGCGCGGTGGCGTCGAAGTCGACGAGCGTCGACTCGACCTCGCGCAGCACCTTGCCCACGGCGATGCCGAACACGCCCTGGCCGCGGCTCACGAGGTCGATGACCTCATCGTTCGACGTGCACAGATAGACGGACGCCCCGTCGCTCATGAGCGTCGTTCCGGCGAGATCGCGGATGCCGGCGGCACGAAGCTGCTCGACAGCCGTGCGAATCTGCTGCAGTGAGATACCGGTGTCGAGCAGGCGCTTCACGAGCTTGAGCACGAGGATGTCGCGGAAGCCGTACAGACGCTGCGAGCCCGATCCGGTGGCGCTGCGAACGGTCGGCTCGACGAGTTCGGTGCGAGCCCAGTAGTCGAGCTGACGATAGGTGATGCCAGCCGCACGGGCCGCGACAGCGCCGCGGTAGCCGACTTCGTCGTCCATCGCCGGAAGCCCGTCCGTGAAGAGGAGTTCACTCACGAACCGCGGGTTGCCTGACAGCTCTTCCGCATTCATCTGAAATCCTCCCTGGAGCAGTTACCTCCACGCTAGAGCAGTGCCCCGGTACCGGCAACGACATCCGCGCTTCTGCGAAGGTGTGTCGCAACCAGTTCGTTACGAAAGCACCCGTGAGAGCGCTTCGGTGACGAAGAGCGAACGCACCTCGCCGATCTTCGCTGCGAGCTCGGGGGCCATCTCGCGCGCCTTCTCTCGCGACGTGGCATCCGTGCGGCGCAGAAGCGCCGACATGGCCGATTCGATCAACGAGACCTCGCGTTCGGCGCTCTGGCGGAGCGTGCGCAGGTGGCGGGGCTCGATGCCGTGGCGATCGAGCGCGACCAGACCCCGCAACAGCGTGACCGTGGACTCCGGATAGGTCTCGGCCGCGGCGATGATGCCTGTGCTGATGGCGTCGTTGAGAATCTGCGGCCCCGCGCCAGCCGCGGAAAGCAGTTCATCACGTCGGTACCGGCGCGGCGGCGGAGCGATCGACGGCGGCGGCGTGAAAGACGTGGCCGATTCGCCGTTCGCCTCAGCCTCGTCGAGCTGCTCGCGGATGATGCTCAAGGGCAGGTAGTGATCGCGCTGAAGCGTGAGCCCGAGGCGCAGGCGCTCGATATCGGCCGGTGAGAACTTCCGATAGCCGGATTCCGTGCGCGAGGGGGTGACGATGCCCTGCACTTCGAGAAACCGGAGCTTGCTGGAGGTGAGCTCCGGGAACTCAGGGGTGAGCCTGGCCAGCACCTGACCGATACTCAAAAGCCCCGCGGACGCAGAGCG
>NZ_JAJUFV010000173.1 GCF_029263575.1 Microbacterium sp. | reverse complement strand
CTCCCTCGCCCCGCGGCATCCGTCGATTACTCACTCGAGTACGGCACCGCCACGATCGAAATGCACGACGACCTTCCTCAGGGCTCGCGCGTTCTGCTCATCGACGATGTGCTCGCCACCGGCGGCACGCTCGCCGCCGGACGCCAGCTCCTCGAGCGGCTGGGATCGCACGTCGCAGGCATCTCGGTGCTGTTCGAGATCGAGGGTCTGGGCGGTCGCGAGGCCGTCGGCGATCTGCACACCGTCTTCCACTCCTGACGGGCACTCGCACGCGCACTAGACTTGGGCGTGCCCGCCTTCCCGCGACTTCTGGAGCCGTTCATGCCCACCATCGTCGTCGACGTCATGCCCAAATCAGAGCTGCTCGACCCGCAGGGAAAGGCCGTCTCCGGCGCCTTCTCGCGCATCGGAGTCACCAGCTTCAGCGACGTACGCATCGGCAAGCGCTTCGAGCTCACGGTCGACGGCGAGGTCACAGATGAGATCCTCGCCGAGGCGTCGAGGATCGCCGAAGACGTGCTGTCGAACTCGGTCATCGAAGACGTCGTGGGCATCGAGGTCGTCGAATGACCGTGCGCATCGGCGTCATCACCTGGCCCGGTTCACTCGATGACCGAGACGCCCAGCGCGCCGTGCGCCTCGCCGGCGCCGAACCCGTCGCGCTCTGGCACGGATCGCACGACCTCGACGGCGTCGACGCGCTCGTGCTGCCCGGTGGCTTCAGCTATGGCGACTACCTGCGAAGCGGCGCGATCGCGGCGCTGTCGCCGATCATGACCGAGGTCAAAGACGCCGCTGCGGGGGGCATGCCGATTCTCGGCATCTGCAACGGATTCCAGATGCTCGTCGAAGCACACCTGCTGCCGGGCGGCCTGATTCGCAACGACCACCAGCACTTCGTGCGCCGTGACCAGAAGCTCACCGTCGAGAACACCTCGTCGGCCTGGACGAACCAGTTCACCCAGGGCCAAGAGATCATCATTCCGCTCAAGAACGCCGAGGGCGGCTACACCGCCGACGATGAGACACTCGACCGCATCGAAGGCGAGGGCCTCGTCGCCTTCCGCTACGCAGGCGTGAACCCGAACGGGTCACTGCGCGACATCGCCGGTCTGACGAACCCGGCGGGCAACGTGGTCGGGCTCATGCCGCACCCCGAGCACGCCACCGAGGCGGGCTTCGGCCCCGACACGACTGCCGCGATGCGCAGCGGCGTCGACGGACTCGCGTTCTTCGCGAGCGCGATCGCCCGCGTCGCGGCCTGAGAGTCCGATTCGCGTAGCCGGTCGATTCGACGGATGCCGCGGCATCCGCCCGACACACTTGTCGGCCGAGATCCCATCTGCATGCCGGTTACCCGAGATTTCACCATCCATCCGGGATCTGAACCGACGTCTGTACCGGCACCACGTCAACCGGCCAGCTGAGACTCACCGGGCACCGGCGGTCAGATCGTGCCCGCCGGCGGCCACACGCCGATCAGTGCCGCCATGACGGCGATCGTGACCAGCTCGTGCGCGATGTTGATCACGGTGAGGTTGGTCGGGCGTCCCTCGAACGAGTCGTGGGTGATGAGACGCGCCGCGGTGAACCCCGCCCACAGCAGCACCGCGGTCACGACGGCGGCGATGAAGAACGATCCTTCGTAGAAGTGCCAGGCGATGACGGATGCCCCGGCCAGCGCCCATGCCGTCACGAAGCTCATGAGGATGCTGATGATGATCGGCATCCACGCCTGGGCGGCTGTGATCTGCGGGTTCTCGATGTCGACGCCGGCGAGCTTCGCCCACCGCCTGCCGAAGGTCTGCGGCATGTACCAGACGGATCCGACGATCATGCTGCCCACGGTCGCCAGCAGCACAGCCCAGTAGTTGATCTCGGGAATCACGGCGTCCTCCTCAGGTGGGTTTCACGCTGAGCGTACTCGCGCCCGCGCGCTCGGTCGATAGGCTCGGGATGTGAGCCTCTTCGTCACCGTTCCCACCGACCGCCTCGCCGAAGACATCGGCCCGCTGCCCGACGGCGTCGACCTTCACGTCTGGGACATGGCATCTCCCGCACCGCGGGAGCGCATCGACATCGTCGTACCGCCGTACATGGGCGGCAGCTCGGGACTCGACGCTCTGGCGGGGCTGGACATCGGGCTCGTGCAGAGCCAGTCGATCGGATACGACGGCGTCAGCGCGACCCTGCCGCCCGGCCTCGCCTTCGCGAACGCCTCGAGCGTGCATGAGACCTCGACCGCAGAGCTCGCTCTGGCCCTCACGCTCGCCGCGCAGCGGCAGCTGCCGCGGTTCGTGCTCGCTCAGCAGGAGGGCCAGTGGTCACCCGTGTTCGCCGACAGCCTCGCCGACCGGCGGGTGCTGCTGGTCGGTTTCGGCGGCGTCGGCGAGGCCATCGCGCTGCGGCTCGAGCCGTTCGACGTCGATCTGACCGTGGTCGCTCGGCGCGCGCGTCCGATCTGGCACGAGCGTCTCGGCAAGGTCGACGTGCACGCGATCGACGAGTTGCCCGGCCTGCTGGCCGACGCCGAGATCGTCATTCTCGCCCTCCCTGGCGGCGATGAGACACATCACCTCTTCAGCGATGACCTGCTGGCGCGCATGGCCGATGACGCGCTGCTGGTGAACGTCGGCCGCGGCACCCTGATCGATTCTGACGCCCTTGTCCGCCAGGGTGGGCGGATCCGTGCGGCGCTCGACGTCGTGGATCCCGAACCGCTTCCGGCGGAGCATCCGCTCTGGCGCACCGACGGCGTCCTCATCTCCCCGCACGTGGGCGGGGCATCCACTGCGATGACTCCCCGGATCGCCCGCCTCGTGCGGACTCAGATCGAGCGGATGCTGCAGGGCAAGGCCCCCGTCAACGTCGTGATCGCGGGCGGGTAGTGATCCTCGCCGCTGGCTCCGGTCGAAAAACTGTAAGCGCTTGCAGTAGGCTCGTCGCATGACTGAGCTTGAACAGATCGCGGCCCCCGGTTCCGAATGGTGGCGCAGCGCCGTCATCTACCAGATCTACCCCCGCTCCTTCGCCGATTCGACGGGCGACGGCATCGGCGACCTTCCCGGCATCACCAGCCGGCTGAGTGCTCTGCAAGACCTCGGTGTCGACGCGATCTGGCTCAGCCCGTTCATGACGAGCCCGCAGAAAGACGCCGGCTACGACGTCGCCGACTATCGCGATGTCGATCCCCTGTTCGGCACGCTCGCCGACTTCGACACCATGCTCGCCGAGGCGCACGCCCGCGACATCCGCGTCATCGTCGACCTCGTTCCCAACCACTCGTCCGATCAGCATGAGTGGTTCCAGCAGGCTCTGAAGGCCGGGCCCGGCAGCCCCGAGCGTGCACGCTACGTGTTCCGCGACGGCAAGGGTGCGAACGGGGAGCTGCCTCCGAACAACTGGCAGAGCGTCTTCGGCGGCGGCATGTGGGAGCGCGTGACCGAATCCGACGGCACCCCTGGCCAGTGGTATCTGCACATCTTCGACCCGACGCAGCCCGACTTCGATTGGACCAATGAGGAGGTCAAGGAGGAGTTCCGCTCGATTCTGCGCTTCTGGCTCGACCGGGGTGTCGACGGGTTCCGCGTTGATGTCGCACACGGCATGGTCAAAGAGGCAGGCCTCCCCGACTACGCTCCGGTGGCCGACGCCGACTCGATGGGCGGCGGCGAGGCGAGCGTTCCCTACTGGGGTCAAGACGGCGTGCACGACATATACCGTGATTGGCATAAGGTGCTCGCCGAGTACGACGGCGATCGCGCGCTGTGCGGTGAAGCCTGGCTCCCGACGCTCAAGCAGACGGCCCTGTGGGTGCGGCCCGACGAGATGCACCAGACCTTCAACTTCCCGTATCTGATGACCCCGTGGGAGGCGAAGGCGCTGGCCGAGGTCATCCGCGAATCGCTCGACGAGTTCGGCAGCGTCGGCGCGCCCAGCACGTGGGTGCTGTCGAACCACGACGTCGTGCGCCACGCCTCGCGTCTGGCGCTGACCGCCGACAATCCGCAGGGTGAGGGCATCGGCCCCAACTCCCCCGGCAAGCCCGATGCGGCCATCGGCCTCGCGCGCGGCCGTGCCGCCACCACCGTGATGCTCTCGCTTCCCGGGTCGTCGTACCTCTACCAGGGCGAAGAGCTCGGGCTCCCCGAGGCGATGGAGATTCCCGACGAGTTCCGTCAGGACCCGCCCTGGTATCGCCCGACCGGCGAGCGGGACGGGCGTGACGGATGCCGCGTGCCTATCCCGTGGCAGGCGGATGCTCCGGCCTTCGGCTTCAACGACACCGGAAGCGCGTGGTTGCCGCAGCCTGCCGAGTGGGCGACATTCGCCCGTGATGTCGAAGAGAGCGATGAGTCCTCGACGCTGAACCTGTACAAGAAGCTGCTGCGCGAGCGTCGCGAGCGCGGGCTGGGCAGCGGCGCGCTGGTGTGGGAAGACTGCGGTGCGGATGCTGTCGCCTTCCGCCGCGGTGAGCTGCACGTGGCCGTCAACCTCGGCACAGAGCCGCTGCCGCTCGGTGATGATGTGACATTCGTCGTGCAGAGCCAGGCGTTCGAGGGCACGGCACTGCCGGTGAACACGGCTGCCTGGTACACGAAGGCCTGACACCCGGGTCGACATATATTCCATGGTGAGCATCGATGAGGTCGCGCGACTGGCCGGAGTCTCTACGGCTACGGTCTCGCGCGCCCTCAGCGGTCGCGGCCATGTGTCGGCTGCATCCCGGGAGCGGGTGCAGGTTGCCGCCCAGTCACTGGGCTATGTGGTGTCGTCCCGCGCGTCGAGTCTCGCCTCGGGACGCACGACCAACGTCGGCGTCATCGTCCCTTTCCTCGATCGCTGGTTCTTCAGCACGGTGCTCTCGGGGGTCTCCAGCGCCCTGATGCGGCACGGATACGACATCACGCTGTACAACATCACCGCTGACCGCGACGTTCGGCGCAGCGTATTCGACACCGCCCTGCGCCGCCAACGCGTCGATGCGATCATCGCCGTGTCGATCGAACTCGACGAGACCGAGACCGATCAGCTGCTCGCACTCGGCCTGCCGGTCATCGCGATCGGCGGGCCGAATCCGAAGCTCGAAACACTCACGGTCGACGACGTCGCCCTCGCGCAGCTCGCGACCGAGCACCTGTTGAGCCTCGGCCATACCGAGATCGCGCACATCGGTGCGAACCCCGAGTTCGACCTCGACTTCCACATTCCCACGAATCGTCGCCACGGCTTCGAGCGGGCGCTGGCGGATGCCGGGATCACCCCGAACCCCGCCTTCCTCGAACCCGCCGATTTCACGGTCGAGGGCGGATACCGCGCCGCCAAACAACTGCTGGGGCGACCGGGAGTACGCCCGACGGCCGTGTTCGCGGCATCCGATGAGATGGCGATCGGCGCGCTACTCGCGGCGCGCGACCTCGGCTATTCCGTGCCGGAGGAGCTCTCGATCGTCGGGATCGACGGACATGAGCTGGGCGAGTTCTTTCGGCTGACGACCGTCGATCAGTTTCCGCTCGCGCAGGGCGAGCGCGCCGCCGAGGCGGTACTCGCCGGGCTCGAAGCAAGCGAGACGAGCACGGAAGATGCGGCTCTGCCGTTCGAGCTGATCGTGCGCGGGTCGACGGCGCGCCGCGCGCCCGCGGGCTCTGCGCGCTAGCGTCCGGCGCTGCGCG